>CAZXYA010000089.1:0-21440 GCA_964644655.1 uncultured Saprospiraceae bacterium | reverse complement strand
TTGAAAATTGAGAACTTACAACTGGCAACTAGATGACACATGAAAATTTACTTTGCTTCTGATTTTCACTTAGGGATTAATGCGACTAAAACGAGTAAAGAAAGAGAGCGACAATTGGTTCGATGGTTAGATCAGATTAAGGTAGATGCAACAGCTATCTATTTAGTTGGCGATTTATTTTTTTGGTTTGAATATAAACGAGCCGTTCCAAAAGGCTATGTTCGATTTTTAGGAAAATTAGCGGAATTAAGTGATGCGGGTATCCCCATTTATTTTTTTACGGGTAATCACGATATGTGGATGTTCCAATATTTTGAAGAAGAATTTGGTATTAAAACTTATAGGAAACCTATATTAGAAACAATCAACGGCAAGACTTTTTTTATAGGACATGGTGATGGAAAAGGACCAGAAGATTACGGTTATAAAATCCTAAAAAAGATTTTCGCCAGTAAACTTTGTCAATGGTTATTTGCTCGACTACACCCAAATTTTGGTCTTTGGTTAGCGACTACTTGGGTGCTAAAAAGCAAAGGGGAAAAGCCACAAGCTCCAAAGTTTTACGGCATGCAACACGAATGGTTATACCAGTATGCTTCTAAAAAATCGGAGACAATTGCCGCCGATTATTTCATTTTTGGACATCGACATTTACCGATTAATACCTTGTTACCGAACGGCAAAAGTCGATATATCAATATCGGTGATTGGTTATTTCATAATTCTTATGGAGTGTTTGATGGGGAGCAAATGACGATTCAGTTTTTTGAGAGTGAGTTGGAAGAGGTTTATACAGATTAAATACTCTGTAAACTAAATATGTTAAAGTTTTAGGAGCAGCATAGCTGCGTTCGGGGGACACGTTAAAATGATAATTAATTTACTTTATCAGGTAGTGCCTAACACCCAAAAAATGAAACAAGGAGAAAGAATTAGATTGCGAGACTGGTTAATTAAAGACTTAGTCGACTATGAGTTTTGGTATACTGGGGAAAAAGAATGGATGAAATATGATGCTCCGTATTATACTAAACCAACAACAAAAGAAATAAAAGAGCAGTTAATTCAATATCGACAAAAAATAAGGGATGAAAATTGGCAAACTCCAAGAAAGCGACTAGTTATTGCTACTAAAGATAGAGATAAATTGATTGGAACAGTAAGTTGGTACTGGCAAAGTGAAGCAACAAATTGGAAATCTATAGGAATAGCTATTTATGATAAACAGCATTGGGGAAATGAGATTGGTTATGAGTCCTTAAAGTTATGGATTGATTATTTATTCGAAGAATGTAAAGAAATAGTTCGCCTTGATTTAAGAACATGGTCAGGTAATCAAAGAATGATAAATTTAGCAAAAAAGTTGGGCTTTAAAGAAGAAGCACGATTTAGGAAAGCTAGAATAATAAATGGTTTATACTATGATTCTATCGGTATGGGAATATTGCGAGAAGAATGGGAGGGAAAAAGTTAAAAGAAAAACATCTCAATACTGTAAATTAATTCCCACCCTCTTTTTTTTGGCAATTACTTCATGTTTTGCACAAACCTTCCCTTCCTATGAAGAGGAACAACGGAAGGAGTTATTGCAAGATTCCAACTATCAACTAATCCAGACCATCCCAATCAATAACACTTACTTAGCCACGGATAACCTACAAAATCTATACGTAGCGACGGATAAAGGCAAAATCATAAAATTTGATAAAAACGGAAAACAACAATTTGAGTATAATAATAACCGCTTAGGACCAGTCGATAAAATAGCCGTAAAAAACCCGCTGAATATTTTGGTTTATTATCCAGATTTAGCAGTCATTATTATTTTGGATAGAACCTTAACAGTCATCAAAGAACTTAATTTATACGATTTAGATATTATTTCACCCAAAGGAGTAGCATTTGCCAATGATAATAGTATTTGGGTTTATGATGAAATAACAGCTATTTTAAAAAAATTGAGTGTAGAAGGGACCGTACTATTTGAAAGCAGAAACTTGAATCAGTTAGTCCAAAAACAATTAAATCCTTCTTTTTTACAAGAAAAAAATAATGAAGTTTATTTAAGTGATAAAGAAAATGGCTTGTTTGTTTTTGATATTTTTGGACAATTAAAGCAAACGATTCCTATTAAAGATATTGAGCAGTTTCAAGTTTTTAACCAACAAATATTACTCTGGAAAAATAAACAAACTTATCTATTAAATCCGCCCATTTTAGAAGAAAATCCGTTTCCATTACCTACGAATTTAGGGGCTATAAAAATGACTGTTATTAATGGTGATTTAATATATATTGCTCTAGCAGATAAAATCGAAATTTATCAATTAAAATAATTGAATAACGGATGGTTGACCTTCAGTCAACCTGTATTAAAGAGTGTTCAAATAATTATCTCTATCCAAAATTAAAGTATTGACTATTAGGTTTTCATCAACCATACCCGTTAACTGTATATCTTTCTGCATTATGAACTAATAGGTTGACTGAAGGTCAACCATCCAAAATCATTTCGCCTCCAAGTCATGCCCCTCATAATACCCCATATCTTTATCTTTTAACATTTTCACGATATAAGTCATTTGCCCAATATGGTAAGAAAAATGTTCTGTAATGTGAACTAGAATACTCAATCCAGATTCTTGATAGCCCTGCACATTCCTAACTTCCAATAAATCTGCTGAAGTGGTATTATCTAAAATAGCATCCACCTCTATCATTAACTGTTCCATATCTGCTAACATCTTTGCGACTGGAACAGGCCCTTGTTCGTCAAATTCCTGTTGCCGTTCTCTGATATCTTTATTCTTTCCTAGACCAGCTACTACCCATTGACGAACATTTCCATGAAGATGTAGTACTAAATTACCAACACTATTAGAAGATTTATTCGGTCGATACCAGATTTGCGCTTCCGTTAATTCCGTGAGACATTTTTTTAAACGAAACATACTTTCTTCAAAAAGCCGTCTTTTAATTTCAGCGATAAAAGCAGTTGTTAAAGCAGTTGATTGATTTTGCATCATTTTTAAATCAAATTTGTGTGTGCTAAGAAAATTTAGATTAAATTGAGCATTCAAAGTTAAGTACTTAATTTCATTCCATAAAAAAAGTTTATGAAAGGCGATGTACCTTCTAAAAAGAAAATACCCTTTAAAATTAATGAGCCTTTTAGGATTTATTTGAAGCGGTATAGCCGAGATACGCAATTGCCTATCCAGTATGATGATTTGTTGCGGAGTAGTACTTCTGTCTCTTTATTAGATGCCGAAGGGAATGATACCTTATGGGAGACAGTCTATTACGAAGAATCAGATAGAGTAGAATTGGATACTGCCTTAACTAAAATTTATGCCCTCCTAAAAACAGATGGAGATTTTGAGGTATTAGAACATCTCTCAGTTGCTAGAATTGATTACTGTACTTTTGGAAATACGAAGCCTTTTCGAGTTCGGATTATCAATCGTTTGAATGATAATTACGACCATTTTTATGTAAAAAAAGCAGATTCCTCTCGACTATATGGCTTAGAGTTAGAAGATTTATTATCCCCCAATCGTATTACTTATTTGGTAGATAGAAATACTTTGATAGAGGAACATGTGGCGGGCATTCCTGGAGATAGTTTTATTGAAAATAATCTAAATGATAATACGCCTTTTAACCAGATTCGGATTGCGAAGGAATTCATCAAATTTAATGAGCGTTGTTTTGTTCGTTTACTAGGAGATATGCGGGCTTATAATTTTGTGGTAGATATTACCCCTGACATCGAAGGGTCACAATTTAGAATTCGAGCCATTGATTTTGATCAACAATCTTATGAAGGTCGAAAGAGCTTTTATTTACCTCAATATTTTAAAGAAAATAATCCGATTATTTTTCTAGGGGTCGGTCATATGAGTAAACGAACGGTGACTCAATATCAGTTGGAGGAAAGAAGTATGATTGCAGCAAGGGTCAAAAGGTCTAGACAGCGCATCAATCATTTGCTAAGAATAATGGTCAAGGATACCATTTCTGATGATCGGAAAGTCAATCAACTTAAAAAGGAATTATCTTATCACCATAAAGCCAAATCCTTTTTAGATTGTAAAACAATGGGAGAAATCGTCTTAAATAATATTCAATTATTATTAGCCAAAGATTTTAAACAGAGTATTTTGTATGAGGAATAAAGGATATAATAAAATAACAATTTTTACCACATAGTAAACAAAGTCCATAAAGTACACATAGTCTTTTGACGAGTATAGTTTATAAAGTTGTTAACTTAATTAAGTAGTTACTTTTAGGTTTTTTTTGACAAGATTTTTCCCGATAGCTCTCTTACTAACTGACAATTGTAAATACTGCAAACTGTTACACCAAATCATCCTCACTATAATTTTTCCGAGGCATCGGTTTAGGCTGTTCTAAATCCAAGTAATCATCCATATCAAAATCTAAGTCTTCTTGTTTTTTATCATGTGGAGGATTACGGTCATTTCTGTATTTTGCCCTCGCTTTCATGCGTTTTACTTCTTTTTCAATTTCTTGGTCTTCCCAGTCCGTATCTTCTCCTAAACCCATAAATCCATAAGCTTTTACATAATGAGAAAAAAGACCAATCCCCCAGAAAAAAGCGACCATCATCCAACCACCTCTAGATCTGAAAAATACGCCCGTAAATAACATAATCATATTAACAATAATATAAGAACGAAGGTGGTTATGAAATTTTTTCTTTTCTTCTACCTTTTCTCTAGCTCTTTCATAATAGTTAGAATCACTCATTTGTAAGGAATCAATTAGATGTTTTTTGTTACTTGATACTGGATATTGGATGCTTGATACTAGATAGACAATAATAATACACCAATTTTAGAGTAATTTATTTTGATGATGATAAATTGCTAATCCCAAACTCCATATTTTAGCTCCGATAACTATCGGAGAAGGCGGCGTTTTTAAAAAAGTGTACGATAGAGAATGTTATATATGTAATTGGTTACATTAAAAAGTAACTATTCAGCATGTCTAACAATGTAGTTTATTTTACCATTTAAGACATATAAGTTCATTTAAGATGCTGAATAAAACCAACTATGTGGACTTAAATAACTATTCCGATTAAAATACAAAACAAGCTATGGTAGAAAAAATACCTATTGTTGATCTTGATAGTGAATAGTTAAAGTAAAAATACAAATACTTTTTTTATTTGAAAAATATTTATAACCAACCCATATAATCTAATGCCAAATAGCCTACTCCTACATTATTAAACGAATCATCTTTTGGGTTAGTTAAAATCAGGCGAAACTTTTCGATAGGTAGCAGAAAAACGTCTATAAACTCGGTGGTATCTAATTTTTGGATGCCGACTTTCTCACAATCTAAAGCCAACACACAAACTTGTCGTTGAGTCGTATATGCAGATCGAAAACTTTTAAGCAAAATAAATTGATCAGCCTGATAACCGGTCTCTTCTAATAGTTCTCTTGCCGCAGCTAATTTTAGCGCTTCCCCTTTTTCGATTTTTCCTTCTGGAAAAGAGGTTAACATCATTTCTGGTCCAGGACGATATTGTTTTACCAGAATAGCCTCTTTATTTTTGGTAAAAGCGACAATCGTTACAAAATCCGCATTTTGAATGATGTCAAAAATGGCGGTTTTACCATTAGGCAATTCAAAGGTTTTTTGGAGGATGCCTCGCCAACCTTTATAGACTAGCTGCTCCTTTATTTTTTTCCAATTCATAATATTTATCTACCTACTTCTTGCCTCGCTATTTGTAAAGAGATGCGTTGTCCATCTTTATAAGCAACGATGAAAGCACCATTAAATCCTTTGGACAATACTTCATTTCTATTTTTAAGAGCAATATGATAATCGGAGTGGCTTCCTGTCAGATATTTATATAAATTCTTTTCTTTTCTAACTTCTACAAATTGAATCTTGCTCCATTTTTTACTAGAAGTTTCTAACTCGGCAGGAGAAGCGGCTAATTGAACTTTAAAAACAATTTTGGGTGTTTCAACCTTGGGTAATTCAATAGCTTTCGGAGGAATCATTTCCGCTCGCTTATTATCCACGATTAGGTTATTAGGAATATTTTTTGGTGAAGCTATGCTTTGCTGAATCTGTTTTTGGGATTGAAAAGTCGTCGGTTTAGCAAGCGTTCTCGTTTGTTCAGCAATAATATTAGTATTGGTAACAGGCGCTACTAAAGCGACTGTTTGAGGTCTTAGTGCAGCAAGCGGCTCAGCTGTTTGTTCTTCTACTTCCAGCTTATAATCAATAAATGCTTCAAAGATGGCATTCGCCATTTTATTTTGTCCCGCATTAGTAACTAAAAAAGCTTCTTCATTGGCATTGGTAAGATAACCCGTTTCAATTAAAACACTAGGCATTGTTGTTTCCTTAAGCACCACAAATCCTGCTTGCTTAACTCCTCTACTTCTCCGTTGTGCTTTTACTTTTATTTTGGTTTCTACTTTTTCTGCAAATTGAATACTCTTATCCAAAAAAGCGTTTTGAAACATCGATAAAAAGATATGTCCTTCATCAGAATTTGGATCAAATCCTTGATAGTTTTTTTGATAATCTTCTTCTAAAAGAATAGATTCATTTTCCCGACGTGCCACATCTAAATTATGTTCTGCGGTATGCAAGCCCATCACATAAGTTTCTGAGCCATGCACTAAATGGGCTTTATGTCCTAAGGCATTACAATGGATAGAGATAAATAAATCAGCATTATTTTTGTTGGCAATCGCTGCTCGCTTATAAAGCGGAATGAATACATCTGTTTTTCGAGTATAGATAACGTTGATAGAAGGAAATTGCCGTTCAATGGCTTGACCTAATTTAAGGACAACATTTAAGGCAATATGCTTTTCCTTAGATGTTTTGCCACTACAGCCCGCATCTTTGCCTCCATGTCCTGCATCTAACACAATGGTTTTAATTCGGTAACCATTACTACCGATTTCGTTATCTTTGCTTTCTTTTACAGAAAGCGTTGTTTTATTAGAAGAATTAACTATTTCCTTTGGTACTTTCAAAGGAGCAAAGGCATATGAAGAAAATAATATGCCTAGTAATAAATAAATATAAACTGCCTTTTTCATAGTGTCTGTAGATTGCAATCGATGTCAAGAAATGAAAGCTAAAACATAAATTATTATACCGCTTTTAAATTAAAGTTGTGATTTAATAATTTACAAATTGTTTTTGTAAAATTAGGTTGTTGATTGTAAGCTAAGTTTCTTTGTAAAACACTTTTCCGTATAAATGGACAAAGTGGAGGAGATGGAAGGGGAGAACATTTAGTTTACGCTTTTTTGTATAAAAAAAAGCAAATTAATAGTTATTAAAACTAAAAGTGGCGTTAACAATAGGTTATTCCTTTTTAATAATTTGCCCTTTTTGTAGTAGTCTAATAATTTGCAAATGATAAGTTACTACTTTGTTTATCTCAGATTTACAAGTATTTAAAAACTTGGAATAATCTTTAAATAGGTAATTTATTTTTCTGCCATTAATAGGTAAAGTTAAAAATTTTAACACAAGATAATCATTTATTCGGTTGAAAGAAACGCTTGCTTGTTTATTTTTTTTAGGTTTTGTTTGTTTTCAAACAATATATGGGCAAATAGATAGCTTGTCTAAGGGCAAGCCTATTGCTCCTAGTGGGCTTTTGACTCCCTCAAACGATACGCTTCCTAGCACACAAGCACCTACTACCTCCTTTCCTACTACTACCCTTGCTGAACCAGCTGTCAATATTTCGGAAAATGCATTAGATGAAAAAGTAGAATTTGGATCAAAAGACACTATTGTTTTTGATAATGCAGAAAATAAAATGCATTTATATGGCGATGCGTTTGTCAAGTATCAAGGAATTGAATTAAAAGCAGGATATATTGTAGTAGACTTGGATAGTAATATCGCCGTAGCACAAATGCATATTGATAGCATCGGTCAGTTAGCTGGAAAACCAACATTTACGGACGGGTCGCAAAATTTCCAAGCGAACAAGATGCGCTATAATTTCAAATCCCAAAAGGGGTTGGTTTTTGGTGTTTCTACAACTCAAAGTAATCTATTTCTAACAGGTACAAAAACCAAGTTTGTTTCCAAAGAAGTACGGATTAAAGGTGAGGTAACTACTGAAAATATTTTATATAATCGAAAAGCTATTTTTTCAACCTGTGATTTGCCGCATCCACATTACGGAATTCGCAGTAGCAAACAAAAAGTAATTGCAGATAAAGTCGTCGTAGCAGGTCCTTCTAATTTAGAAATTGCTGGTATTCCGCTACCTGTAGTCTTACCTTTTGCAGTTTTTCCGCTCAAACAATTTAAGAGTACAGGGCTAATTTTCCCCCAAGGATACGAATTTTCTCCACAATTGGGATTTGGTCTAGATCAAGTTGGCTGGTATTTTCCAATCAATGATTACATTGATTTACGAGCTACAGGACAAATTTATTGGCATGGGACCTGGGGTATCACAGCTGACTCTAGGTATCGAAAACGCTATAAATATAATGGTAATTTTAATTTATCTTATGCTAGTAGAAGAGAAATAGGCAATCCTAATCGAACGAATACTTATGCTATTCGTTGGCGTCATAACCAAGATAGCAAAGCCCATCCTACTCGTCAATTAAGTGGTAGTGTTAATATTCAGGGAAACGGCTTTCAGCAGGTCAATAATAATGATGCTCGAAGTGTTTTGCAGAATCAACTTTCCTCAAATGTTGCCTATAGTCTACGATTTCCAAACAAACCATTCAGATTATCTGCTAATATGAGTCATTCCCAAAATACGCAGACCAATCTAGTAAACATTAGCTTACCAACGCTAAATTTTCAAATGGATAGAGTGTATCCTTTCAAACAAAAAGGAAGTAGTGGTAGTAAGGAAAAATGGTTTGAAAAAGTATCTGTTCGTTATAATGCCCAAGCACAAAATAGGTTTATTGCCACAGATACGACCTTATTTTCTCAACAAACACTCGATGATGCCCGCTTTGGATTTAGACATGATGTAAGTACAGATTTGAACTTTAATCTATTGAAATATATTAATGTTTCTCCGAATGCTCGTTTAGAAGAGGTTTGGAATTTTCATACGATCCGACAACAATTTGACCCTACGATAGAAACAGAATTTGATACCACAGAAAATATTTTAGATACAATTGGGTTTGGTTCAATCGTAACTGATACACTTTTTGACCCCGAAGCATTTAGAGAATTATCTACTGGTGTTTCTTTTAATACGATTCTCTATGGTACGGTTCAGTTTAAGAAAGGCCGTTTAAAAGGAATTCGACATACACTCAAACCCAGCATTTCCTTAAACTATATTCCAGCCTCTATTAATAGAGACGGCTTCTTCCGAAGTGGAATAGATACTGTAGATACAGATATTAGAGAGGAATTTAATGACCGTTCCACCTATAATATTTTTCAGGGAGGAGTTTATGGAACGCCACGATCTAGCAACCGACAAATGTTAATGAACTATTCCTTGAATAATATCTTTGAAGCAAAATATTATTCAAAGAAAGATTCAATTGACAAAAAGATAAAAATATTTGATAATATTCGAGTAGGAGGAAATTATAACTTTGCTGCAGATTCGCTTAAACTTAGTATAGTTAGTGCAAGCGCAACAACTCGGATATTACAAGGAATGACTACTATTGGTATTACAGCTAGTTGGGATCCTTATGCAGTTAATTCCAATAATCGACGGATTAATACTTTTTATTGGCGAGAGGCTGGTAGACCACTACGATTCTTACAAGCTAACTTTCGGTTTAATACTAGAATGTCAGTCAATACTTTAAAAAAATTATTCAAAAAAGATAGTCCGAACAGTAGCAGTCGGAACGCACAAAGTGGTAATAGAAGAGGCCCTGCTGGACAAAATGAAGCACCTCAACCAGAAGATGGATTCTTAAAGTTTTTAGAAGGGTTTAACCTAAATCACTCCTTAGTTTTTAATGCTGCTAAAGATGCGAATCAACAAACCCAATGGGAAATTAGAACGCATTCGATAAACGTTACGATACAACAAATTAAGTTGACCGAAAACTGGGGCGTAGGGTTTGGCAATATCGGCTATGATTTCAGAAATAGGCGAACCACTTACCCTGATTTACGCATCACTCGTGATTTACATTGTTGGGAAGCCTTCTTTTCTTGGCAGCCTCAACGTGGCACTTACTTCTTTACCATTAAAGTCAAAAATGCACCACTAGACGCTTTAAAGATTCCTTACAGTAAAAATAATGTAGATGCTTTTGGAGGATTCTAGCCACTTTTTTCATTTAACTGATTATTTGTGACTTTCAAAACAGCTATACTTTTCGGGTTAAAATTGTTGGAAAAAATAATTTATACAAAAAATAAAAATATTTTAGAATTTTGTCAAATCTAGACACCCCTTAAGTACTGTTTATTCATTTCCCCCTCCTACTTCCTTTCCTTTTTATAGTTCAATTATTTTTAGTTATTTAAACATTTATAAAACACTAATAGATTACTTTCGTAAGAAGATGGCGACTATTTTTTTAAAGTATTTCATTTATTTTCTAGGGGGAAAAGAAATACTTTAGCAAACAAAAGCCTGATTAAGAACGTTTTATATATTTTTGGCAAGGTTTTTGATAAAAAAGTCGTTTCAAAGCTGGATAATGTGCTAAAAAAAGGCTTATATTGCAAGAAGTTAAGGTGATTGAAAAGAAATAGTTTACTTAAATCTTTCCTAAATAATCACCACTTTCTACAAATGTTATCCAACTACTAAAGGGCTCTAGCAAATAACAACTTACAAATTTTAATGCAGCTAAAAGAAAAAATACCTGCATGAAATTTTCGTAGCTTATTTCTAAACTCCTATTTCTAAATTTCCCCCTTTTTTTGAGATAAAGATAAACGGCGCAAACCTAAAGATACAGCAACAAACATGGCAAATCCGTTATTAAAACAGAGTTTAAGTCAAAAACTCCTCCAAAAGCTATCTCCTCAACAGATTCAACTAATGAAACTGTTACAGATTCCTACGGCTACTTTAGACCAAAGAATCAAGGAAGAGCTAGAGGCAAATCCAGCCTTGGAAGAGTCAGAAGACCAAGAAGAAGTAATTGATGTAGGCGAAAAAGTCGAGGATAATTATGGTAACGGAGAAGCAAAAGATGCAGATGCAGAGCCCGAACCAGAAGCGACCAAGGAAGAGGAATTTGAATTGGACGATTATTTGACAGAATACATTGAAGATGATCCTTCTTCTTATAAATTAAGAAGTGATAATTATAATATCGAAGAAGAAGATAAGTCCATTCCTATAGCAGTAGAAAGTTCTTTTCATGAGTCTTTAGAACGGCAATTAGGTTTATTAAACTTAGCCAATGAAAGAGCTTATAAAGTAGCAGAGCAAATCATTGGTAGCATTGATGATGATGGCTATTTAAGAAGAGAACCTATTGCGATTATTGATGATTTAATGTTCTCTCAAAACATTACCACTTCTGAAGAAGAAATTAATGATTTATTGGATAAAATTCAAAAATTCGAACCTGCAGGAATCGGTGCAAGAGATTTGCAGGAATGTCTAAAGATTCAACTGGATCATAAGCTAGATGATGCTAACCTAGACCCTATTGAACTCAAAGCAATTTCGAATGGATTAAAAATTATTACTTCCTACTTTGATCAATTTTCCAAGAAACATTACATCAAGTTAAAGCGACAATTAGGCGTTAATGATGAAGATTTAAAATATGCGATTGACGAAATTTTAAAGCTAAATCCTAAACCTGCTAGTGGTCATGATGGAGGTGGCAATAGAAAAAACTTACACTACATTGTTCCTGATTTTATTATTGTTAACAGAGATGGTGAGCTAGATTTAACCCTTAATTCGAGAAATGCACCAGACCTAAGAATCAATGATCAGTATAAAGATATGTTGACTTCTTATAAAGTCAATCAAAAAGGAAAAAGAGCAAATCGACAGGAGAAGGAGGCAGTCATGTTTATCAAGCAGAAAATAGATTCTGCCAAATGGTTTATTGATGCCATACGCCAACGACAACAAACCATGTATCGCACGATGTATGCAATTTTACAATATCAGTACGATTTCTTTTTATCTGGTGATCAAAAGACTTTGCGTCCAATGATATTGAAGGATATTGCCGAAATTACAGGATTAGATATTTCGACAGTATCAAGGGTAGCAAACAGTAAATTTGTGCAAACAGAGTTTGGAACTAAACGATTAAAAGATTTCTTCTCAGAATCTTTAATGACTAAAAATGGAGAAGAAGTTTCTACATTAGAAGTAAAGAAAATCTTGACAGATATAATTAGTGCGGAGAATAAGCGAAAACCGCTTTCTGATGAAAAATTAAAAAATATGTTACGGGAAAAGGGCTATAATATTGCTCGAAGAACCGTCGCCAAATATCGAGAACAACTCAATGTACCTGTTGCTCGATTACGAAAGGAATTATAAAATCTCTAAAAAAATTTATACTACTAGGCAAAAGAAGTCAGCGGTCAGATAACCAAAGATTAAATACCTAGTTAGTAGCTTAAGAAAAATAAAAAAGGTGATATTCATTTGAATATTACCTTTTTTACATTTACAAGATATTAAAAACAGAAAGAAGTGACAAGTTGGAGTTAGCTTATCACTTCTTAAGGTAGGGAAATGGTATATAAAGGAATACCATTAAAAATGTGTGAATTAAAATGCGATTTGAGTTGCTCAAAGCATTTTCTCATAGTTTTGTTTAATCTTCCTAACCAAAGATAGTGTAAAAAAATGTAATCTGCCAAATTTTTCAACCAATAATTATTTGGACTTAATTCGTATATTAAAAATTAAAATTCATAAAAAACAAATATAACATCCATTTATTTTATTGTCAAGCCAAAAAAAATACCTTTCCTACTATTTTTTTTACCAAAAAATAATACCTTAGAGTTATCTGTCATTATTCTATCCTACGATAAACGAGAATTCACCCTTCGCTACTTCGCAGCTCAGGTAGGAAAGGGAGCTTAAGGGTAGAATCATCTGCCATCAATTATTCTACTCCTATGAAAGCAAATTTCAAAGACTATGCATATTTTTCTAAAAACCAAATAAAAGGTATTTTTCTACTCACCAGTTTAGTACTTTGCTTTTTTAGCCTTCCTCTTATTCTTTCAAAATTCTCTGTGACCCAAAAAACGGATTTCTCTAAGTTCGAAAAAGAAATTATTAAATTTGAGGAAACAATAGAAAATACAGCTGCAACGGAACTTCCTGCTACTATTACCCTTTTTGATTTTGATCCTAATACTATCTCTAAAGAAAAATTAATAGATTTGGGACTATCTCCTATTGTTGCCAATACCTTTATAAATTTCAGACGTAAAGGATTTAAGTTTCGAGAAAAAGAAGATTTAAAAAAAGTGTATGGTATTAAAGAGACAGACTATCAACGATTATTACCTTATATAAAAATCCCTGAATCATCTCCATCTTCTTTCCCAAAAAAAGTCTTTCCCAAAAAGAAAAAATCTTCTAGGCAAAAAATACTAAGCCCATTTAAATTCAACCCAAATGAAGCGAATAAAACCACTCTATTAGCATTAGGGCTTTCAAATAAATTAGTTCAAACTATCCTAAATTATCGGAATACTGGTGCTCAGTTTCGAGAAAAAGAAGATTTTAAAAAAATATATGGGCTCACTACAGCTGATTATTTAACTTTAGCGCCTTTTATCGAAATTCCTAAAAAGGCACCTTTAACGACTAATGAAATAAAGTATCCTAAGAATATTCCTCAACACTATAATAAAACAAGCTCCATTAAAATAGACATTAATAATAGCAAGCTAGAAGATTGGAAACGTCTAAAAGGAATTGGTGATATAACCGCTAAACGAATCCTCAATTATAGAGATAAGCTAGGAGGATTTCTATCTATTGAGCAACTCAAAACGACTTATAATGTCCCAGATAGCACCATTGATAAAGTAGCCCATCAATTAATCATCTCTCCTATTCCTCATAAGATTGCTATCAATACCGTTTTAGCAGAAACATTGAAATTGCATCCCTACATCACAAAAAAACAAGCTTATTTAATCGTTAATTACCGAACAAATCATGGCAATTATGTCCAACTTAAGGACTTAGAAAAAGTAAAAGCCTTATCTCCTGGCTTTATACAAAGGATTGCTCCTTATTTATCTTTTGAATAATAAAATAGGTGTATCAGGTTGATTTATCAAGTCTTGTTAGAAAACCTGTTCCAACAATTCCAAAAAACGCTTTGTTTATAAAGTTTCTTCTTTCCAAGATAATTGACTTTTAGATTATTTATCCCTTCTCAATCTAACACACTACTACTCATTTTATTTTATAGCCCATCATTTATTCCTCATTTACAATATGCGTTTTTAGCCATTCTTCCCCTTTCTTATCTAAAAAGAAATCCATCCAAACATAATACAAAACTTCGTCTTTTTCTACAGAAACCGAATGATTGGCCCCCAATGGTATATGAAGTACCTCATATTGTGAAAAAGCTGTTTGAGCATCATCTACATAAGCAGTACAATTATTTTTTGATAAGCCTAAAAATAATTGTTCTAGCATTAGTTTGCTATTGCTTTTCCTGCGAACACAAATTTAATTTATTTTTGTGTTCACATTAATAAAACCAAACAGCTAATCAAAAATTTAATAAATGAATAGAAAATTAAAAGTACTCATTTCGGGAACTGGATTTGCTGGTCAAGGACATACCGATGCCTTTCGAAATGCAGGTGCTGATGTCGTAGGTATTGTTGGTAGAACCCCAAGTGTGGTTAAGGAAATAGCCAAAAAAAAGGGGATTCCCTACTTTGGCTCAAATTGGCAACAAGCATTAATCGATTGTCAACCAGATATAGTTGCTATAGGAACTCCTGGTGGTGCGCACTATGAATCAATAACGCAGGCAATCGAGTTTGGATGTCATGTATTTTGCGATAAGCCATTAACAGATAGTGGAACGTCCGCAATAGCTTTGTATGAACAGGCAAAAAAGAAAGGCGTAAAAACAGCTTTTGCTTCAAGCTTCCGATATATGCCACATATTATACATGCTAAACAACTGGTGGCAAATGGCGCAATCGGTGAACCTGTGGAAGTTGAATGTATTTCCCATTTCAATCTAGAGCGAGATATTCCCTTTGGATGGTCGCATAGAAAAGAAGCTGGTGGCGGTCGGCTTAATAATAATTTTACCCACAAAATATCTATTGTAACGTCTGTAATAGGTGAAAAAATTCTGTCGATAAGCGGAGCGGTGCGGGATGATTTAGGTAAAGCACCTATCGTTAAAGGCGTACATAATTTCAAAACGAGAAGAGAACATATTCCTAAAGACCTAAACGACCCTACACTTGAATGGGGAGAAAGTAATGTCGAATGGACTTATACCGTGATGGCGCAGTTGGAAAGTCAATTTGCCACCAAACCAGTTTCGGTATTATTCAAACATGGTGGGCTTAATCCCAGATTCAATGAAGACCATATCGTGTTTTATGGTACAAAGGGAGCCATTTATATTAAAGGCCATTATGGTCATGGGCCGCTATATACGTGGATTCCACAAAATAAAACATGGCAAGAGCTGCCCTTACCTCAGGCTATTGCCGACGACCAGCCAAAAATTAAAGGCGATACAGAGCGAAATTGGCAGTACTTGGTTAGAGAATTTGTGAAAGACATTAAAGGGGAAACATTTGCCCCTTACCAAACTTTCAAGGAAGGATGTTTTTACCAACAACTGATTGACTTAATTAGAAAAAATGGCAACTGGACAGATGTTCGTCATCTTTTCAATGAAAATTAATCGACACTTTAGAAAATGGGTAATGAGTTGATGAGTTCATAAGATAAATGAGGTAAACAAAGCGTTTTAGACCAAATGCTAAGCTCATTAACTCATAAGACTCATTAACTTAGT
The DNA here is from genome assembly GCA_964644655.1 of uncultured Saprospiraceae bacterium. Taxonomy (GTDB): domain Bacteria; phylum Bacteroidota; class Bacteroidia; order Chitinophagales; family Saprospiraceae; genus JAFMDF01. The sequence goes on along the minus strand of CAZXYA010000089.1, from coordinate 5,424 downwards.
ATCCCCAAAAAGTGTCGAATATTTCTGCTCAGGTGCTTAAAATTTCCCCATAGGCATTTTAAATTTTAATTTTAATTAAAAACATGGAGCGTAACCCTATGATTTATGAATATTTAGTAATTGCTGGCTATTTTCTGCTAATCCTCGGAATTGGTTTTACCTTCAGAAACATGGCTAGTAAGTCTACTAGTGATTATTTCCGTGGTGGTGGTCGGATGTTGTGGTGGATGGTCGGTTCTACTGCTTTTATGATGCAGTTTTCAGCTTGGACCTTTACTGGTGCGGCTGGCAAAGCGTTTACTGATGGCTTTGCAGTATGCTTAGTATTTTTCGCCAATACCTTTTCCTATTTCTGTGGTTGGGCTTACTTTGCTCACCGTTTCCGACAGACGAGGGTAGATACACCAACGGAAGCCATTAAGGGGCGTTTTGGTCCTCAAAATGAACTATTTTTTAGTTGGACTTTGATTATTTTCACCTTACTCAATGCTGGTATCTGGTTGAATGCACTAGGCGTATTTGCCAGCGCAGTTTTTGAATCTGATATTAGTATGACTATTATTATTACAGGTCTTACCGTGTTATTTGTTTCCGTACTTTCTGGGGCATGGGGAGTGGTTGCCTCTGATTTTATGCAAACTTTAGTCGTTGCGGTCATATCAATTGCTTGTGCGGTTATCGCACTAATCAAAGTAGGAGGACCTGTCGAGCTAGTAACTAATTTTCCATCCGATTTTATCATGGGGCCAAATATGAATTACGGTTTGCTACTGGTCGGCACTTTTGTCTTCTTTTTAGCCAAGCAACTAATCACCATCATGAACCTCCATGACTCCTTTCGTTTCTTAAATGCTAAGGATTCTATTAATGCTCGAAAAGCGGCATTGCTGGCTATGTGTTTAATGGGCGTAGGTAGTATTATTTGGTTTATCCCACCATGGGCATCTGCCATTTTATATCCCGATGCTGCTTCTGCTTACCCCGAATTAGGTAATAAAGCAGCAGATGCGATTTATCTAGTATTCACTCGAAATACTATGCCTGTAGGTACAGTAGGACTCTTGCTGGCTGGTCTATTTGCTGCATCGATGTCCTCTATGGATTCCGCATTGAATAAAAACACCGGTATTCTTATCCGTAGTGTATACCAACCATTCTTGGCAAAAAGAGGCAGACAAATGGACGATAAAAAACTGTTGAGACTGAGTATGTTAATAAGTTTTATGAGTGGTATACTGGTTATTGCGATGGCATTGTTTTTTAGATCGCTGAAAGAATTCAGTCTTTTTGATTTGATGATGTCTCTTTCGGCTATGATTCAGGTGCCTTTGTTGATACCACTTATTGTTGGCATTTTTATCAAAAAGACACCGAGCTGGGCCCCCTGGGCAACCGTACTCTTAGGTTTATTTTTATCTTGGTTTATGAAGGAAATATTTACTCCGCAAGTATTTGCCAATTGGATTGGTATCCCTGAATTTACAAAAAGAGAAGCTACCGACATGAATTTGATTCTTACATTGGCAGTACATGTTTTTATTACTGCTGGTTTTTTCTGTGCTACTTCTCTTTTCTATAAGGAATCGAAAGACAAAAATAAATTCGAGACGAATCGCTTTTTCAAGCATCTAGAAACGCCCGTTATCGCAGATAATCAACAAGATGAATTTGACAGACAGCAACGAAATAAATTGGGTATGATGGTGATTTGTATGAGTGGAGGTATTTTACTAATGGGACTGATTCCAAATCCACTCTGGGGCAGGATGATGTTCGTGTTTTGTTCACTCATCATATTTATCATTGGCTTTTTGTTGAGGCGTAGTGCTTTAAAAACGATGAACTATAAATGATGAATGATGAATAACGCCATCTAATTTTTTGCTCAACTTTAAGGCAAAGTAAATGGCGTTCATCATTCATCGTTTATAATTCATCATTACTATTGTTTTACTTACCAAAAATTTCTTTCAACAATGGATCGGTAGGATTAGCACGTTCTGCTTTCTCTGCATTACCCATCAAGGCAAAAAGACCATCTACCGCACCAGTCGTAGCCAAATCAGCTAAAGAAGGTTTACCGTTTCCAAGCAAACTAGCAGCTTGGCCTCCCAAGGCAGAAGTAATGGCACCAAGGCCTCCATTTTCGGTCAATTTTTTAGTCATAGCAGGTAATAAAGCCGCTGTTAAATTTTTTCCTGCTGCATTCTTTAAGAAGTCAGTTGCACTTGTATCCCCACCTTTCAAAAGATTCAAGGCATCAGCCGCTGCTATGCCTTTAGTCGCATTACCCAATAAGGAAGTAGCGACATTAGGTACCGCTGACGCTAAAGCACCATTTAATAACCCTAAGGCTTTAGTCCCTTCGCTTGAATTCCCTAATAAACCTGTAATATTGGAAAGTCCTGGAGGCAATACTTTTTTCATCACCTCATTTTGCAAAACATTGCCTGCAAAACCTTTTATAGCATTGCTACTAGCTCCCCCTAATAAAGCTTGCACCCCACCTAAAGCCTTAGCTGGAGAGAGTCCTGCTAATCCTTGACCGACGTTACAAGATTGAGTCATAAAAACAAAAGATAGCGTAAATAATAAAGAAACAAAATTCTTCATAATTAATGTCATTTTTTAAGAAATGAAAAATAGTTTAATGTTATATAATACATAACAACTATTTGTTAGACGTGAGATATTGAGTAAGTAACGGCAAAAAAATAACTCCATCATTTCGCCACTAAAAATTCGTTTTTACACTCCCCTTACCTACGTCGTAATTATTAAAATTGAACAATCAATTATTTGAGAACTAATAGGCAATGTAGTAGCTTAGTGTTTTAGCAACATTCTTATGAATATAATCATGCATCTTAAAAATTTGACCCTGCTACTATTATTGTTATTATTAGGGCTTAACTCCTGCACCGAGCAAATAGAGAAAAAAGTACGTTTAACAAACGGAGTAGATGAATCTGCTGGTGGCGACTCTGCATATATTATTACTACTCCTTCGGCTATTTATTATTTGGAAAAAGAAGGTGGCGGTTTGTCAAGTATGATTGATAAGGATGGTGTGGATTGGTTGAATAATATTACTTATGCTTTTTCAAGTTCAAAAATGGTGATTTCTGGACGGACATTAAATCTTACTTGCAATAAATGACCAAGTGCACGATTTATATATAATTTTCTTCCATCCGCTAAATCTATTTCACCAGTAGTATATTTTTTATTTTTTACTGGAAGTATGGGAGGATTAAGAAATGGTGGTTTACATTGTCCACCATGAGTATGACCTGATAAAATCCAACCTTTATAGCCATTCCATACATTTAAATCACAAACATCTGGATTATGGCAGAGTATTAAATTTGCCTTTGATTCATCATAAAATTGCATAACTTTTTTAGGGGCAAAATTCAGTCCCCAATAATCATCAAAACCGATAAAATTAAATCCATTAATCTCTTCCTGTTGGTTTTTTAGTATTTTGATATTTGCTTTTTCTAATTGGCTGGTTATTTTATCTGCAACGGCTTGTTCCGCCCAATTCTTTCCATAATCATGATTTCCCAAAATCCCAACCGTTCCCATTTTGCCAGTAACTGCATATTTTAAAACTTCGGCTAATTGTTGAAATTGTTCTTCATTTTCATAGTTAACGTAATCTCCTGTATAAACTACAAAATCTGGATTAAATGCTTTCGCCTTTTGAAAGGATTGAATTATATAACCATAATCAAATCTATTGCCAACATGGACATCACTAATTTGCATTAATGTTTTTCCAATTAGTTTGTTTGGGAGATTTTGAATGGGCATTTTACGCCTAACAAATTCAAGCCAAAAAGGCTCAAATTGCGTTGCATAAAGTCCTGCTAGAAAACCTGTTCCAACAATGCTCAAAAACGCTTTGTTTATAAAATTTCTTCTTTCCATCTTAATTGGTTTTTAGATTTTGATTATTTATTCCTTTTCAATAATCAGATAAAAAATTGATAATTATCCCGATTAAAAATACGAGACAAGTTCCATTGACTGTATTTTTTACCCAACGGATTAGTTTACCAACGCTTGCCTGCGGCAGGCAGGGATTTTGGATGTATTCATATAAATAATATCAATTTTTGACCTAATGCTCTATATCAATCTAACACGCTAATACTTATTTTATTTTATACTCCCATCATTTACTCCTCATTTACAATATGTGTTTTCAACCACTCCTCCCCTTTTTTATCTAAAAAGAAGTCCATCCAAACATAATATAAAACTTCATCCTTTTCTACGGAAACCGAATGAGTTGATCCTAATGGTATGTGCAATACGGAATGTTGTAGAAAGTTTATTTGAGCAGCATCTGCATAAACGATGCAATTATTTTTTGATAAACCTAAAAATAATTGTTCTAACATTGGGTGTTCATGCGCCCCAACTTTATCAGGACCTATTGTTTGAACCGTTCCCATCGCTATTCTAGGAATGATTTTATTAGGAAGGATAGTCCGACTTATGGTATTTGGACTTTTAATGGGTTCGGTATAGGATTGGCAATCGCTGAATTTTGCATAATATACCTTTTGAGTGTTTTCTATCGGAAATTCTTTTAAATCTAGTTGGTCTTGAGCAGTTAATTTGCTAGATATTTTTAGGTAATGCAAGGGTTCATTTTTAGCCGATTTAATCCTGATACTTTTAACTATATTGGGTAAGAAGATAGTTTCTGGAACAATCTCATAATTAGTATTGGCTGCAATTATATTTCCTTTGCCTTTTACAAATAAGTAAATCGTTTTATATCTTTCTTTACCAGTATCTACTATTGCATTTTCATGAGTAATAGCTACATGTTCTACTTGAATTCCTTTAATTTCATTTTCTAGAATTGATGCAGAATAGGGGAGCGTTTTTTGCAGTAATTGTGTGTTTAGTTTTACTAATGGAATTTCTTGGCTCATGGTTAATAATTTTGAATATAGCATCTCGTCAAATCCCTTGTTCTTAAATTATTCGTTGTACATTTTTAAGTGTTTTGTAGAAAGGCAAATTACAGAGATTGAAGCGTCGTAAAAATGCCAGTAAAACTCATATAGCTCATCAGAATAGCAAAAAGTAAAATAGCCCCTAATATCAAATTTGTACCTAAGGAAAATTTATGCTCTTTCATCTGACTAGCCTCATTTCCTAAGTAGATAATACAGGCAACCGTAGCAGGTAATACTAAGGCCCCAAAAGCTTGGGAAAGTATCATAATAGCAATTGGTTTGGCATTAAAAATAGGCACAATCAAACCCAATAGAGACATAAAAAACACAAAAATTCTATAATTTAATCTAGTTAAATCGCCTTTTCTTTCATAATAATCATCTAACATCCAAGGTAATAAAGCAACATTGGGAAATTGGGAAGATACGCCTGCCGCAATCA
>CAZXYA010000088.1:0-21523 GCA_964644655.1 uncultured Saprospiraceae bacterium | reverse complement strand
GCTTTAAATTCAGAGAAAGTATCAACGAGATTCATCATCGCTTTAAAATTTTTATGTCAGATTTTATCCTTGTTAATAATAACGCTTTTGATATTATCAAGGGATTTAATTTTATTTGAAAGTAGGTTTTATCACCGCTTTTTTTATAGTATTATATGGTATTTCTGTAATTTCTGTCGTTCGTATCTTTTTTTTCCCTTCTTTTAAAACGACTTTCTCTTCTATAAAACAAGCCGTTTCGTTAGCATCTACTAATATTCCCGCTCTTTTCTTTACGCCATCTTCTAAAAAATTAATGGCTAATTTTCTACCAATATTTTTCTGATATTGCCGTACTAAAGTGAGTGGTCTACTAATACCTGGAGAAGAAACTTCGATAATATACTTCTCGCCGAGCCATTGATTTTCATCGATGTGATATTCTAAATAACGGCTAATTTTTTGGCATTTTGATAGCGGTAATGAAGTATCGCTATCAATAAAGACTTCTAATTTATTATTGCTATGCATCTTTATTTCTACAATAAAGAAATCTTTATAATCTTCTTCTTTAAATTTTTCGGCTAATAAAGCCTCTATTTTTTGCTCAATCAATGTCCGCTTTTTTAGTTAAGGCACAAAAAAGAGGGAGCTAATTGCTCCCTCTTTTTTGTTTTCTTCGCTATGTGGCTGCAAATATAAGGCTTTTTAATAAATACAGCAAGAAATTTTATTTTTAAATTAGTAATTTGATTTACTAACTTTTAGACATATTTCTTTTTGTTAATGTTATAGAAACCCTAATATTTTTTTTGATTGATACAATAATTCGATTGTCGCTTTAGTTTAATAGGTGTAATTTTTTTTTCAAAAACAAGTAAATTCAGAAAAAAAATATTTTAAATATTCCTGTTTTTACTTTAAACATTTTTCATGAAGCAAACCTTTACTAACAACGATTTAGTTAGATTTATTTACAGAGAAACTTCTACCGTCAAAACGGTAGCTATTCAAGAGGCTTTGGCTATAGATGCTGATTTGTTTGAAAATTATCAAACTTTAATGAGCGGCTATATGGAATTACCAAAAGCTACTTTTGCGCCTACACGTTCTGCACTTCAGAACATTTTAAACTATAGCGCACAAGCTACTGTAGAAGCGTAAATGATTGGCGCCATTTGCACCAATTAGCAGTCTAATAAATCAAACGCTCTCCATTGAGAGCATTTTACTAAAAGCCGTAAGTTTTCTTTTTAGAATGCTTACGGTTTTTTACGTTAAAGCAGTTATCAGCTGTTTAGGTACTAAGTAAAATTTAATTTTCAATTTTAAACCACCTTCGGTGGGAATTGAAGTTGATTTTGAGATTGAAATTTAAAAATTTATCGACAATTTGTAATTGTTAAAATTCACGTAAGAGCCTAACTGACAACTGACAACTGACAACGTTTCTAAAATTTCTTCAATCCTTATAATTAGGCGGATATTGCTCGTCAAAATCAGTCTTTTCTTGGAATTGCTTAGCAATAGCTAATAGCATACCTTCCTCATATAGATTTCCTAATAAAGTAATACTTGTCGGTCGTCCTTTTTTATCAAATCCATTGGGTAAAGCAACTGCTGGATGTCCTGTCAGATTGGTAATTAATAATTGGCGACCTCCAAAAGTTGGACTAATAATGACGTCGTATTGCTGGAAAATTTCGTGCATTTTTTCAATCAAAACTTTACGATGTCGATTTGCCTGCAAATATTCTACGGCGGGGATAAATCTAGCTTGCCTTAAGGAATTGGCTCTTGATCGATAATCCTGTTGCACCATTTTATCAACTTCCTCTGAGCGCACTAATTCATCAAAAAAAGTACCTGCTTCTGCTCGTAAAATCACATCAAAAACAGCGTAGGGGAAATCTTTTGGAAAACTAATTGCTTCTAGGTCTAAACCCATTGATTTTAGCATAGTCAAAGCCATTCGATTATTTTTACCTATATCTGTAGTATCCTTTTCAAAACGTTCTTTTAAGTAGCCTACTTTTAAGGTACTTAAATCAAGCGTAGCTGGATAATTAAAAGCAGCATCTTTAACTGTTCTGTCCTTGCCATCTGTTCCACGAATGGCATTAAAAACAATCGCACAGTCTACTGCACTTCTACACATTGGCCCCACTTTATCCATCGACCAAGAAAGAGACATCACGCCATATCTAGTGACTCGCCCATAAGTAGGGCGCAATCCAGTTAATCCACAGCGATTGGAAGGAGAAACAATAGACCCCAAGGTTTCTGTTCCTAAAGAAAAAGCGACTAAGCCTGCTGCTGTAGCTGCTCCAGGGCCAGCCGACGAACCACTTGCTCCTTGTGTAATATCCCAAGGGTTTTTTGTTTTCCCGCCATACCAAACATCTCCTCTTGCCAAAGCACCAGAAGTCAATTTAGCAATTAAAATCGCTCCTGCTTCGTCTAATTTTTCAATTACACTTGCGGTATAATCAATCATTTGGTCTTTATAAGGAACTGCTCCCCAGGTTGTTTTATAGCCTTTAACTGCCATTAAATCTTTAGTGCCATAGGGAATACCATGCAATAACCCTTTATAATTTCCCGCAGCTATTTCCGCATCTACTTTTTTAGCTTGTGCTAATGCTCTTTCTTCGGTAATCGTCGTGACCGCCTGTAAAGTGCCATCATATTTTTTGATGCGATTGATGTAAATTTTTACTAGTGCTTCTGCTGTAATTTGTCGAGTTTGCAGCAACCCAGCTAATTGAGGGATGCTATAAAAAGCGATAGCGTCCTTATTCGCAGGTAAAGTTACTTTTTCAGATATGGACCAATTATTAGCTATTTGTTTTTGAGGAATAATAAATCCATCGGGATGTGGATCAAAAAGTAAGGCAGGAAAGACTTCCTTATCTATAGTGTAAACCCTAGAAGAATCATAGCCTGCCTGATTTCTTTCCAAATAGCGATACATCGTATCAATCGAACTTTTAGAAAAATTGACCCCAATGACCTTTTGTGCTTTTTGGACATCTTTTCTAGAAAAATTGGGATGCTTATAACTATTACAAGCAGTTAAAAAAAGGAATATAGCAAGCAGAGATAAGTAAAAATTACTAGCTTGAAAACGAATCATTGACCATTCTTTGTATGGGGGTTGTGTAAAAAATTTCAATTTGCAATAATATAGATAAGGTTCTTTGACAATTTTTGCATTTCTTTCGGTTGGTTGACTTCAGTCAACCCGTAATTATCTTTATATTTTATACCTTTAGGTTGACTAAAGTCAACCAACCATTTAGCTTTTGCAAAAATTGTCAAAGATCCTTTATATTTAAATTTGTCCGTGTTAGGACATTTAGGAATCTATTCCCCCTATTCTCCTAATTTAAATAACTACAAATAAGTAGCTCCTAAAATTTTCCTCCTCTTTGAAGGTTTCTACTTACTTTTTTCAATTTTTTAAGGGCGCTTTGGTCTTTTTTACAGACGCCAAATACTTTCATTGTCATAAAGACAAAAACCTAAGGGCTAATGATTTTTATGCTTTGGGTGTAAAAGATTTATACCAAACAGGATTGGCCTTTAATACCTCCGCAGAAGATCAACCTACCTTGACGCTTTTTGAATTTACAGTCAGCCTGAACTGACAACCGACAACTCTTCAAATTATCCATCATATCCGACCAAACCCAATTCCTCAATCAACCGAATTAACTTATCGGCATAAGCATTATCCGTAGCATATCCTGCTTGTTGCAAACCAATCGCCCATTCCCGATACCCATTAGCAGAAGTCCGAAGATGCCGATAGCGGTCGCTCTGCAAAAACAAGCTATGCGCTCGATAGCTGTCCCAAGCAGAAGGATAAACTTTAAAAAAGTCTTTGTGTGAATCATCCGAAAAATTACGACAATGTCCTTTTTTGCAAGATTTAGAAAAACATTTGATGCCAAAATGGTTATTATTTTTTGTAGCCAAAATACTTGCTCCTGCTTGACTTTCTAACAATCCTTGTGCTAATTTGATGCTGGCTGGAATCCCGTATTTATGCATTTCGCCTTGGGCAACTTTAGCAAATCGCTTAACATAGACCAATTGTTTTTTTTGCTGAGTAGATAAGACTCGGTTAGTAGTCATTGGTAGGGCAGTTTTTAATGTAGTCGGTGTTTTTTTCGGTGGGGTATTGGTTGTTGTTAAGGCGGTATTATTCAAACTAATCTGTAAAGTGATGTTCTTTTGAGCAAGTAAATAGACCAATAGACAACAGCAAAAAACAGTTATCCAATTGGTATGCAGCCAATGATACAGGTAATAGATTTTGGTTTGAGTGGTCGCTAAAGAAGTTGTGTTAAAAGATAGCATGGACAATGTTTTTAAAGATTAGACAATAGGGGAACTGTTCATCTTAGTGGGTCGATGAAGTAGTTCAGATAATTAAAAACAGGTTATGGATTGGGCAAAAAAGTCGCTATTCGAATAGCTGTATTTGCTTGTATAAAGATACAAAAAAGGAAGCAGAGTTTTTGGAAAAGTTACTAACTTGGGGTGTTGGGAATTGTTGAATCTAATGACTCTAGAAAACGCATTAACTTATTTATTTCTCCTTCATTTTATCTGCCATTAACTGCATTCGTTGAATAGTTTTGGAGCGTTTTAGAATAGGATATTGAAAATCGTAAGCTTCTTTCAATAGATTTTCCCGTTCTTCTTTGCTACAGTCCCATTGTAATAGCATTGCATCTAAAAATTCTAAGTTATTCAGAATAGCCAATTGTAGAATTGTAGCATAATCCCTTTGATTTCGGTCGGTTGGTTTATCCGTATTATGTAAGCGCCATTCTTTAGACGTATTCCCAAAAACAATTTTATTGAGTATATCTACTTCTGCGGCAAAGGGCAATCGGCTTTTATAAGGTTGTGGATGCGTTAATAATCGTTCATCTAATTGACTAAAGATAGAAGCGACAAGTAGCGAATAATTGCCTGCGGTCAAATGGCGTTTAATAGCAAAAGGGTCGCCCAATCGCATGGTTTGTTCGACTTTTAATTTCTGATATTCTTCCAATACATAAAGGTGAAATTTCGCATTAATAGAATTAGCAAATTGCAAAGCAATAGTAGAATGGGCATAAGTACCGCCATATCGTCCTCTTTTTACAATAAACCCTTTCCCTCCTGTATAAGTCAACCATTTGGTTGGAGATCCCGAATCTTTCATAAATGCTTCTGCCAAATAACTTTCATATCCTTTAAACCCACCCTGTGGGGTGGGTTTAAAATCTGTATTATACAATAACTCCCATTGATAAATTAATTCTAGGTTAGGTTTTGAGTTAATCCAACTAGATATAACGGAATCAGGACGGTCTGGTCTTTTATATTTTGCTAAGTCAGTTATACAAAAATAGTCGGAGTCCAAAAATTTTACTACTCTAACCTTCGTATCAAAAACAGTTATTTCTGTTTGTTTACTCATTATAATAGAATTACACGCTCAATTTATTCTTGCCTCATCACTTAGATATTCAGCAAATATGGAAGAGGTAAAGATAAGGGAAATTCTAATTACAAGAAGCTACTACTCAGAGCATGTTTAATTTAAATATGCTCTCAACCAATTATTTTTGAACAAACACAAAAAAAGGTATTTAAAATAATCTTTTACCTCTATCGGCTTGTTATCTAACCAAATTGTCATTTACATTCTTTTTTTACTCATATTTGCACTTTTTTATTATATCAATGAACATTGTTCAGCGGTGCTAATCATCGAATATACGCTAAAACATGATAAATATATTTAAAATCACAAGCTTCCTAGAAGGCGTTTCTTATATTTTACTATTACTGGTTGGTGTTCCCCTTAAATATTTTGGGAATAATGATATAGTAGTAAAAGCATTAGGCATGCCTCATGGTCTATTATTTTTGGCCTATATATTTTTGGCTTTATTCATTCGAAGTCAAATGAAATGGGATACTAAAACCACTTTTATCGTGTTGATTGCTTCTTTGCTTCCTTTTGGTACTTTCTACATTAACCAGAAATATTTAAATCCAGAGGACAACACATGAAAACAGTAAATACAGATATATTGATTATAGGCGGTGGACTAACAGGATTAACGCTTGCTTATTTGCTGAGAGATTCAAAATTAACCGTAAAAATTGTCGAAGCAAGAGCTAGAATAGGCGGTAGAATTAATACCCTTTATAGCGATGAATTACCTGCTTTAGAAATGGGCGCTACTTGGTTGGGAAAAAAGCATACTGCATTAGTACAACTGTTAAAAGAATTGAAGATTGGTATTTATCCACAATTAATGAGTGATAAAGCCATTTATGAGGCAGATGCTAGGAGTACGGCACAATTGATTCCTATTCCACCAAATCCAGATCCTAGTTATAGAATCGAGGGTGGGAGTAGCCACTTAATCAACAGCTTAGCAAGCTATTTAAAGGAGGACCAAATAGATACCAATGAAGTAATTCAGTCTATTCAACAAATAGGTCCTACTTTTTTGGTCAAATCAAAGGAGCAGACTTATCAAGCGAATTTTGTTATTTCGACTTTACCACCTTTTTTATTAAAGCATACCATTGAGATTACGCCTGCGTTGCCAACTGATTTGTTAGCGGTTGCGAACCAAACCCATACTTGGATGGGCGAGTCAATAAAAGTAGCTATAGCTTATAAAACACCGTTTTGGCGAACCACCAATGGAACAGGCACTATTTTTAGCAACGCAGGACCAATTAATGAAATGTATGACCATTCCAATGAGGCATTAAGTCGTTTTGGATTAAAAGGGTTTATCAATGGTGCTTATTACACCGCCACCAAAGAACAAAGATTACAGGTAGTCATTCGACAATTACAGAAATATTTTGGCAAACAAGCAATGAACTATTTAAGTTATGAAGAGACTGTTTGGCGCAATGAACCGTTTACCTTTACATCGTATCAAGACTATATGATGCCCCATCAAAATAATGGACATACCATTTATAGACAAAGCTACCTAAATGGGCGTTTTTTTGTAGCAGGTTCCGAGACTGCCGCTCAATACCCTGGTTATATGGATGGTGCTGTGAGAAGTGCCTATTTTATTTATCAAGCACTACAAAAATCATGAGACAAATAGATCATATTGTTTACACCGTTCCCAATTTAGAAGCAGCGATGGATTGGTTTGAAGAAATTTCAGGTATCCGACCTGCTTTTGGTGGGTATCATACGACCCAAGGCACTAAAAATGCGGTCGTCAATTTAGGGAATAAACGATACTTAGAAATATTAGCAGCAGACGACACAAATAAAGCAATCAACCCACCCAGATGGATGGGCGTAGATTTTTTAGAAGGTGCTCAATTTACTCGCTGGTCCCTCAAATCGACTAATTTACCAACCGATAGTCAAATTTTAAAAAAATACAACGCTAAAATGGGGTGTATCGAAGGTGGTCAGCGCAAAACAACCAGCGGAAAGGTACTCACTTGGCAAATGATTATGCCTTTAGCTGCCCCACAAGTAGAAGTAATGCCTTTTATGACCGATTGGCAAAACTCGGAAGTGCATCCAACCGATACTATGCCTAATCAATGTGAATTGATTAGTATGCATTTTACTCATCCAACACCCAATTTATTAGTACCTACTTTAAGAGAGTTAGCACTTGATTTGGTGATTAAAAAACAAGAAAACAAGTCAATAAAAGCAAAAATTCGATGCCCTAAAGGGATTATTGAAATTTAAAAAGTTGCTGATAGCGTATTAAAGCAGTTGATTTTTCACCACAAAGAAACAAAGTCCACAAAGTTTTTGTCGAATATAGTTTAGTTGGTTTATATTTTGAAACCATCCTAAAATTTAACTACCTCATGTTTAGTAGGCATATTTAGTAAAATGAGCTTAAATGGTGGGCGATACTTTCAAAGTATCGCCCACCATTTAAGCTCATTTTACCACTAGGATTTCCTTGACAAATATCTAATTAACCTATTTGATATACGACCAAATTGCTTGCCTATTATATTCTTTCTATGACGATTCCAGCGCCCAATCCAGCACCACCACTAATTCCTGCCACCCCAAATTGCACATCTTGTCGTTCCATTTCATCCAATAGGGTAGTGGTAATCATAGCCCCACTTGCCCCTTGTGCATGCCCCATCGTCATCGTACAACCATTGACATTAAACTTATGGGGATCAATATTTAAATCTCTTTGATATTTTAAACAAGTCGCAGCAAAAGCCTCTGCGAAATTATGTAAGTCGATATCCTGCATGGTCAAGCCTGCTTTTTGGACCGCGTTTTCCATAGAAATTTGCCCACCTAATAACATGATAATTGGTTCACAAGCGGTACTATCATAAGAAACAATTTTTGCGCGTGGTGTTAAGCCCATCGCCTTGCCTTTTTCCAAACTGCCGATGAGCATTAGACAAGCGCCATCCGCCATGGCAGGAGAATTACCCACATGATGGAAATGTTTTAACGTGTCTAAATTTGGATAACGTTCCTTGATTTTTTGTCGAATACTTGGCGTTACATGTTCGCCAAAAATGGGGGGCATATTTGCCAAAGATGCAGCGGTAGTTTGCGGACGAACACATTCATCATGTGCTAAAGCTACCGTACCATCCACATTTTTAACAGGAATTAAAGAGGTCTTAAAATGCCCATTTTGAGTAGCAAAAGCAGCTCGCTGATGCGATTGCGCCGCATAAGCATCCAGTTCCGTTCTATCAAACCCTTCGATACTAGCGATTAAATCAGCTGCCACCCCCATATGGGTGAAATGACTATTTTCTACCACTTCTTTATCTGAAAACCAAGCACCTTTATCGGCAAACATCGGGACTCTCGACAACATTTCTATACCCCCCGCAATAACCATATCAGACATCCCTGAACGGATTTTTGCGGTAGCCATGCCAATTGCTGTCAAAGCAGAAGAGCAAAAAGTATTGACCGTTACCCCATCAATATGATCGCCCCAACCATGATAAACAGTCGATATTTTGGCAATATTTGCGCCTTGGTCACCGACTTGTCCAACACAACCTAAAAGGACGCCATCAATAGCTTTATCATTGAGATTGGTTCTATCTTCTAGGGCAGTATATAATTGAGATAAAACAGCTATTGGTTTAATATTTTTTAAAGCGCCACTTTTAGCAGAACCTTTTCCTCTTGGCGTTCTAACGGCGTCGAAAATATATGCTTCTTTCATAATAAAAGGTAACACAGCTCTCTGAGCTGTGAAATGAATAATTAAAACTATACCTAGTGTCACAGCTCAGAGAGCTGTGTTACATTTATATAATCCCATATTTCAAATCCTTATTGAGTTTAAAAGGATGAAATTTAAAATTATCAGGTATTAACCGCTCTTTTTGTTTAGGAATATCCTCCAAAAGCAAAAAAGGTTCCTCAAATAATTCCCGTTTGCCATAAGGAATCCAACTGCCAGAAATGGACAAAAATGGAACATCCGCTTTTAGTCCTCTCATCTCATGGTCATAATAGGGTGGATGCCAATAAAAATTCCCTGACACTCCATGAAATTTCTGTTGGTTGATAATGTATTCCACATCGCCTTCTAACAAATAATAAAACTCACAAATAGCATGACTATGGGTGGTGTATTTACTTTGTGGTCCCCAAGCTAAATAAGAGTAATTCAAGTCATAGCCACTATCTGGTCTTTTCACTCTAAAAACGCTTTTTATTTTAGCTAATCTACCCAACATTTTGGTAAGGTCGCCTAATTTTAAAAGGTCTTTGGCAAAGAAAAAACTTTTTGGGTCTAAATTTACTAAATCAATCCAATCTATTTCCCCTGCACTTTTAAAAGTTGGCGTATTGGGATAAAAACTTGTTTTTGCTAAATTATTCCAAGTCGTATTTTGTGATTGTACATATTCAGAAAAGCTAGTTGGCGTGGACTTTTTTGCGGCTATGGATTGAAAAGGTTTGCCTGTTGCCGCATCCCAAAAAGTAAATTCATTGGGCAATACTGCTTGGATAGGTTGTACCTGTAAATTGCTACCCGTTAAATAATAACCCGATTCCAAGTAAGCTTTATCTCCTTCGGGTGCCCAACTAAACCACAATATTTTTAATGGAGATGAAGACGTTACTTTGACACGTTTTTTAGCATAACTATCAAAAGTAATGGATGTGCCAGAAGCAACTTTAGCGATTTCTTCGTTTGACCAAACTTCTGCTTCTCCGCCTAGAATATGGTAAACTGAAGGCGTCGCCTGTGCATGAAACGGTAATATACCACCCGCTGCTATTGCCAATTCGACTACCTTTAAATCAAGATTATCAAAAACGAGTCGAGTTTTGATGATTTTTGATAAATCCATTAATCCTTTTTCTCCTAATTGTTCCCAGTCAAATTTAAACACTTTATCCAAGGAGGTCCAAGCTTGTTGATGAGAAATATTTTCTAGTTGATTGATGTCTTTTTCGTCAAAAGGTCTTGGCTTATCAGGATTTGCCATATCTGCAGCCTTCTTTTTGCGGAACATATCTGTCAAGGCATTATTGGGGTCTATGGCAATATTTTCGGGAGTTGCAAAATAAATTTGTGGGTCTATTTTATCGATTGGGGTAAAATCCTTTTCGCTTAAGGTAGTGATTTTGGTGTTTTTTTGTTGACAAGCAAACAGGGTTAAGAAGAGTAGGAGGTAGATTATTTTGTGGATGCTAGGCATAGTTAAGGTTGTTTCGTTGTATAAAAAATAAGATTTATGAACTATGATTTATGATTTTTCCCGCCAAAGCACTATTTTCTATGCGCCCCATACTCCCCAATACTATCCCCAATAATCTGATGAAAAGTACGGATTCCCGGTTCATAGCCTCCAACTAATAAAGTATCGTTTGCCCCACTTTTCATACCTAGTTGGGCTTGTTCACAAATATAAAAATCTTCACTAGCAAAAACGCCTTCATCAATTAATTTAAAACTTCTTTCAAAATGAGCTAGTTCTTTTTCAGACTGCGGTTCTCGTTCTATGACACAATTATGAATGATGATGGTTTTGTCAACCGCAATCGGAAAAAGACTGACTTGAGAAGTATAATCTGGATGGATAACGGTAATCGTATTAGGCCAAATAAAATGTGCAAAAGATGCCTGTTGGCGAAAATTCCAAGTTACTGGTGCTTGATTCATGGCTTCTTCAAAGCCTTTTCGGGCGACAATAGAACGAATATGTTGCTGTTCTCTTTCGTGAACCGCCATATTATCTAAGAAAAATCGACCTACTGTTTTATTATGCAATCGAGTAACATGATAACCGTCTTGAAATGCTTCAATAACTAATTTCCAATTGGCATTGCAAACATGCGTGGATTGTTTGAAATAATGACTTTCAGCGATACCAAATTTATCTAAATCGACTGCTAGATTTCCAAGAAATTGGTCTAAATTAATGCTACCACCAATTGTAGGATTTACCCAAATAAACCCGTATTTTTCTTCAATAGCTAATTCCTTTAAGGACCGACAACTTTTATCTAAACCTGGAAATCCTTCTTCGGAAGGGACAAAAACCAATTTTCCTGCTAAGTCATAGGTCCAATGATGGTATTGACAGGAAAAAGTGCGTGCTTTAGTAACTTCAGGCGAATTAGATAATCGAACCCCTCTATGCCGACAGACATTTAAAAAGCAACGCAATTGGCTATCTTTTCCTCGAACGATTAACAAAGGTTTGCCTGCATGGTCAAAAGTAAAATGGTCGCCTGCTTCTTTTAGCATCGCACCACAACCAATAATTAGCGGTACATCTGAAAAGATATGGGCTTTTTCATAGGCAAACCAAGCTTCGTCGGTGTACTGTCAGATGTCTATTTCCGTTGTTTCGAAAGGGACTTGCGGTTTTTTGTTTTTTATGGCATCAATTAATTGTTGAAAAAGGGCGTATCTAGGGTCGGTATTAATAGCTGAATTTATCATAAATTTATTTTTAATCGAATCAAGTCAAGAGTATTTACAGTCGCCTAAATCATGGTGATTTTTAAAATCACCATGATTTAAATACTTGAAAAAGAACGCTATTTCAATTTTAATGCTATTTAAGATTACGGCTATAATTCGTCGAGTTAAGACACTTGTTCTCTCAAAACCCGACGCAAAATTTTTCCTACTGGATTCCGTGGCAAAACATCAATGATTGCTAACTTTTCAGGCAATTTATAAGAAGCAATCTTTTTCCCTCGCAAATGAGCAATTACTGCTTCCAAGGTAATGTCTTGCCCTTCTTTCGGTACAACAAATAAAGCCAATCGTTCACCTAAATCTTCATCAGGATAACCGACAATGGCACATTCTGCAATTTCAGGCATGTCTACCAATAAGGCTTCAATAGTTGCAGGGGCGATATTGGAACCTCCTCGAATAATGATGTCTTTACAGCGTTCGACAAATTTGTAATATTTTTCTCCTTCATCGAGTACCAATTCAAAAACATCCCCTGTTTTAAAATAGCCTTCCGCATCAAAAACCTGTTTGTTGGCTTCGGGTGCTTTATAATAACCTGCAAAAACAGCAGGGCCTTTGACACACATTTCGCCAGGTGTATTGAACGCAGTAATGGTCTCTCCCGATTGAATATCGACCAATTTCGATTGCAAGCCTTCAATGACTTTGATATTTTTATAAGCTGTTCCAGCCGCCCCAAAAGCAGGAAAGTAGGTCGCTCTTTTTTCCAAATCTGGAATACTATTAGGCGCCCCTAATAAAACAATGCCTTCATTGGATCCAAAAAAATTGGTCACTTGTATCCCATATTTATCATACCAACCTTTTATCATCCAAGGCGATAAGGGGGCAGAACCAGAACCTAAAACTTTTAAGGAACTAATATCCACATTGGCTAAAATGGCTTCGTTTTTTAATAAAATATTGAGTAGGGCAGGAGGGGCAATAGAATAAGTGACCTTTTCTAGCACAATCTGCTTTAAAAAAACAGGTAATTCAAAAGGTTGATGCAATACAAAACGACAGCCTGCATGTAACCAAGGGACTAGAGCGCCACCAATACCCCCCATATTGACTATTGGAAATGGACATAAAAAGATATAGTCATGGTCAATGCCTGCACCTTCCGTACTGGCATAAGCAATGAAAGTCCATAAATTATGGCTTCTTGGTACCCCTTTGGGCATGCCCGTTGTACCAGAAGTCCAACAGATGGTAAATATATCGTTGGGGTCAACGGGATTATCTTGTAGATAGACACTCAAAAATTCTTGGTCATAACCTGTTGAAAAAATGGTTTCTAAGGATTTTATAGAACCTGCATCTGTTACCCCATTTGCAAAAATGGTTTTTAAAGAAGGAATATCTTTCTGAACGGACTGTACTAATTCAACTAAGTTTCGGTCTTTAAATTGAGCGGTAGTTATCATGGCTTTGATGCCCGTAAAACCACCCATTTTGGAAATTTCATATTCTCGTAAGGAGGGCGGATAAGGATTGGCAATAGCCCCAATTCGAGCAATGGCTAAAAAGCCGATGACCAATTCGAATACATTGGGTAAAAACAAACCTATTATATCATCTTTGCCTAAACCTGCATCTAGAAAAGCCGTTGCTAACTGATTCACCTTTTCATCCATTTCTTTATAAGTGAAGCGTTGTTGTTCTCCAACGGTAAAGGTCGTTCGATTGACGGGGTCAACTAAGGCAACAAAATCTGGATATTTTTCAACGTTCTTTTTGAAAATATCGTCAATGGTGGTATTGTCCCAATAGCCTTTTTCGGTGTATGCTTTAATACGGGTTGGATTGTCTAAAATCATGTTTTTTCGTTTTATTTTTACAGGATGACAGATTTTAACTCCGTACTTTAGTCGGAGATTTTGCAGAATTATACAAGATGCTATCTTATTGATGATTTTTCGTTTTGATGTTGTATAGGGGCTCAGATAAATGTTATGAAAATCCCTGTCTGCCACAGGCAGGCGTTGCTAAGTTTTTTTAGCAACGGATTAAGTTAGCAACGGATTTGACGAGCTAGACGATATTTTAAATATTTCCGTGATTTCAATTTTTTATCTGACCGGCTATATAGTAGTTCATGCACAAAATAATTGATAGTTTTTAGTAGTTGGAATCAATTGATTTTAAACTGATTAGGGCTACTGTAAACGGTTGTGGCTTCAATTTGATGTAAAAAGTGCCGAAGCTACGCTCCTTTGAAAAAAATTGGAGACTATGCTATTTTCTACAGACGGTGTCGGGGCGATGCCCCTAAAAAGAGCATCGCTCTGACCCTGCCTGTAACAAATGGGTATTTAAAATTTCTCGAAGGAGCGTAGCTTCGTCACCGTAATCAAAGTTACATCAGATTAAAGCCATACCCCTGTCAACTGTTTACAGCCTACTGCAATAGTTACTCCCAAA
The DNA here is from genome assembly GCA_964644655.1 of uncultured Saprospiraceae bacterium. Lineage (GTDB taxonomy): Bacteria > Bacteroidota > Bacteroidia > Chitinophagales > Saprospiraceae > JAFMDF01. Next base: position 7,109 of record CAZXYA010000088.1, on the reverse strand, counting down.
CTACTATTTCAGCGCTATCGTACCAATCCTCCATCTTTTCCTTATAAGCATCATTAATTTTACTCCGTCTAATTTTTAAAGTAGAGGTTAATAGTTGATTTTCGGCGGTCCAATCATTGGAAGTGATGACCATTTTTACCAATTTTTCATAATTGGCTAAACTGATATTAATGCCTTGCATATCTTCTTGTAATCGTTCCGCAACAACTGTTCGATTAGTATTTCTTCCTTTTTCAGACAAATTAATCAAAGCAATGGGCTGCGGTTGCCCTAAACCAGTCACACACATTTGTTCGATATAAGGATGTTGGCTAAACTTTTCTTCGATGATGGTTGGGACGACATATTTGCCTTTAGCTGTTTTAAAGGCATCTTTTACTCGACCGATTATTTTTAAATGCCCCCCTGCTGTCAATACGCCTTTATCACCAGAATATAACCAACCATCTTTTAATATTTCGGTGGTTTTTTCGGGTTCATTATAATAGCCTTTCATCATCCAGAGGGCTTTCATAATGACTTCGCCTGTATCAGGGTCTATCCGCACTGCTGCGCCAGGATTGGCAATACCTACCGTGCCTTGTTCCGCACCTGTAAGCGGCGTAGCAGTTAAGCCACCCATCGTTTCCGTCATGCCATACATTTCTCGAAGCTGCATACCCAATTTTTTATACCATTCCTTCAAATTAACAGGCGTTAAAGCCGCACCTGTTAAAGGGTATTTTATTTTGGATAAGCCCAATTTAGTTTTTAATTGTTGAGCGACTACCGGTCCTTTTTGTGGGTGGTCTAGCATAGCGTTGAGTTGCTCCGCAGGCATTTGAGCGGTAATTCCTAAATAAAATTTCATCCAAATTCGAGGAACTGCCCCAAACCAGTCAGGTTGGATTTCTGCAATATTTTTGGCAAAAGTTTCTAAAGATTCAGCAAAGGAAAGTTGACAACCTAACATTAAACTCATGCCTTCGGCATACATACGGTCGGCAATATGATTAAAGGGCAAAAAAGAAAATAGATGAGGATTCGTCCCTTTTAATTCAGCAAATCCATAGGTATTATGGTCCATTTCCGTTTTAATATATATCGCGGCGTTGTATTGCGTATGCATCACGCCCTTAGGTACATTGGTCGTTCCAGAGGTAAAGATGATGGTCCAAAGGTCTTCTAACTTTGGAATAGGACTTGCTGAAAGCGGCGCATTCGAGGCAATTAAATCGACCCAATGATGCTGGGCATTATCAATAACTGTTCGATTAGGGTATTTTGGATAGGAAATAATGGTAATGTCTTCCGAAATAGCGGGTTTTAGTTTGTCCCAACTGCCTATGATACCTACAAATATTGCTTTAAGGTCTGATTTTTTAACCGTCCCATTAAATTCGTAAAAAGACATAGAGTGATAAAAGGGGGCTGGCACATGTCCTGCCATTTGAATGGCTAAATCTGCTAATTCATTATGACAACAGTTTTCACTAATAATACCAATATTACTTTGCTTGGGAAAATTCATGCCTAGCAAGGCAGTAGCCATTTTTCGGATGATTTGCCCTGCTTCTTTAAAGGTATATTCTGTCCAATTATCTCCTGCTGGTTGTCTGAGCCATACATTATCTGGCGTTTCGGTTTCCCACTTATAAAAATATTCTAAAGGGGTTAAAAGTGGTGTGTTTGATGTGGGCATGATTTTTCGTTTTGATGTAACACAGCTCTGTGAGCTGTGAAATGTACGTATTTTTATTAGGAATGTGTCACAGCTCAGAGAGCTGTGTTACCGAAGAGTCGGTCTCCATTCACCCAACAAGCATGAAAGCCTAAAGGCACTCGTTGCGGCATTTTTATCCGAGCCAAAGGCGCTTTTTCTATATTCTGGGCATCCAAAATAATAGCTTCGGAAGTGCCATCTCTTTCATCTGTCACAAAAGAAATGACATAGCCTTCATCTTCTGCCGTTCCATTTTCAGAAGGAATAAAAGGGGATTCACTCCCAAATTTACCTTCACCGTACCAATGCGTTTTACTGCTATCTTTTTCAGTATCGTATTTCACAACACCATCAAAGCGCATAATCGTGGAATTGTCAAAATGTTGGATATAAGAGTACCGAGATTTTCGACCTGTAAAGCGACTATTAATTAATGGAAATTCGGTAAAGGCATCATCAATCCAATGTTCTTTGGTTTCGCCAGTTTTTAAATTGAATCGATACCGCTTGACATTTGCCTCCAACCGTAGATAAGCATTGAGTTTTTCCATAGCGGTGGAATAATCCTTTTGGGGTGTCGGATTGATGGTCACACAAGTATCCATAATAATTTCATCGCCTTCTTCCCAAGCATTGACCACATGGTAAATAAAACAAGGGTCCGCTTCAAACCATCGGACATCTTCATTATTGCCATAGCGAGGTAGAATAGCAAATCGACTGGGCATTTCTCGATTAAAAATAACGCTACTTTTCCCTGCTCGCAAAGCAGCTTGACTATGATATAAAGGCAAGTCCATGAGAATGGAATAATTTTCGGTAATACCCATATCATGGGGCAAGCGAGGAGCAGGTAGTTCTATTTCTGCAAAATGTTTGACGGCCCCATTACTACCAACTACCCCATAAGTCATGTAAGGTGGTTGTGGTCCATAATCAAAGAAAACCATTTCATTTTTTACTTCATCCACCTTTACATGCGCCATTGCTTTAGACTTCATAGTGCCGTTAAAATCTTCTACGCCTTCGGTTGCTAAAGTAAAAGGGTCAATTTTGTATAAATCACCGCACATATACCAGCCTGCCAATAATCTATCATTAAAATAAGCCACCGCCGTATTTGCAGAGTCTTTTAAAGGCAATCGACCTTCCATTTTATTCGCTCGCATATTGCCCATCACGCCATGCCAAACGGTTTTTCCTGCTTTGGCTTCTTCTTTAAAATGTTTGGTATTAATCCAGCGATTTCTATAAGTCGCTTTGCCATCTTTTATTTGTAAGGCATGCAACATGCCATCTCCATCAAACCAATGATAATGCCCAATCGGCGTAAATTTTGGATTTGGGCCATTTCTGACATAAACGCCGTTAATGTCTTTGGGGATTTCGCCTATTACTTCTAAATCTTCTGCTACTATTTCCTTAAAAGTTGGGGCATAAGCGCCTAATAAATAGGGGTTGCCTGCTTCTAGGGCGTAATTCATTACGTCATTTTTCATCATAAATTCTCGTATAATTTTCAAATTCAGTATCAAATAAATCTTCTGTGATTGCTGTTTTTGCTATTTCAAAATCTACTACAAAGCAACAAACTTCCATCGTACCGCTTCCTGTACTTCCACCGTCACAATGACCCAAACCTACCCAACCTAAGGTTTCATTCATCAGGTCTTGTAGTCGATGGCGTTTTTTTAAATCTTCCTCAGTACCCATTCCGTCAATTTCATATTCTATTAGAAGTATATGATGGTTCTCAGTATCAATTTGTGAATATCCTTCTCCTATCTTTTCATTAACTTCCTTTTGTATTTTCTCTCTGAAACTTATTTCTTTTGAAGATTTTATTTCTTTATCTTTTCCTATTTCGCCTACTTTTCCCCAATGAACTATTCCAATTATCTCATTCTTATCCCAAGTTTCCCAATAATAAAGTTCATTGTCTATTTTCTTATATAATTTAAGCATTGTTCCCTTCTTTGGAAAAAGTGTTTGATTTTAAGGTTTTAATGAATGTTATTTTTTATAAATTTCTTACGCGATTAGAAATAGCCCGCATCAAATTCATATTATTCATCCAATCATATTCCGTTGAAGTAGGAATATCGGTCGTCGTCAATTTTACTATCACCAATTCTAAAGCAGGGTCGATATAAATCCATTGTCCAAATAAACCCTTGGCAAAATAGGCGGTTTTATCCGTATGCCACCATTGGTCGGTATAATGGAAATTTTTGAACTGTTTGCCTCTTTTGGAATCGGCAAATTTTTTAATACTGCCTCCTTTTTCAATCTTCTCGACCATAGCTTTGGGAACAATTTGCTGTCCATTATAATAGCCGTCATTTAGCATCATTTGCCCAAATCGCCCTGCATCTCTTAGGTTGGTATTGATAGCGGCACTTACCAATTCATAGCCATTTGGGTCTCTTGCGACATAAGCGGCTTGCTCTGCTCCCAATTTTGACCAAATCTTTTCACTCATTACTTCCGATGGTTTTTTACCCGTCACTTTTGTAATTATCATGCCCAAAACTTCCGTATTTAAACTAACATAATGGAATAGTTCATCGTGGTTTCTACCTTTTTTGACGGACTTAAAATAATCCAATACATTATCAAATTCACTAGGCAAATTTGGGATTTCTACAAAGTGAGAGACTCTAGCAAATTTATAAGCATCCGATGTTGGGTCATCATAGATTTCGTCAAACTGAATCCCTACTAACATATTCATCACCATTTGCACCGTCGTTCCGTCCCATGCGCTGCCTTTTAATGCTGGTAGATAATGTAGGGTCGGTTTTTCTAAATCAATTTTTCCTTCGGCAGCTAAAATAGCAACGGTTGTTCCCGTTAAGGATTTGGACATAGAAAACCAATTATGAGAAGTCGTTTCGGTCATATTGCCAAAATACTTTTCGGAAATGATTTTGCCTTTATGTAGGACTAAAAAGCCATCGGTTCGATTGGAGTCTAAATGGGCTTCATAGTTGTATGTTTTGCCATCAAATTGCTCGATTTTTAAATCGGATAAATCTGTTAAATTCTTTTCTAAAGGTAATGTTTTTGCTCCTTTGGCAATGATTCCTATGTCAAATAGCTGGTCTACATTTTTGATTGCCCAATTTTTATAGGGTGGTTGTAGCCAATTGGATTTGGTGGTGGCTTTGGCTATTTTTGCTTTGGCAGAGGATTTCTTTACTATTTTTGGCTTAGTAGTAGGTGTTTCTTTTGCTTGCTGTTGGCAGGCGAAAAGGGTAAGAATAGATAGTAGAAAAATAGAAGTTTTTAATTGCATTTATTAGACGTTCTTGTGTTAGTTTGCTTTTAAAACCATTATAGTTTTTGCTGATTTGGTTAGATACTTTTTTATGAGTTTTTCTTGTTCAATATTAACCTCAATTCCAAAACTAGGGTAATCTTTTCTAATTCCATTTATCGACTTTAAACTAAATTCAATTTGCTTTATTTCAGCAATAATGTTTAATTGAAAATTAGTTAAATCAATTTTGTCCCCTTTTTTCACTAAACCTTTTACTATTTCTCCGATAATCCATAAATAAGGTCTTCCTGTTATTCTGAAAACTGCTTCAAATTGAAACGTTCCTGCTATTTCCTCATGCCAATCATTTTTACATTTTCTACATTGTTTGGCATAAGGTGTTCTTGCTATAAAATTACAATTTGGACATCTATTAATGATATATTCATTCGGAGTATCTTTTTTGATTCGTTTGGCAGTTCTTAAAATAAATTCTTCATATCCATTATCTAATAATTTTAACACCTCTGAATCATTTGAAATACCATTTCTTCTTTCAAAAAATTCTTTTCTTTTGGTATAATGATTTAGACTATCGTAATTTTCTGGATTTCCTAATTTCAACGAAAAAAAATAGTGATTCTTAACCTTCCTTTCAGTAGCACTCATTAATCTTGGAAAATAAGTTATTATATAATTTATTTCTTGGAAATCCATTTAGATTTTGGGTGAGCGATTTTTTATTTAATTACTAGCGTTTTGTTCTTCCTGTTTCTTCATATAAAAATGCATCACTATTAAAGGACCAATAAGTCCCGAAAGTCTTACCCATTCCCCAGATGCAATCGGATTATTATTTAGTTTAGCATAAGCCAATAAAAGAACTTGAAAAATCAAAACGATTATTCCCAATTTAAATATTATTCGAATTAATTTCTGCTTGTTCATTTTATTTGATTAAGTGATGATAAGGAATAGATAAAAAACTAATAATAATCCGTTGGGGAAACTAATCCGTTGGATGGAAAATATACCCAACTAATTAATTTTTCCAACGGATTTTAGATGTATTATTTAATTTAATAATATCAAATTTTTATCTGATAGTCTTTATGGGACAGATTTATGATTTAAGATTTATGAACTATGATTTAAGATTTTTTACCTAGCTCTCACAACGCCGCATTACCCACAATAAAACTAGCCATAGTCGTCAAACTCCCTCCAACATTCAAAGTAGCCACATTTTTAGCCCCTTCTACCTGATAATCCCCAGCCGTTCCAGTCACTTGTTTATAAGAATCCAGTAGCATTCTAACGCCTGTTGCGCCGACAGGATGTCCATTGGCAATCAAGCCGCCACTAGGATTTACAGGGATTTTACCACCCATTTTAATACTGCCTGTTTCTATTGCTTTCCATGCTTCGCCAGGCGCTGTAATCCCAAAATGTTCTAAAGCCACATATTCTGTAATTGTAAAACAATCATGGGTTTCGATGGCATCTAAGTCTGCCACGCCAGCAATATTGGCTCGGCGATAAGCATCTTCAATGGTGCCTCTAAGATGTGGGAAAGGGTAGGGGGACTGTTTGCCTGCGTCCAATTTATCTTTTAAGAGCATCGGTGCGGTTCGATGTCCCCAGCCTTTGATGTAAGGTATTTTTTCAAAAGAAATATTTCTCTTTTTGGCATATTCTTTTGCGTATTTTTCGGAAGCTAAGAAAATAGTACTGCCACCATCCGTAATTCTACCACAATCCGACTTGCGTAAATTGCCTTCTATTTTTGGATTGATGTGCTCATCTTCCGTAAAAAAGCGGTCATCTAAGCCCCAAGTTCTGGTTTGAGATTTAGGGTTTCTTTTAGCATTTTCATAATTGGTTTTAGCGATTTCTGCTAAATGTGCTGGTTGTAAGCCAAAGCGTGCTTCGTACATTTCGCCAATCTCATTAAATAAATAAGGCCAAGGGAATTGGGCATCTTGTGCTTCTTTGCCAATCCAAGCAGCAGCACCCAAATGTTCTGCGGCTTTCTTACCGCCTACATTTCGCATCATTTCTATACCAGACACACAAACCAAATCATACCGCCCTGCCTCAATTTCTGCCATCGCATTAAAGGCTGCCATACTACCAGATGCACAA
>CAZXYA010000087.1:0-21577 GCA_964644655.1 uncultured Saprospiraceae bacterium | reverse complement strand
GAAGAATTATTTTTGTCTACTTTAGCACAAAGAAGTCCTGAGACGTTAAAGACTTTCCAATCTGGTAAGTTAGCAGACGATGCCGTAAAAGTAGTGACAGATTTAGCAGCAGAATTGACTGCGCAATATAAATAAACCAGTAGGCAGTAGGCAATAAGCAGTAGGCAGTAAGCCAACTGCCAACTGCCTACTGTATACTGTCAACTGATAAAGTATGGCTAATCTTAAAGAAGTAAGAGAACGGATTAAGTCCGTTAAAAATACCCAGCAGATTACCAAAGCGATGAAGATGGTATCTGCTTCTAAATTGCGTAGAGCGCAAATGGCGATTACACAAATGCGCCCTTATGCAGATAAGTTAAATTCGATGTTGAAGAACATCTTATCTAATTTAGAAGGCAATGCAACAACTTCTTTTGGCGAAGAAAGAGCAATAGACAATGTATGTGTGGTTGTTGTTACTTCTAACAAAGGACTTTGTGGTGCTTTTAATACCAACGTAATCAAAGCAGCAGTAGCCAAGATTGAAGAGAAATATACGGCACATAAAGCTGCTGGGAAATTGACGATTCTACCGATTGGTAAAAAAGGACATGCTTACTTTAAAAAACGATATACCAATTGCCCTATTATCGAAGACCATGTTTTATTATTTGATGATTTGAGCTTTGATAATGTAGCACAAGTATCTCAAGCCTTAATGGATGCGTTTGAAGGAAAAGAGTTTGATGCGGTACATGTTTCTTATGGACGTTTTAGAAATGCAGCGGTTCAGTATCCTGAATGTGTACAGTTTTTACCTGTAGAGAAATTAGAACCTACGGGAGGTTCTCAAAGAAGACATAAAGCAGATTATATCTTTGAGCCAAATAAAGTGGATTTACTAAACCATTTAGTTCCAAGTATTTTACAGACACAGTTTCAAAAGTTTGTCTTAGATACACATGCTTCTGAGCATGGGGCTAGAATGACGGCTATGGATGCTGCTACCGAGAATGCAGAGGAGTTAGTGAAAGAATTGAAAATCTCTTACAATAAGGCGCGTCAAGAGGCTATTACGAAAGAATTATCAGAGATTGTGGGGGGAGCTGCTGCTTTGGCTGGATAAATTTAATAAAGAACGAATAGATATTTTATTATTAACATAATTAGCGCTTCCAGAACTTTAAGTTCTGGAAGCGCTTTTTTATTGCCATAAAATCACTTTTAAAAAGTGCACAACTTCCCTAAATAAACTTTTAAATTAAATAGACTTGTATATAACGTCGGTCTGCTAAAATTCAGTCTGCAATAGAATTAAATTTGCCTTTTAGATTCTCTCTATTACAAGTAATGGAATTACTTATATCAGACCTTTTGCTTATTATTATCTATGTTTAACTATAAGTTAATTAAAGAAGTGTGCATATTTTTTATTAATATTTACGGTGGGTCATAATGTATCATAAAAATAAAAAGTTTACTGACTTTTACATAATGAGATAAGGTTTCATTTATAAATCACTCCCTATTTTGAAGAATTTAATCAATATTTGTCTTTGGACGGATAGTTTTTTCTCTGTTGTACATTTTTTGAAAACGCCACTTTCTTTCTTAGTTATCGGAACTTAGATATTGGCTTTTGGAAAAGCAATTTTTGATTTTTTTTCAACGAAAAATTAATGGCCCCTTTCCTCATAAGGAATGCTAAGAAATGCTGAAAAAATAAATTTACAAATTTGAAATTATAAACTGCTGATTGCCAGAGTGTTTTTTAATTTGCATTAAAACTTTAATTGATTTCTAAGACAATATTTATCGTGAATTTAGCGCACAAAAATTAAACGAGTTGGTGTCGTATGAAGGAAACTGTTGTCTAAGTGCAGCCCATTATTTTTGGGCAGAAATATGCTCCAAATAATAACTTGCAGTTACACCATTACTACTTTTAAATGCTTTTTGGAAAGCGGATTTAGATTTAAAGCCTGCTTTTTTATAGAGGGATTCTATAGTAAATAGCTTATGTTGGCCTTCTTCGAAAAAATAAAGTATCTCTTTAATTCTATATTCATTAATAAGGCTACTAAAATTTTTACCATATCCTTCATTGATGGTTTGAGAAACATAACTTGTATTAGAGGATAAATAATCTGCAAATTTTTTCAGCGTTAAGTCTGAGGTAAGAAAGATTTTTTCAACTTCTAAAGCATAAAGAATTTTTTGTTTTAATATCTTGTCGATTTCTTTAGAAATAGTTGATTTGTTTTTGATTATTTTTTTTACAGGTATCTTAGTAGGAGGGAGTGTATCCTTCTTCTTATTAAGTATAAAATTATAAGCTTGCTTTAATTCCTTTGTTTTGCCATAAAACGAAACACCAAACCAAATAGATAGAATCGTGATAAATGAAACAGCAAATAACACGATATTTTGTGTAGTAATTAGTGCCTTATTTAAAGCTAATTCTTTTTCCAATAATAATTGTTCTTGTTTAATTTCTCTTGACTTATTTTTTGCTTCTAATTTTACAAGATTACTGGCTTCAATAACTTTATTTGCTATCTCTTGTTCCTTTGCAGCTTTTTCTAACCAAAAAATAGCTTGTTTAAAATCGAGATTCGCTTTGGCTATTTTACTTTTGAATTGATAAAAACTAAACTCATACTTTCCTATAAATTGATGATTAATTAACCAAAAATCAATGGCATCTGCATAAGTGCCCGCAGCTAATATATTCTCTCTATATAATTGTATTAAGCCTAATCTCAATAAAGGAACCCCTTTATGAGTTAATAGCTGATGTTCCTCCATTAAATCTAAAGTTTTTTGAAGATATTTTTCAGCTAATTCATATTTTTTTAAATCATAATAATTAGTGCCTAAATTATTATAAATGCCTGTTAATAATTCAATATTCTTGATGTTTTCCTCTTCTTCTAATAATTGTAATTTATAAGTAATACTCTTTTCTTTATCCCCTAAGTCAGACCAAGCTTTAGCTATATTACAAAGAACAAAACCATTAATTACATCGAAAACATCACGGGATAATAAAGGTAATAGTTCTTTAGCTTTCATGAAATGCTCTAAAGCTAAGGTATAGTTATTTTGATTGTATCCAATAATCATCCCTAATTGATTCCGTGCTAGTACTTCCCCCGCTGGATAATTAATGCTAATGGCTGTTTCTAATGCCTTATAGGCAAAAGGTAATCCATCCTTATTTTTTGTGTATTTAGAAAACCTTGCAAACGTGCTATAAGCTAAAGAAAGTAATTGTTTTTCAATTTTAGATTTTAAAGCTTTTCCTTCTAAAATTTTTATGGCAGCCATTATATCATTAGTGGCACTATTATGTTTTCCTTTTACTCTATTGATTTCTGCTTGTGTCCATAAAATGATGGCTTTTTTGTATGGATAGTTGGAGGCAGACCATAGGGTTTCGGCAATGGCTAATTGTTGGGCGGTTACCTGCGGATAATCATTGCTTATTCGATATACATATAAGACCCATTTAAGCGCTCTTTCAGAAGGGTTTTGAATGGTCGTTATTTTTTTAAGCTTTGCTTCATTTTGTATAAAATGATTTTCAATTTTATTATTGAAAGAACTAAGTCCTAAGATAAGGCATAGCAAAAATATAGATTTATGAAAAACGAAAAAGTGAATATTAAAAAACCTATTTTGCTCTAAAATAAAAAAGAGGTTAGTTTTTAATTTAAGATTAGATTTAATTTTTTCAAGCTTCATGCTATTTTTAATGAAAATATTAAAAGGTAGTCTAACTTGGTGTTTGTATTTAACCTGCAATCTTAGACCTATATCCCTAACTATATGCTGCTACCTATTCTCCTATAGGTCCTAATTCAACACCTTCCGAATAAGCAACTTTGACTCCATGTTCACTAAATGCTTTCTTGATACGACCTAAGGTATCATAGGTGGCATTCCAATAATTATCTGGATTGATAAAAGGTCGGATGGCTAAGACAACATTATGACTATCATAACTTTCTATTCCTACTTCTGGTGCTGGATCATTCACGATATTTGGCACTTCTTTCAAAGCTTCTAAGATGATTTTTTTAACTCTTGGAAAACTTTCTTCATAGGGCATCGTCACATTTAATTCTAATCGAATATGTCCTTTGGTTGAGAAATTGGTAATGACATTATCTGTAACCTGCCCATTAGGTACAATTAGCGTTTTTCCACCAGGACTAACCAATGTTGTATTAAATATCTGGATACCTTCCACCTTTCCAAACTGATCCGCTACTTGTACCCAATCGCCTACTTTGTAAGGACGAAAAAAAACAATGGTGATTCCGGAAGCAAAATTGCCAAGAAAACCTTGCAATGCTAAGCCTACTGCAAATCCTGCGGCAGCTACTAAAGCGACTAAGGAAGTGGCATCAAACCCTAAGCGACCTGCTGCTAGTAAAAGCACAACTGCTTTCATAGCAATATCCAAGAAAGAGGCGAAAAAAGAGGTAATTTCTTGAGGAACACCTGTTCTGCTCAAGGCGGCAGATGCCAGTTTATTAATTTTCTTAATGACCCAAAAGCCTACAACTAGAATACCGATGGCTACTAATAGGCTTGGCATAAAGGTAACAACCGCATCTAATGCCATTTGAGAATACCTTTCTATATTTCCCATTGCTTCTGAACTATCCACTTTATTTATTTTTGATTAGTAATTATTTAATTGATTATAGATTTTCTTGAATCTATTTTGAAGTTGTAATATTTAAAACCACCCTAAAAAATGCTTGCTATTTGTTAAGGAAATCCTAGCTGTAAAATAAGCTTAAATGGTGGGCGATACTTTCAAAGTATCGCCCACCATTTAAGCTTATTTTACTAAATATACCTACCAAGCATTAGGTAGTTAAATTTTAGGGCGGTTTTAAAGCTGCAATATAAAACTCTTCTTTGGATAAAATTTCTTTCTGAAAATATTTTTTTTATTCTAAAATATAGTAAGGAACGGTTCAAAAATAACTTTACATTTTAAATGTTGCAACTTATTGATTGTCAATAGTGATTTTAATTTTAATTGTCATTTTAATTTTGATTCATTCCTAAGGGGTAAATACCCATTTACTTTACCCTACTAAAAATGAGTATTACCGCCCTTCGCTGCTACTGACTAAAGTGTCCCTTCAGCGGTACAAGTTTCGCAGCTTGGACGTACAAGGGAGATTGAGGATGAAATGGATTTTTTTCGAACTTTAGGCTCGAAAAAAAATCCGTTTCATCCTCTAAACTCCCCCAGTTTTCGCCGCTGTGCGGCGAAAACTACAAAATAATTGCGTAATATTACTTTGTAACATTAATTTCTTGTAACTAACCTCCTTTTCCGAGTTGCCGAAGGAGCTGAGGCGAAATAGCAATAAACTTTTGTTATAGTGTAATATCTATTTATTTTCAATTAATATTAATTTAATATTTGATAAAGAATTACCTATTTTTGGGATAATTTTAAAATACTACTTGTTGATTAATGACTGTCTATGTTTGAATTTTTACTAACACATAATAATACAGATAATCCTACTGCCTTAGGTATTTTGATTACTGTGTTATGCTCGTTTTTCTTGTCTTCTCTTCTTGTGTTGACTTATGAATTGACGACTAAAGGCATTCATCGTCCTGTTCATTTTTTGCAATCTATGGTACTCATTGCTATTGTAGCAGCTACTGTAATGCAAGCTATCGGCGATTCTTTAGCTCGAGGACTTGGAATGATGGGGGCTCTGGCTATTATAAGATTTAGAACCGTCTTGGATGATCCAAGGAATATGGCGTTTATGTTCGGAGCTTTGGCGACAGGGATTGCTTGTGGCGTTTTTGGATTTACCATTGCTTTTATCGGCACTATTGGTTTTTGTGTAGCTGCTATTATTTTGCGATTTTCTCCACTAGCGAATACAGATGAATTGACAGGTACCTTGAAAATTGATATTCCTATTAATAGTGGCTTGGAAGATAAAATTGAACAGGTGCTGAAGGATTATTGTGAAAAGACCGTTCTACAGCAAATTCGTTTTTTAAACTTAAGAAAAACAGGAAAAATCAAAGATGTGGCAGGTAATGTGATTGAAGAAATGGAATTAGAAAATCTTAAAGAACTGAATTATTCTGTACGACTTAAGAAAGAAAAGAATATGATGCAATTTGCGGATGATCTAGAGAAGTTACCTGACTTAAGAGATTTACGATTGAAATTTGGAAAAGAATCAATAAAACTGTAAACCAGTTGTCGGTTACCAGTTGTCAGTTTGTATTTGAACCGACAACTGACAACCGACAACCGATAATTGATAATAAGTGAGATACTTTAATATTTTTTACCTCTTTGTATTATTGGTAGGACTTGTCTTATGGAGAATGAATGCTTCTATGCATCAGACGGTTGTTAATTTCTATGGGTTTGCGGAGAATAAAGAAACAGAGATTAACTTCAATTACTCCGTAGCGGTTGGACTAATTCATGTTAGCCCTGGACAAATGGTTAAAAAAGAGGAACCTTTGTTGGATATGTATCGCATTCAATCCAAGGAAACCTTAGCGGACCAACCTTTTAGAATTAAAGAATTACAAGCTAAGGAACAATCATGGACTTCGGAAAAAGAGGGGGACATTAAATTGATTCGGACCAAAAAACGATTGAAATTAGAACAAATTGCTGCGGATATTCAGGGGTTACAAGAAGAAAAGAAATTTCAATCATCTTTATATGATGGATTGAAGAGTGTAGAAAATCGAAAACCTAATTATAAAGTACTTGATGCTAAAATTGCAGCACTCCAAAAAGAAAGAGGATTAATTGTTGAGACATTTGATCAAGAAATCGCAAATATTAGAAGTGAATTAAAAGTGGGCACTAGCCCCTATAAAGAAGAGATTAAACGACTTTTAGCGGAGCAAGCTTTTGATGCAGCCAATAAAACGATTGACCTCCAATTGAAAGCGCCAACGGATGGAGTTGTTGGGAATATCTATTGTAAAGAAGCCGAGCATATTCCATCTTATAAAACACTTATTTCTTTTTATGAACCCAATCCTTCTTTAGTAAAAGGATTTGTACAAGAAGATTTAATATTGCATGTAGCCTTGAAGGACTCTTTTTTGATTCGATCTACCAAAGATGCAACTACTTTTTGCTACGGGGTCGTTACAGGTTTAGGATCTAGAATAGTGGAAATTCCAGAACGCTTGCGCAAAATTTCAGATTATAAAACTTATGGTCGAGAGATATTGGTGAGCATACCTAAACAAAATAACTTTTTACAAAAAGAAAAAGTAATCTTAGAATTTATCAACCAACCCGATGGTGTTTCTCCTCAAGCTAATCGGAAACCAATCGTTGATTTGAATATTAATGAATAACGACTATTTAGCATAGGGCTGAGGGCATAGAGCAAAGGGCTAAAAACAACATTATTTTAAAGAATTGATTGTTTTAATCCTAAATACTTTTTGATTTCTTGTTTAATAACCTGCGGCTCCATACTAAGGAATGCTGAAAAAATAAATTTACAAATTTGAAGTTATAAACTGCTGATTGTCAGGATTTTTTTTAATTTTAATTTGCATTTTAATTTTAATTGATTCCTATGCCCTCTGCAATAGTTAGCTGTTTAAAATTTGATTTGACCATAGATGATTGACTCTTATAAATCTTTTTTCATTCTTCCGTCCTTTCGCTTTTCCATCCTTATACTCAGTTTATGGTATTTGAGCATTTCTTGGACCTTTGCTCAAACGACATTTGATGTACAAGCATATATCAAAGAAAGGGTAAATCAATTGGATAATATACCAGCTCGAAGTTATCAGAATACAGCTTTTCAAGCGAGTTGGGTTGATGGAATGGATTTCAGGACGGAAACAGACCGATTTAATTTTAACCGACAACGATACCTTTTTAGACTATCTCCTAATACCCCTAAGATTCGTAAAGCACAAACGAATTTGCATCAATTATACCTAAAAAAAGCAGATTTACAGCAAACACTCGTTAAAAAAGATTTTATAGAAATTGCCTATGAAGAAGTACTTACTTTTTATGAAGCCTTTAGGAAACTAAAACTTAAAGAGGATTTATTAATTGTATTACAAGACAAAGAAAAAGTTTGGAGCAAACTCAGCCCAACCACTAATAAAGCACCTTCCGATTGGATTGAAGTACAACAGGATATTGCCCAATTGGAAATAGATATTTTTACAGAACAAGCTTTTTTAGAAACTTGGCAAGCAGCTGGATTTTGGCTAAATTGGGATAATTTATTACCCATAGATAGTGTCTTGATAGCTATCGATCATTATTCAACCAACCGGTTTCAATTACAGGCTAGAGAATATGATGTTGATAATTTGATTATTGAACGAGAAGAAGCATTGGAAGAAGCCGAACAAAAAAAATTATTAGACTTTGTACAAATCGAGTATAATGGTCCACATACAGATGAATTGCAAGAAAAAGTTTCTTTAACTGCTGCTTTTCGGTTGCCCTTTTCTTCTGGTAGAAAACTAAAAATGGAAGAAATTGCTATTGAAAAAGAAATATTGCAACAAGAAAGATTGGTAGAAAAACAAATAAGTCAATACAAAGAGAAAGAACGTAAAAAACAGTTACAATTATTAATCCAGGAATGGACTTTTATGAAGGCCAAATTTGCCCAGCAGGCCCAAAAAATGCTTGATTTTACTCAAAGAGAGGATAATTCTCCTTTATTGTTATTATTACAAAAAGAAACAAAATTGGATAGAGCTTTAGATTTGCTAAAACTGGAAACAACTATTTATCAAGCCTATATTGATTATTTAAGATTTACAGAACAATTATACCAGCCTATGTTTGACCGTTTCTTGAGCCGAAATTAATAGCTGTACTCTGTTTTGTCTATTGAAAATGCTACTGTTTGCTACCAATATTTAGGGTGAATCATCTTGCGTTTTTCTTTTATTTCCCTTAAATTGATTCTATAATATTATACAACCTCTCCACTCTACCTCCCTTATTATACAACACTCAATTTATTTGAAAAATACTTGTTTCCAGTTACAAGGAATAAACTGACTTTCCCCTCCTTTACCTATTCTAATTATTTGGAAAACAGGGTTTAATGGTATTATTTAAACCTTACTATGAACTTACATTTACTAAGAACAAGCTATCTTATTGCTATTTTTATGCTATTGAGCAATTATATCTCCGCTCAAACGTCAACGAGCCTTTCTGCTAAATATCCAAAAAATTCTAAGGTCTTATATAAGACGATTGCTATTAAAAAGGAGGTAGGAAAAATTATCGTGAATATTGATAAAAATCAGCACTTTCAATACGATTATTGGGAAGGAGATGCTATTCTAGTTGAACAAGAAATCCAATTAGAAAATGCACCAAATAGTGTTTTTAATGAATTGATGCGTAAAAATCGATACAACATTGTTGAATCTTTTCAATCGAATGCGCTCGTTTTAAGCTACGAAAGCAAACAAGGTAAAGACATTTTAGTGAATTATAAGGATGTCAATGAAAAGATATTTTTGAAATTATTAGTACCTGAAAAAATAGGCGTGGAATTGCAGAAAGGATAACTAATGGTCTAGGAATTAAATAAATACCAGTTCAATTTGAAGAGTTGTCAGTTCTCGACTACTAGTACCCTCGTTACCAATCTAACTGATAACCGACAACTGTTAACCCCTTCATAAACTGTCAGCAATTTAATTCCAGAACCACTAATTACATCGTTAAAAAAGTTTCTTGTGATTTTAACGTGTCCCCCGAGCGCAGCTTTGTTGCTCCCTTAAGAACCCCTCTCCGAGCCACCGCTACTTGTCCCGCCGAAGGGGAACTTTAGTCGGGAGGCGGCGAGGAGAAACATCAAGAAACTTTTTTAACGTTGTACTAATTCTACGCTCCCAGCATTATGCTGAATAGTCACGATTTTTTCTTTAAAAAGAAGCTTGACCTGCTTTCATCGCAGCCACTTCCTTTAAAATATCTTCTTCATACCATTTACTTAATTGGCGACTTAAAGTCCCATATTTTCCAGTTCCAATAGTTCTGCCATCTATTTTTGTGACAGGTGTTAAGCCACCAAAAGTACCTGTTACAAAGGCTTCATCTGCACCATAGACATCAAATAAAGAGAAATTCTTTTCAAAAACAGGCACGTCTTTTTCTTTACAAATTTTGATAATAGTATTTCTAGTAATGCCATTCATACAGTACTGCCCTGTGGAAGTCCAAACCTCACCCTCTTTAATCATAAAAAAATTAGTCGCATTACAAGTAGCTACAAAGCCGTGAATATCCAACATTAGAGCTTCATCACAACCTGCTTCAATTGCTTGAACCAATGCCATCACTTCATGTAATTTGCTGTGACAATTCAATCGTGGGTCTAAATAATCGGGCGAACCTCGACGAATCGTACTAGTAAAAAGAGTAACTCCATTTTCTTTACTTTTTGGAGAAGCTGCCTTGTGTTCTGCGATGATAACTAGATTCGGACCACTAATGGTTAAGCGCGGGTCTTGAGAAGGGGTCTTTTTAATGCCTCTAGTAACCATAAATCTACAATGCACATTATCATGCATTTCATTAGCTTTCAATACCATCCAGATTCTTTCGACTAGTTCTGCTTTTGTCATACCCAAATCCATGCCTACGGTTGCTGCACCTTGCCACAACCTATTAAGATGTTCTTTTAAATGTACCAATACACCATCATGTAAACGCAAGGCCTCCCAGATACCATCTCCCACTAAATATCCACTATCAAAAACAGAGATTTTAGCTTCGTTTCTCGGAAATAATTCTCCGTTAACATAGATTTTTATATTTTCGTTCCGCTTATCGGGCAGGGCATTATGTGTTCCGTGGACCATTTTTTATTGGTTTTATAGTTTGAATTGATAGAAAAGCAATAATACGGAAAAGATAGAATAATTCTATTAAGAATAGGAGTACAATTGGTGAATTTATAAGATGAGTTTCTTTTGTGACTATTTGGGATGTACCCTATAATATTGGATGGTCAGTTTATGAAAATATAACAGTTGGAAAACAACTTTGAATTAATACGTTTGATTACTAAAGGAGATAAAATTGCCTTTAGTAAAAGGCTAGAATCCGTTGGTAAATCAAATGTTAGGGATTTCGCAAAAAATAACTTACGCAGACGAGCTAGGAGGATAGTTTGTACGGATTTAACGGATCAGGCGGATTTAAACAGATTTTTCCTTATAGCGTATACTTATTTTGCGTAGGTTATTTTTTTCCTTTTCCCTTAATTGTCCAAGTTATTTTTTATTCGTTACTAAATTCCAAAAAAATTGGTTAACATCGTGAGCTTGTTTACATTTGTAGTCATTGAATTTGAATAAAAAGGATTTTTAATTCCCCGATTAACTACCCACAACATGAACCTACAAAAAACAGCCGCTGTTTTTATCATTATCCTTTCTACCATTTTTCTACTCATATATGGGCAAAGCATTTTAGTGCCATTTATCCTAGGACTATTGCTTTGGTTTATTGGTAGAGAAATCAAAAACGGCTTAGATAAAATTCCTTTTATTAAAAAATATTTGCCCAATTGGTCAAAACATCTGCTATCACTTGCCCTAATTATTACAGTCTTGTCTTTTGTAACGAATATTATTAGCAGCAATATCAATTTTTTAGCGCAATCACTTGATAAATACGAACCCAATTTAGATGCCATTATCGCCCAATTGGATGAATTATTACAGGTGGATGTCAAAGAAAGAATAAAAGGTTATTCAGGAAATCTTCAATTTGGTGCTATTTTACGCTCTTTATTTGCCTCCATTACTGACATTATCAGCAATGCTTTTATGATTATTTTATATGCAGTTTTTGTACTGTTGGAAGAAGATAAATTTCGACCCAAATTGCAAGCTATTTTTGTGGAAAAAGAACAGCGTAAACGTATGGATGATTTATTGGAAAGAATAGGCGGCTCAGTCTCTAATTATTTGCGTTTAAAGACCTTAGTTAGCTTAATTACAGGGGTGTTGAGTTATATAGCATTGATGATGATTGGCGTAGATGCGCCTGAATTTTGGGCATTTCTTATTTTTATTTTAAACTTTATTCCAACGATTGGTTCGCTTGTGGGTACGGTTTTTCCTGCTATTTTTTGTCTCTTTCAATTTGGCGAATTCTTGCCAAGTATTTTGGTAATATCTATTGTCGGTGCGATTCAATTATTGGTGGGCAACTTTTTAGAACCCAAATTAATGGGTAGTTCGATGAATATCAGTCCTTTAGTGACCATTTTAGCCTTATCCATTTGGGGCGCTTTATGGGGTATTACAGGTATGATTTTGAGTGTGCCGATTACCGTTATTATGATAATTATCATGTCTCAATTTGAACGGACTAAGGCTATTGCTATTATGCTTTCGGAGAAGGGAAATGTGAATACCGAATGATAGAATTTAATTACTCCAATTGTTGGTCAAACCAACCCCTGACCATTTTTTCTGTAGCCTCAACCGATAAGGAAGTGGTGTTTATTGATGCACCTGATGTTATCCATGTTTGGAAAAGTAAATGTTTTGGTTTAATTTTAGATAAGTTTTACTTTATACCCAAACATACTATGGCAAAAGATTTATATCATGATGCAGTTACGATTGCATTAAAGAAAGAGGGGTGGGTGATAATCGAAGAGAGTTATCAGCTTAAACCAGATGAAAAAACTGACATTTTTTATTGACATTTTGGCGGAGAAGTACATTGTTGCAAAAAAGAGGAAGCAAATGATTATTGTAGAAGTAAAGACATTTGGACAAAAATCTGTGACTTATCAATTTCATGCAGCTATTGGGCAATATATAACTTATCATACTGCTTTAGAATATTTGGAAATTGATAGAATTTTATATTTAGCAGTTCCAGATATTGTCTATAATGAACTTTTCCAATATCCTTTTGTAAAATACTTAATTGAAAAATATCAAATTCAATTATTACCATTTGACCCAGAAGAAAAAACACTTATAAAATGAGTAATACAAAAAAATATTCAAAATTTATTTCCTCCTATTTGAAAGCTTTTGGGGAGCGGCATGGCAAATCTGCAAATGGACTTAAAGTAATGACAGTTATAGATACAGAACAACATCATTACCAAGCTATTACACATGGTTTTCAAAAAGAACCCAAAAAGTATGTCTTTTCTATTTTATTTCACTTGGATATAATCGATGGGAAAGTATGGTTTCAATGTAATTATACGGACTTGTTGATAGAAGAGGAATTGCTGAAACTAGGCATTCCTAAATCAGATATTATTTTTGGTTGGTTACCAGAATATGCTAGAGTCCATAGTGGATGGGGGATAGATAAAGCGGCTTGATTATATTAGCGCATCATACAGTATTTCCACAGGATGCAGCCCCCGCCGCCCGGTCCCATCCGAAATTTGATGCCGACAACTAGTCCCTGGCGCAGCAATAATAACTTCCTTTTTTGCCTTCCGAACCGCAGGAAATAGTACCAATTCCCCAATCTGCATACTCACGTCATAATGTTCGGCTTCATAACCAAATGATCCTGCCATGCCACAGCAACCAGAAGGAATTACTTCTACCGAATAATTCTCTGGTAAGCCTAACAACCAAGCAGAATGATTGACACTAGACAAAGTTTTTTGATGGCAATGCCCATGCAGCAAAATTTCCTTTTTTTCTTTGGTGAATTGTTCAGAAGTGATATTTCCTAGATTCATTTCTTTGGTGATAAATTCATCCACTAGCAGTACATTTTTAGCTAATGTTTTTGCTTTAGTTCTATCTTTTTCTCCAACCAAACGAGGATATTCATCTCTAAAACTTAGAATAGCAGAAGGTTCTATACCAATTAAGGGCGTCTCCTTAGAAATTAAGGGGCTAAAAATAGCCACATTTTCAATGGCTATTTTTTGAGCCAGAGGCAAAAGTCCTTTAGATAAGGCTGCTCGACCACTTTCTGGATGGCCAACTATTTTTACCGAATACCCTAATTTTGTTAATAACTGAATGGTTTTAATGCCAATTGGCGTATCATTATAATTAGTGAATTCGTCACAAAATAAATAGACTTGCCCTTTGAATACTCCTTTAATGGCTAATTTAGGCGAGTGTTGTTTATACCATTTTCGCAAGCTTGTTTTCTGAATAGTTGGTAAAGAACGTTTTGGCGCCACCCCTAATATTTTTTTCATCAAACCACCTGTCAAACCATTGCTTAAAAAGAAATTGCTAAGACTAGGTATTATCGCCCCTACACCATTTAATTTATTAATATTAGCAAAAGCTTTTGCTCGTAAAGGCACACCGTTCGTCTGATAATATTGATGCAAAAATTCTGCCTTCAAACTAGACATATCTACATTGGATGGGCATTCAGAGGTACAACCTTTACAAGAAATACACAAATCCATCACTTCCTTAATTTCTTGATGGTCAAAAGGATTGGATTTGGTGTTTTCTGTTAGAAAAGTTCGTAAAGTATTGGCCCTTGCTCTAGTGGTTTCTTTTTCATTTCGGGTTGCCATATAACTTGGACACATCGTTCCACCTGATAAAGGCAATTTTCGACAATCGCCAGACCCATTGCATTTTTCGGCTAATTGTAAGATACCGCCTGTATCAGAAAAATCTAAAATCGTATCAAAAACAGGTGTTGGTTTGGTCGGTTCATAACGCATCACCGTATTCATGGGCGGTGCATTGACGATTTTTCCAGGGTTAAAAATATGCTGACTGTCCCAAGTATTTTTTATCCGTTTAAAGAGTTCATAATTTTCTTCCCCAACCATCATTGGAATAAACTCTCCCCGTAATCGGCCATCCCCATGTTCTCCACTTAAAGACCCGCGATATTTTTTGACCAATTTAGCGGTGGCTAAAGAAATAGCTCTAAATTGCTCGTTTCCTTTAGCTGTTTTTAAATTTAAGATAGGGCGCAAATGAATTTCTCCTGCGCCTGCATGTGCATAATAAATACTCTTTTGCCCAAACCCAGCCAACATTTCCTCAAAATCGCTAATATAATCTGCTAGATCTTCTAAAGCAACTGCGGTATCTTCTATACAAGTCGTCGCTTTTTTATCGCCCGGAATATTGGATAAAAGTCCTAAGCCTGCACTTCTTAAAGCCCATACTTTTTTAGTATGTGGTGGATAGACTTTTGGAAAGGCAAAGCCTAAACCTTTGGTTGTTAAATCAGCAATTAAAACGGCTACTTTTGCTTCCGTTTCAGCAGCAGTATTTCCTCTAAATTCTATCATCAAAACACCCTCAGGGTCACCTTCTATAAAAAAACGATTTTTGCTTTGTTCGATATTATCTTTGGTACAGTCCAAAATAATTTTATCCATCAATTCACAGGCAGTAGGGGAGTGCTGCATCGCAAATTGAGCCGCTTTCATACTGTCATTAATCGTCTCAAAATGTGCCGCTACAACAATGTCATAAGGAGCAGGCAAAGGGTCAACGTGGATTTTTATTTCGGTTGTAAAAGCAAGCGTTCCTTCTGAACCACAGAGTAGTTTGCAGAAATTAAAGTTGGAGACCTTGGATTTTTCTAAAACCTCCAAGGTCTGAAATGGGGGTGTTTTTAGTAGATAATCAACGGCATAACCTGTATTTCGACGATGTATAGAAGGCTTAGGGAAATTAGTAATAATATTTTCCTGAATAGCTGATTGACTTAACTCTTCTTTGATATGCCGATAAATCTGTCCTTCTAAATTATCTTGCTGTTGTTTCTGTTCAAAAGTATTGCTGTCAATTTCTTTAAATACGGCTTCTGAACCATCACTTAAAATAGTTTTTAATTCCAAAACATGTTCTCTAGTAGTACCATAAACGATGGACGTAGTACCACTAGAATTATTGCCTACCATACCGCCAATCATGGCTCGATTTGCCGTAGAAGTAATAGGGCTAAAAAAATAGCCATGCGGTTTTAAAAAATGATTTAGTTCATCTCTTACCACACCTGGTTGCACTCGTACCCAGCCTTCCTCTTTATTAAATTCGATGATTTTATTGAAATACTTGGAGACATCTACCACGATGCCATCTCCCACACATTGACCTGCTAAAGAAGTCCCTGCCGTTCTAGGAATAATGGAGGTTTGATGCTTTTTTGCAAAAGCAATCAAGGTTTTAATGTCTGCTTCTGTTTTGGGTAAGGCAACTGCTAAAGGCATTTCTTGATAGGCAGAGGCATCTGTGGCATAAAGCGTTCGCATAAGGCTATCAAAATGTAGTTTGCCCGTTAATTGGCTAGATAATGCTGAAAGTTCTTTATGTAGAGGGGAGGTATTTTTCATGTTTAAATAAATAATTCAAGCTGCCAAAACAAGGAAAAACTGGTAGCACAATTTGGCTTGACTAAACTAATTAGCTAAGAAACAGCGATTTGAAAATTATGAGTATTTTATAAAAGCAAAATCCGTTAGGAATCTAATCCGTTGGGGTTGTTTTCTTGCGAATGGATTAGATTCCCAACGGATTTTAACATGCTAATAGCTAATAATCAATCAACTAATTCCGCTAATTCCCTTTTAATCACTTTCCAAGCCTCGGAATAAGGAGAAACCATATCAAAATGCCCGCCTCCTTCGATGGTCAAAACTTTCACATCAGTTCCTTTTGCCTTTGCTCTTTCCGCAAAAGCCTCACTTTGACTAATAGGCACAATATTATCTTTATCTCCATGCACTAAGCGAACAGGAATAGTGGCAGGTAATAAATTAATAGGACTGCTTTTATAATATCTGGAATCCACTTCCGCAGCAGTACCACCCATTAATTTGGCAACAGCGGTACTACAATCATTCCCTATTTCATCATAAGCTTTTAAATCGGTAATACCTGCCAAAGCAATGACGCCTTTTATTGGCAAAGGATTAGCATTATATAAACGACTATTTTTAGCTAAATTTTGTTGAGTAGCCAACCAAAGCGCCAAATGTCCGCCAGCAGAATGCCCCATCACGACCACATTTTCCAAATCTAAAGGATAGATATCTGCCAAAGTACGAGCAAAATCAACGCTCGCTTGAATATCTTTAAAAGTATTAGGATAGCCACCTCCTTCGTCTCCAACTCGTCTATATTCTGGTGTCCAAACTGCATAGCCTGCTTTGACTAAGTCTGCACAAACTGTCGAAACGTGGTCTAAATTATAATCTGATAACCAACAACCACCGTGAATAAAAATGACTAAAGGAAAAGTATCGTTGGTGGTCAAAGGCGTCCTCAATTCACCGATTTGTAAATCTTCCTCACCATAAGGGACTAAGTAATCGAAATCTATTTTGCCGAAGCTACTAATTTCACTCCAAGGGACATTATGGGTACTATAATTTTGTTTTGAGATACTGGAAGTGTCCTGTTCCTTAGGGGGGGAGGTATTGTTTTTTACTTCTTTTTGACTAGAGCTACAGGCGCTAATTAGCCCGATTATTGCAACAAAAAAGGTATATTTTAAATAAGACATTGATTTTGTTTAATGCTAAATAGTACTTTTGCAGGGACTATTGAGAAAATAGTGACTTAATTGATGATTAATTCGTTTATAGAATAATAAACCAACTCTTTTTACTCGTAAAATTAGAGCGTGTTTATTAAACTTTGCATTAATCGAAGGGTTTTATTTTTTATTTCAACATTTATATTCAAAATACTATGTTAATACAACGGTTTCGAGGAAAAATACACCAAGTTAAAGTGACAGAGGCGCAGTTAAATTATGTTGGAAGTATTACTATCGACGAAAACTTAATGGATGCGGCAGGATTTTATGAAGGGGAAAGAGTGCAAATCGTCAATAATAATAATGGCGAACGTTTTGAAACTTATACCATTATTGGTGAAAGAGGGTCAGGCATTATTTGTTTGAATGGAGCGGCTGCAAGAAAAGCGCAAGTTGGGGATGTTTTGATTATTATTGCTTATGGCTGGATGACTCCTGAAGAAGCTGCGAAGGTGAAACCTAAGATTGTTTTTCCTGATGCGAATAATCAAGTGCCTAAAAAGAAGAAGAAAAAGAAGAAAAAAAAATGACTGTTTGATAGTTGAACTGTTTAGAGCATGTTTAAAATTCTATCAATTGGCTCCCTTTCGCTCAATCATAAAAATTTAAAGATGCTCTTAATGGTGCAAGCATAGGCAATCAAATAATTTCAAGTCAACAAATTTTTATATCAATTTATCGGTACAGTCTGGAACTGGACCGATAAATTGACCCTCTCTGATGCCGCTTGGCAAAAAAAACTGTCAGATGGGTAGATTATATTTTACCTCTCCCCTTAACTTGCCTATTTTGGTTTATTACCTAATTTCATTAGAAAAGGCTTTTGTACTATGTAAGCCTCTTGCCCTCCGCTAAGTAATTTCCTCCGTTCTATTCAACTGTTTCATTGAAAAATCCTTCAATTTTAGTGATTAAGAACCTTTGTCCAAGCCCAAAGAACTTTTGTCCATTCTTTTAGGCCTGCTTTGCCTACATCTTTGTAGTATAATTATTTAATCAATCAATCATTTAAAAATAAATATCATGAAAGAGATAAAAGATGTAAAAGCATTCAACGAAGTCATTAGCCAAGATAAGCCAGTATTATTAGACTTTTATGCAGATTGGTGTGGCCCTTGTAGGACATTACTACCAACCGTAGCAAAACTAGCCGATAAATACGAAAATGATTTTGTGATTCGAAAAATCAATGTTGATAAAAACCCTCAACTAGCACAGCAATTTAAAGTTCGAAGTATTCCTGCATTGTTTGTCCTAAAAGATAAAAAAGTAGAAAAAACACTAGTCGGACTTCAATCTGAACATGCGTTGGAAACGGTAATCCAAGAATATCTAATTCCAGCATAAGCTACTACAAATAATTCCCCTCAAAGGGCGGTTGTTTGTAACAATCGCCCTTTTCTTTTTAACGATGAACGATTAATTGGGTGTACTTGGAGACTATATAATGATTTTCCAATTAATTGTTCCACCATTTTCAAACCCTTTCAAATATTTAAATCATGACTGTACAAAATTCAAGGCGAGAGCAGCCCCTTAAAAACCCCAATGTTGAATGTTGCAATTGTTGGGGCTACCAAGAATGGCAAGGAGAAATTTGTGAAAAACAAGAAAGACGAACCGATAAGACTTTAGATGGTTTTATTTTAAAATTTGTTAAAAAATACCTTTAAAGATGACCTTACAATATCAGGTCTTGAATCCTGTTGTGATAGAGATTGAAGACAAATTAAAAGAGCTATCCCTCGCTTTTAAGAAGATCCAAACAAATAAGCAAAAGGCATTGATTTTAGTAGATGGTAAAGATGAAATCGTTGGCAAAAAAGCAATTTTAGAACATTTGCGTTTACTAGAAGGCGAGTTAAATTCTTGGTACTATTGTGATTGCTAAGGAAGACTAGACTGTCTCAAAAGTCACCTTTCAGAAAATGCAACCATATTTTCTTTTACCATATAGACATTTAAGTTCATTTAAGAGAATACTATATGGTCTTAAATGACTAAATGGTAAATAAATTTTGTGGTTCATTTTGAATTTTATGTTTTGATACAGCCCCATTTATTTACTCATCAAACAAAAAACGCCTTTTGATTGTTTTCTTTCTAAATTGAATTTACTTTTTTAATTATGGCATTAACAACGAAGGAGACACACATTTTTCAAGATTTTAAATTAAAAGACCAAACCCCTTTTTTTGAAGTCACTTCCTTAAAAGTGGATACTTATTGTGTCGCTAATCAGAATGAAATTTCTGACTATTATAAAATTTATTGGATTGAGAATGGAACAGGGACTTACCAAATAGATTTCAAAGAATTTACGATTGAAGGAACAGGCATCTTTTGTTTGTCTCCTGGTCAAGTTTTTACGATCAAAAATGAAAAAGTAAAATCTGCTTATCAAATCGCTTTTGATAAGGATTTTTATTGTGTAGAAACTCATGGAAAAGAGATTGCTTGTAATGGACTGCTCTTTAATAATGTGCATCGAGCAACCGCTATTTCTGTCAAAGAAGAAGAAAAAACCTTGTTTCAAAATATCATTGACCAAATGGTAACGGAACTAAAAAGTAAGGGAAGTGCGCATCGAGAAATGTTAGAAACTTATTTGCGTATGTTTTTAATTCAAACGTTACGAATAGTAGACCATCAAAAACCGATGGTAACTGCTGCTAATCCTAAACAAAATAATTTAGCTCAAGATTTTATTGCACTAGTTGAAAAACATTTTAGAACGGAGCATAGCGTCTCTAGTTATGCAGAAAAACTATTTGTTGCCCCTAAATCTTTAGCCAAGCGTCTACAAACACTAGAATATCCAAGCCCTTCTCAAATCATCAAAGACCGTCTAGTTCTAGAGGCAAAACGACAACTGAAATTTTCTGCTAAAACGGTCAGAGAAATTGCCTTTGAATTGGGCTTTGAAGACCCTGCTTATTTTTCTCGTTTGTTTTCAAAGAATGCTGGTGTTTCTCCTGCGAAATATCGGCAATTGGAGTTAGCGTGACTAAGTATTCAACGTCAAGAATCCACCATCAATTGGATAAAAACTCCCAGTTACAAAACCTGCCTCATCCGAACATAAATAGGTGATTAATTGGGCGACTTCATCGGGTTTTCCCATTCGCCCAATAGGTTGGGTTTTGGATAACGTATCAAACATTTCTTTTTCTTTGCCAGGATAATGTTGCTTCAAATAACCATCTACAAAAGGCGTATGTACTCTTGCAGGACCAACTGCATTACAACGAATTCGATCTTGTATATAATCCTTGGCAATGGAGAAAGTCATGGTATAAATAGCCCCTTTAGTGGCAGAATAAGCAAACCTATCTGCTAAGCCAATAACCGAAGCAATGGAAGCCAGATTGACTATAGACCCTCCACTAGATTTTTTCATATACTTCACTCCATAGTGTAAACAACTATAAACACTCTTGACGTTTACGGCATATAATTTATCTAAATCATCGGGGGTCGTATTTTCTACATCACCCACATGGGCGATACCCGCATTATTGACCAAAATATCTAGACTCCCTTCTTTTTTATAAATTTGCTTGAATAGTTTACCTAACTTTTTGTGTTTGGTTAAGTCAATATGATGGAAAATAGCTTTCCCTTTTTTATTCCTAATTTGCATACTTACTCTTAGACCATTGTCTTTATCTTTATCTAAAATGTGAACAATTGCTCCTTGTTGGGCAAAGATTTTACAGATACTTTCTCCTATCCCTTTTCCACCACCTGTGACAATGGCAATCTTATCTTTTAAACTAAATAATTGTTTCATGTTTGCTAATTGAATAGTAAAATAGGTTTAGGTAGAAAAAAAGGCAAAAATAGATAATTAACTGATGTTACGCAAAACGGACTAGGAAGTAGTCAAACCATGAATAGCCCAGTATACCTGCCTGCCGATAGGAAGGAAATGCTGGGTCTGAAAAGTTTTGGATAGCCCAAGAACTATGAAGTAGTTCAACTACTGTCGTAGTTGTGAGGCTATGTTAATAT
>CAZXYA010000086.1:0-21588 GCA_964644655.1 uncultured Saprospiraceae bacterium | reverse complement strand
ACGTCCTTTAACCTACCTGATGGGCGTGAAGTTACTATCGAAACTGGAAAATTAGCTACACAAGCAGACGGCTCTGTTGTTGTAAAGGTTGGAAAAACCATGCTTTTTTGTTCGGCTGTTTCTACTAGAACTATGAGAGAAGGACAAAGTTTCTTTCCATTATCTGTAGATTATCAAGAAAAATTTGCTGCTGCTGGTAGAATCCCTGGTAACTTTTTTAGAAGAGAAACTAGATTGAATGACTATGAAATCTTAACTTCTCGTTTGGTGGATAGAGCGATTAGGCCGCTTTTCCCAAAGGGATATATGTTTGATACCCAAATCATCATTAACTTAATTTCTGGAGAAGAAGAAGAATTACCTGATGCCTATGCAGCTTTGGCAGCATCTTCGGCAATGGCAGTATCTGACATTCCAATTTCAGAGGTACTATCCGAAGTAAGAGTAGGAAAGATTGATGGGGAATATGTCGTTAATCCAAGTCGTTCTGCTATGGCAAACGCTACTTTGGATGTAGTAGTGGCAGCTACAATGGACAACGTAATGATGGTAGAAGGAGAGGCAGACGAATGTTCTGAAAGTGAATTAGTGGAAGCGATTAAAGTTGGTCATGAAGCCATTAAGGTACAATGTCAAGCACAATTAGCTTTAGCTAAATTAGTTGGAGATAAAGCAACTAAGAGAGAAGTCGTTTTACCAGAAGAAAATGACGAGATTAAGGAAAAAGTAAAAGCTTTAACCAAAGATGGCATTTATGCAGTTGCAAAAGGCGCTTTAAGCAAAGCAGAAAGAAAGAAGCAGTTTAAAGCAGTTAAAGAAAAATTAGTCGAAACTTTGACCGAGCAAGAAGGAGAAGAGTGGATGGAAGAACACGGTAGTTTGGCAAAAGATTATTATAACAAAATCCAAAAAGAAATCATCCGAGAAATGGTGATGTCTGAATCTATTCGTTTAGACGGTAGAAAATTGGATGAAGTAAGACCTATTTGGACGGAAGTAGATTATTTACCTGCGGCACACGGTTCTGCTATTTTTAATAGAGGAGAAACGCAAGCTTTAACTTCTTTGACTTTAGGAACTAAGTTGGATAAGTTAATGGTGGATACAGCGATGTTACAAGGTTATGAAAACTTTATCCTACACTATAATTTCCCTGCTTACTCTGTAGGAGAAACCAAGCCAATGAGAGGACCAGGTCGTAGAGAAGTTGGACACGCTAATTTAGCAGGTCGTTCTTTGAAGCGAGTCATGCCTGCTGATTTCCCTTATACCGTTCGGTTAGTTTCTGATATTTTGGAATCTAATGGTTCGTCTTCTATGGCAACAGTTTGTGCGGGTGCCTTAGCTTTAATGGATGGTGGTGTACCGATTTCCGCACCAGTTTCTGGTATTGCAATGGGGATGATTTCTGACGGAAAAAGAAACGCTATCTTAACCGACATTTTAGGAGATGAGGATGCCTTGGGAGATATGGATTTTAAATTAACAGGAACAGAAAAAGGAATTTGTGCTTGTCAAATGGACATCAAAATTGATGGATTGCCTTATGCCTTATTAGAACAAGCATTAGAACAAGCAAAAGAAGCTCGTTTACACATTTTAAATGAAATGGGTAAATCCTTGACTGCACCTAATGAAGATTATAAAGACCACGCACCCAGAATTGTAGAGGTGATTATTGATAAGAGTTTCATCGGTGCATTAATTGGACCAGGAGGTAAAGTAATTCAAGAAATTCAAGAAGTTACTGGCACCACCATTAATATCGAAGAAAAAGATGGCAAAGGGCATGTGAATATCGCTAGTAGCGATAAAACATCTATTGATGCTGCCTTGAAGCGAGTGAATGAAATTACTTATGTACCACAAGAAGGAGATGAATTTGATGCAGTAGTGAAGACGGTAATGCCTTATGGGGTATTTGTTGATTTCTTCGGAAAGAGTGGTTTATTACACGTTTCTGAGATTTCTCACACTCGAATTGACAAAGTAGAGGATGTCTTCAAAGAAGGCGACCCTGTGAAAGTGAAATTAATCGGTATAGATCCTCGTACAGGTAAATTCCGTTTATCTAGAAAAGCTTTGATGGAGCGTCCTGAGGGCATGCCAGAAAGAGATAATCGAGGTAGAGATGACCGACGAGGCGGTGGTAGAAGGGATGATAGACGAGGTGGCGATAGAAGAGATGACCGTCGAAGAGACGATAGAAGAAGATAGTTGATTATTGATTATTAATTACTGATTATATTACATACAGGCTGAAACCTGAATAGTCAATAATTAATAATCAATCAACCTTTTGCCCGGGTGCTGAAATTGGTAGACAGGCATGTTTGAGGGACATGTGTACTACGTACGTGCGGGTTCGAGTCCCGCTCCGGGCACTTTAAAAAATCGGTATTGAATTCGTTTCAGTACCGATTTTTTAATTTGATTTAGCTACCAATATGTTTCCAACACCAATTTTTGTTGTATATATATCATTTCTCGCATTTTGTAGAAAAAAAACAGTTATCCTTTCTTACTTTTATTAGAATTAAGCAGTTTTCCCTACTTTTACTATTCATTCTTTTTTATCAACAAAATTTTAATAATGAAAAAAATCACTCAACTGTTTAGTCTATTCATGTTGGTAGCAACTATGAGTTTCGCCCAACAACTCCCTACTTTTAGTCCCGATGACATTGACATTCCCCACCAGAAATTTGTCTTAGATAATGGATTAACCGTGTTGATACACGAAGATCACAAAGCCCCTATAGTAGCCGTCAATGTATGGTATCACGTAGGCTCAAAAAATGAAAAGCCTGGAAAAAGTGGATTTGCCCACTTATTCGAACATTTAATGTTTAATGGTAGTGAGAATTTTGATGATGACTACTTTCAAGCCATTGAGCGAATAGGTGGAACAGATGTAAACGGTACCACTAATAATGATCGTACCAACTACTTTCAAAATGTTCCATTAGCTGCTTTAGATCAAGTACTATTCTTAGAATCTGATAGAATGGGCCATTTATTAGGCGCGGTAGATACTGCCTTATTGAACGAACAAAGAGGCGTGGTGCAAAATGAAAAACGACAAGGAGAAAACCAACCTTATGGTAGACAATTTGATTTGATTACCAAAGCCATGTTTCCCAAAGGCCACCCCTATTCTTGGACGGTTATTGGAGAAATGGAGGATTTAAATGCCGCTTCTTTAGACGATGTTCACCAATGGTTTAAAGATTATTATGGTACAGCAAATGCGGTCATTTGTATTGCAGGAGATGTGAATACACTAGATATTCTCAAGAAAGTAAAAAGATATTTTGGGCATATTCCTGCAGGTCCAACCATTGTGCGACCTGAAATAAATATACCGGAACGAACGAATGAAACTCGACAAACTTATCAAGATAGAGTACCAGAAGTAAGAATTGTGCAAGTTTGGAATACGCCACAATTAGGAGCAAAAGAAGATGCTCATTTTGATTTAATTTCTTCTATTTTGTCAAGTGGAAAAAATTCTCGACTTTATAAAAAATTAATTTACGAAGACCAAACGGCTAGTTCCGCCAATTCCTTTCAATGGTCTAAAGAAATTGCTAGTAATTTTATTATCCAATCTAATGTCAAGCCTGACCAAGATGCAGATCATGTAGAAAATACCATTAACGAAGTAGTCGCTAAATTCTTAGCAGAAGGACCAACAGAGGAGGAATTAAGTCGAGCTAAGGCTTCTTATTTTTCAGGCTACATCAAAGGTTTAGAAAGAATCGGTGGCTTCGGAGGAAAATCGGATGTATTGGCGAACAATCAAACCTTTTTTGGGGATTCCAAGTATTATAAAACCTTCAACAAATACATTTCAGAAACAACGATAGCTGATCTAAAAGCAACAGCTAATAAATGGTTAAATCAAGGAAAACATACCTTGATTTGTGAGCCCTATCCAAAATATACAACCAACGAGCCACAAGTTGATCGTTCAAAAGGCTTACCACCATTAAGTGAACCACAAGCAGCTAACTTCCCTGATTTACAAGAACTGACATTAAGCAATGGAATGAAAATCATGTTAGCTCAAAGACAAGGTGTTCCTACGGTGGTCATGAATATGGTATTTGATGCAGGCTATGCTTCCGACCAATTTACGACACCTGGTACCGCGGGTTTAGCCATGAGTATGATAGATGAAGGCACTAAAACTAAAACATCCTTGGAAATTAATGAAACCTTACAATATTTAGGCGCATCTATTGGGGCTTACTCTGATTTAGATGCTTCTTATATCAGTATGAATACACTAAAGCCGAGTTTGGATGCTAGTTTGGATTTATATGCAGACATTATTTTAAATCCCGCTTTCCCCCCAGCAGAGTTTAATCGTTTGAAAAAAGAACGATTGGCACAAATTCAGCGAGAAAAAGCATCTCCAGTACAAATGGCATTGAGGGTCATGCCTCAATATTTATACGGAGAAGGACATGCTTATAATATGCCTTTAACTGGTTCTGGACATGAAGCGACCGTAAAAGATATGGCTAATGGAGATATGGTCAAATTTTACGAAGATTGGATTCGACCTAATAATGCAACTTTAGTTGTAGTTGGAGATATAGCAATGGAAGACTTAAAAGCAAAATTAGAAAATCGTTTTAAGTCTTGGAAGAAAAAAACCGTTCCCAAAAAGAATTTAACAACGGTCAAACCAGCTAAAGGCAAAACGCTATATTTAATGAATCGTCCCGAATCTCAGCAATCAATCATCCTTGGTGGCTATATTACAGAACCATATGGTGGTGTAAATGAAATTGCCAGAGAAGCGATGAACAATATCTTAGGTGGAGAGTTTACGTCTAGAATCAATATGAACCTACGAGAAGATAAGCATTGGGCTTATGGTGCTTTCAATATCATTTTCCAAGCAAAGGGACAACGACCACTATTGGCTTATGCCCCTGTACAAACAGACAAAACCAGCGAATCTGTAGCGGAATTGATGAAAGAATTTGAGCAATTTATTGGAGATAAACCAGCTACTAAAGCAGAATTTGAAAAGACGCAAACCAATACCATTTTACAGTTACCCGGTCAATGGGAAACAAATAGTGCGGTTTCTAATTCGCTTGTAAATATGGTCAAATATGGTTTATCTAAAGATTATTATAAAAAATACGATCAAGCTGTTAGGAATACAACCTTAACGGATGTACAGAAAACCAGTAAAGCAATGATTCATCCAGAGCAAATGAACTGGTTCATTGTAGGCGACAAAGAAAAGGTACTGCCCAAACTAAAAGAAATGGGTTTTGATGAAATTATAGAAGTCGATGCGGATGGAAAACCTGTTACGGGTAAGAAGGTGGTCAAGCCTTAATTTGAGCAAACAGGTAATCTAATTTTCTGAATTAAAACATCAGCTGTATAAAAATTAATGGAGCTGTCTCAAAGGTCCTCGAATCTATATTCGAAGCTATCTAAAGATAAAAATTCGTAATAAACTGTTTGCCAATATTTAATAAATACGAATTTCTCTTTTTGGTAACGGGAAATATAGGTTTTCCATCTTTTGAGGCAGCCCCTTAAAAAAATAAAGCGATCACCAAAGGCAACCGCTTTACAACTCACTAGTTTTTATTTATACAAAATCAACGTAATTCAAACTTAAGTAGTTGGGATTAAATAGATTCCTATTTTTAGCATAGCCTAGCTATGGTCAAAATTTTTAACATGAATTAAATGAGAAGATTCGGTGAATCTTTTTATTTAGAGAACCGCTTGCGGACGGGATGCTTCAGAAAAAGCAACCGATAAAACGGAAAATATTTGGTCTCGCCTACTTATATCGCTACAATTCCCTGTGTATTATTCAATGGTAATACATCTGATACATTCTGGATGTATTCTAAATTTTCACCATTTATTTTAAACACACCGATAGAGCTATCTTGACCGTTGCTACCTTTACCAAATAATTGGTATAAGTATTCTCCGTCATCAGAAATCCACAAATCAATCCATGCCTGTGTATTATCAAATCCTTCTTGAGGGTTTGTTCTTGTACCCGCACCGATTCCTACACCGCCAGTAGCATCTGCGGTCAATAATTGGATTTTACCTCTATTCGTAAATCGGTAAGTAGAAATAGTTGCTTCTAAAGCATTAGACACATAGAAGAGGTTTTCTGTTTTATGCGTTGCTATCCAACAAGCCGTTCTAGAACCATCCAATCCTTGTCCATCTTCCGCCAACACATCATATTGTATTCTATCTATACGACCACTCCGATTCAATCGGAAAACAGAAACAGAACCCGTTTGTAGTGCAGGGAATGCAGGAGGTGTACCGTCTGCTTGGAACTCTCTTGCTTCGGTTACAAAGATAAAATCAGTACCATCTCTATTGACAATATCAAAACCAATAGCAGAAGGTAAGTTTCTATTTTGTCTATTATCTCTTAAAGTAGAAGTCGCTCTACCTGTAGGTCTGTAGGAAGGTCGGCCACTTGTTTCTATTGTATAAGAAACAATTTCATCTTGACTATCACTAGCCAAAGCAATAGAGCCACTATTAATCATCGCTACCACAATTCGAGTCCCATCAGGAGAAAATTGAATAGCAGATGGTCTTCCACCTAAATATCTAGTAGACCGTTGAATTGCTTCCAATCTACCTAAAGCGTCTAACTTAAACCCTGTAATGCTTCCCTCTTGATCTGGTTCCCCATTAAAAACACCGTCTGCATCAATATTGGTAACATACACTAAATTATGCTCACTAGAATAAGCAACACTATTAGGGCCTACGCCACCAGTAGGTGCAATATCTGTTCTAGTCAAAGAATAATCGCCGTTGATTCTAAAAACAGTTAGTGAGTTACTTCCTGCATTTACGGCAAAAAGGTGACGGTTATCAGGAGATTTCACTAATGCATAAGCAGAAATAAGTGGATCAATACCTTCTCCTCCATCAAAATCGCCACCCTTTCCACCAGTAGGATATTCGTCCATTAATTCCAAAGTACCATCTGCATTTCTACCATATACAACAACCGTGTTTGCGCCTTGTACATTTGTGCCTGCTATTTGTCCGTCCCCATTACTCATCGCATATACAGCACCAACAAAATCACTTTGACTACTACTTTTAGTAAGGTTGATTCCATTTTGAGGAGCTGCTTCTATATTTATATTTTCAGGTGCGAGGTCTTCTATTACTTCATTCGTACAACTAGTCATAAAGCTTACCACAAGTAAGCTTAAAATAAAATAATTTAGCGTTCGACTAAGATTTTTTGAGAAATAGTTAATAGATTTCTTTTTCATGATTTTTTTTAATTTTTGAATTTAATTAATGATAAAAAAAGTTAATAAGGTGTGTAATCCTTTCAATTACAACCACAATAACAAGGCATTTCAAGAAAAAGATATAACAAAAATATAACAGGTTTTTACAATATTTATCACATAAGATTATTTTAATAAATTATTGATAATCAAATATTTATACTTGTATTTTAATTATAGTTCTATTCGTTTCTAATCAAGTATTTATAAGATTTATAAAATGATATTCATTGAATTTTAATTTATTTTAGGCTGTTTAATACAAATTATTTATTTTTCAGATACTATTAAAACTGTCTCTTTGGAGACGTTTAAAAAAAGCTAAAACCCTTCTTTTCCTTTCTTCTTCGATTTAATTAATTGCTTGATTTTTAACTACTCTCCCTTGTTATTCCAACTTTAGCCATTTATCTTTGCCGAGCTATTTCATAAATAGTAAAATACTACCAAATCTTTATACTGCCGGCGTGGCGGAACTGGTAGACGCGCTGGATTCAAAATCCACTTGGATTGACAGCGATTTTAAGTAGCCGAAGTGGTGGAATTGGTAGACACGTTGGATTCAAAATCCAATGCTCGCAAGGGCGTGAGGGTTCGAGTCCCTCCTTCGGTACAAAAATTTGAGCCTCATTTCAACATACTGAAATGGGGCTTTTTTCTAAAAGTGACAAACAAATGTGACAAACGATGACAAACTTAAACTAAAATTTTGAAAAAATAAAGAGGTAGGGTTTAACCAAAACCCTACCTCTTTATTTTAAATTGCACCTTGACTATGCTGTTTTTATCTTGGAGTATCTTCTAAATATCTAATTACTTGTTCAGTATAAGGAATATCCTCATCTTCTATCTTTGATATTAAATCTCTTGTTTTGTGTTTATTTTCTTCAAAATATTCCTCAAATCTCTGGAGAAGTTTTATATCAAGGCCCTCTCCATCTAAGCTATTCAAAAACTGTTGCTTACGTTTATTAATTTCATCGAATTGTTCAGATAATCCTTCCAAAAAGGCTTTCATCTGATTAAGTAGTTCAATTTGACCATCAATACCTCTTTGCATAATTGAATATGATTTTTTAGTTGAATTGGAGTAAGTTTTTATTTTTAAGGGCTTAGGTGGAGGAATTGCCTTTCCGTTATCTTCAAAAATTCTTTCTTCAAAAGAACATGAATTGTTTTTGCATTGATAAATTACCCATGTTCCCATAGGCTGTACATCCTCTTTTAGGGCAAACATATGGAATTTACATATTCTGCAAATTTTTCCTCGTGCCATATTTGATGAATGAAATATATCAGCTACTAAAAATGAGCATTAAAAGACCAAAGGTTATAATTACACCTATAACTAGTTGCACAATTTTTATTGCAGAATTTTTAATTCCCTCATAATATTCATCATTTTTTTTAATTCTAAACTGTTCCATTTCTGTAATCAGATTTCGTATTTCTTTTTGCATTTCGTCAATTTCCGCAAGCTTCATATTATTACAAATACGGTTGATAAGGCTATTAATTCTACTATGAAAATCATAGAAACCAGAAATTTGGTAAGAATCCAATTCACCCATTTTAGATTTTAGTGATTCAAGTTTGCTCAACTGTTCTTTTGAAAAAGACAATAACCTATTAAGGCTATCAACATCGTCAATTGACATCTCAATAGACTCTGACAACTCTCTATTTATTCCTCTAAAAGACTGAAGGTTTTCTTGATTAAGTATTGCTAAGGACTTGAGTTCAGAAATAATCGAAGCGGCAGAATATTGTGTTTTTGCTGCTACCTCAGACCGTACTTTTGAAGCATAATCTTCAGGTTGGTTATTCATTATATTGGTTTTTATGTCAAAAAAAACTGTTATTCATCATAATTGCTATAATTCTCATTTGCTGTCTTTACAATTCGGTCAACTGCATTGTAATCAATGTAATCTATTCGTACTGTCTTATTAGCTCTTGTTGAGCCGTTTTGATTGTTATAAATAGCAATCCCTCTTTCTAAATTACCTGCGGCTTCATTCTTCAACCCTAAGAATCCTGCTGACTGGTCAGGTGTCATTCCTAATGCAATTCTAAGTGGTATATTATCGAGGATTGACCGCCGAACCCCACCACCTAAAGATTGAGTACTTACAATTAAGTGTATGCCAAATTTTCGACCAATTCTAATAACTCGTTCTACCAAGATTGTTTCGACATAAGCTCCTGTTCTTGACTTTCCAGTAAACAAGACATGGAATTCATCAATTAAACAAAGAAATCTCGGTAAAGGCTTACCTGTTTTCTGTAGATAATCTTTCAACTCGGCAACTTTTGCTTCTCTGAATAGAGCCTCTCTTCGATCCAATTCCTCTTCAATTTTCTTTATCACTTCCACACATTCTTCAACCTTACTTGAACTTCTCAATACTTGCACATGGTTGCTTTCTATGAACTCTTGAAAACCAACTCCTGCACAATCCAACAAGACGAATCGAAGCTCATCAGGAGAATAACTTTCTATTCCTCTAGCAATAATGTTATTTAGGAGTACTGTTTTGCCTTTGCCCGGTTGTCCGCCAATGATGCCATGATAATTATCTGTTTCATGCCCAATGGTAAAATAATGAGTTCGTCCAGCTACCTTACCAATGGGTATTCGTAAGCCACCGCCAAAATCATCTTTTCTTTGATTTTGGATTGATGCAGTTCTTTCTCCAATTAATCTCTGTAAGTTACTAGGACTAATATCTTGCTTATCCAGTTGGAGCGTAAAGTCACCATTATACAAGTCTGGATTAACGATGTTTTTGACTTTATAAAAATCATTATCAAAATTGCCGAATTCTTGAAGAATGGTAATTTGCGATAAAATTTCTCCTACCTTTTCTTGACGCATCCCAATTTTTACAGATTTATCATAAGTCATAAAAAAGAAAATACCAGCTTCTTGATTATTATGTATTAAGGTATTTAGTTTATCCACGCAATCTTTAAAGCCGTATGGAAAATCTGCAATGAAAACAAAACGGTAAGGTTGCCCACCACCCGTTTCTCTATTGTAATCATCAAGGTTTGCATAAAACATCAAACATTCATTGATAATAGAAATTGATTTCTCAAAATGTTTGTTAATTGATTTTTTAATGCCTTGTTCATCATAAATTAAATCACCAATAATATTAGCACCTAATTTTCTAATAAACCTAAAGTTACCTCCCATCTTCTTAGGGTCAATAATAGTGATTTCACATAACTTAGAATTGAGCTGGTGAATAATTTGAAGTGCAATATGTTGTAAGCACAAGTGAACTTTTTCTCTGTTCGTATCGCTAAGTTCAAAAGCAATGCCCTTTATATCTTTCATAGGGATTAGGGCAGGAAAGACTAATCCGTTTTTGTGTAGTAAATTTCCAATTTTAAAGAGCTTAGGAAGGTTGTTTGATTGTCTATTACTCTCAATATACTTTTTGTATAAATCTACTTTTTGACTATTGAGTAAAGTTGCGCTCTGTGTTAGTTTTTTCTCTATTCCTTCTAATTTCTGTAAAAAATCCATTTTCTATTTGATTGGTTTTGTTACTTGGTTTTCCAGTAATGTGGAATGGACTGCTCTAAGGCAGGCTATAAGTAGCAAGGTTAATTAAGGAGCTTCAATCAATTAACATGATTCTACAAAGATTTTAAAATCATATTTGATAAAAATCAAATATAAGAAAAAGGTTTAAGAAAAAAAATATTTATAAGAAAAGATGTTTTAGTTTGGATTAACATATACTTTTTACTGATTTAAAAGCTGATTCACCTTTACTAAAAAAGTGAATTTTGCTTTCGTCAACTCAAAGTTCTTGGTATTCTTTAATATTATTATAGGGGCTAACCCTTCCCAATTCTATAAGGTTATCTGTCTTAGCAAGAATATCTTTAAATGGTTTTGAAGAATACCTCCCCAATCATTGCAAGGTGAGGATAATAGAACCTTCTATATCAAAAATTCGTGTTAATACCTTCTCATTTCCTCAGTAAGTATCTAAGCCGTCAATCACACAAACTGCACCGTCTTGAATTGCCTCCTCAACAAATGTTTTTATGTAATCAAAAAAATGTTTTCAAGGTAACCAATCTTTTACACAAACAGGGTAGATATTATCTTGCACATAGGATGAGATATAAGGATACTTAGGACTCATCCATGTAAGTGCTTCTTCATCTGCCTCTCATCGGCAGTCATCTTCCTTAAAATAAAGAATAGCAGCCCTTTGTTCTTTTGGTAAGCTACGCACAATATTTTGTGTAAAAGTTGTTTTACCCGTAAGATGACCACCACTTACAATTGTCTTCCCTCTCCCAAACTTAGCTATATCCATGTTGCTGAACCAGATAATAAAAGGGGAATTTGAAAGGTGTATAATTCCGAATTCTAATTTGTCAAGTCAAAACAGTTTCTTTTGCCCTCTATCAATCCCCTTCCAATCATCAAAAAATGTCTTTTTAATAGCATCCATCGTATTAAAATAAAAGAACTTCCCTAAATTAGCAAAAGCAATATCTTTTGAAATTCTTTCAATGACAGCATCCATACAACTTTTATGCTCAAAAACATTTAAGACTCGAAAACCTCTATATTGCCCCTCTGAATTTGTGTGATTATATTTGATACTTGGACTACCAGATACAAGTGCATGAATGTATTGACTCGTTTGTTTATGGATGCGTTTGCTATCTCTCCCATTACAAACTTCCAAACAATAGAGTTCTTTTTGTTTGGTGGTTTGAAGCATAAAAACCCCATCAGCAATTAAGTAGCGTTCCTCATTCATATTGATTCTAGTTTTGGCTCTTGATGTACCACCACTTCTATTACTGCCTAATTTATCAAAATATCGCTCAAAAAAGATAAGTTCACAGTCTTTTGCTTCGCTTTGTGTCTGGACAGCTATATGGCAATCTAGGGTGAATTTTCTATGAAAATAATCGTTGGTAAAAATAGTGCTTGTACCAATAGGCAAAAGTATTTCTTCTTCATGGAGTTGTAAGCCATCAATAAGAGCTTGTTTACCCCTACGTTTCAAGAAATAGAAATTTTCCAATCGTCCTTTCTGAGGATGAAAGCCAAATTCTTTACAATCAATAAAAGGACGTAACCCATCTTTTAAACTTCTCAAATGGGGAGCTAAATTACTTCGTTGAGTAGCCACCCCTAATGTTATCATTTGAGAAGTAGTAAGGAATTTATATTGTGCTAGGTTCAATAAAATCTTAGCTTGTGTGGGTGCTAGTCGCTTTATCATTAAACGGATTATTTTTATTGTATCTACAAATCAAATTTGGCTTTTGGACTACCCTCAATAGGAAGCTCCTTATTCGGTTTCTCTTTCTCCTTTATCACTTGCTCATTAGCTGCAAAAGGCTTTGACTGTATAACTTCTTTATAATAATGAGTTAGTTGAAAATCGTCTAAAGCCTGTTGCTGTTCTTTTGTAAGCTGCATAGAAAAGTCTTTTAAAGAAGTATCAGTTTTAAATTGATAGGCTGCTCTATCTCCTGCTTTGACATAGAAATAGTATTTTTTCATATCTTGTAGTATCTTCAATGAAACGCCTATTTCATTTGCCATCTTCTTTAAAGTTTCACTACCATTTCGACCAACAAATTTCAGTTCTGTATTATTTAAAATATTGCCTAACATTTGCTTGCTCCTGATGTCTTCTATTGTCTGGTTTGCCAAAACTAAAGGCACTCTATATTTACGAGATTCCTTTAAAATAATCTGTATGCTATCTGTAATGTAATTGTGAAACTCGTCTATAAAAACAAAGCAGGGTTTTCTTTTATTTATTGCCACCTTCGCCCGTTTTTGGACAATGGTTTGAATACTAGCAATAACAAAACGTCCGAAGGCTTCTGATGATTCTATCCCCATCTTTCCTTTAGAAAGGTTGAAAATAATTACCTTCCCTTCGTTCATGGCTTTCTCAATGTTAATAGAGCTTTTCCCTGTTACCAAATTATAAAAGGTGTGGGAGTTTAAAAGGCTTTGAATCTTAGTAAAGATGCTGCTCTTGGTACGCTTGTAAGTAGCGTTGTAAAATTGGGTCAAAAAGAAATTTCTATGACTAGGGTTTGGGCTTTGTTTGCCTAAGTTTACTAAATCCTTATTTAAGTTATCATCCATGAAGGTTTGAAGGTCTATTAAGGACGAATTGCCTTTCCGTAAAAGAGTCGCCACACAGGGCATAATAATAGCTCTCATTTGATTGGAAAGTGAGGTATCATGTAGCAATTCTTGAAATACTTTGACCAGCTCTTCGCTAATGCCATTAATGGTTTCTTCATCATTGATTATCTTTCCATTATTATCAAGTGGAAGCTCTAGTGGATTAATGACGGGCGTTTTCCCTCCATGTAAATATGGGTCAATATAAATGACTCGCTCCTTTTGTTGATTGAGTGCAAAATTTTTCACTTCTTCTGCTAAGTCTCCATGAGGGTCAATCAAGAGAAGGCTTGCAGATAAGTTTGATTGACTGCTGCTTTGGATGCCATAAAAAAGCGTTTTTAATAATTCACTTTTACCTGAACCTGATTTTCCATTTATATAACAATGGCGCAGCAATTCATCATAAGGAACAATAGCCGCAAGACTTTGTAATAAAGCTTGCCAAATACTAATAGAAACACTAGAAAGCAATTTACAATAATCTTCTCTTTCGGGATGGCGACCACTAATAAGTTGACGGCGAAAAACATCTGTTTGAATGCCTAAAAATACATAAGCTGGATAGTGGAGATAATCCGTTTCTGGAATATAAGCATCGAATAATTGGCAGTATTCTTGAAAGTAAAACCACGCTCATAGACAAGGGTTTTATACATTGCTTGATAGGAGGGATTGTTTTCTTTTTGCAGCAAGTGAATATATTTTTCCATTCGTTCTACCCACAATTTCATTATTATTACTATTGCATCCTTCACCGAAAAAATATCTAATTTTCCTATTGAAATAAGTCCATCTGTATTAATGCTAGTAGCATTATCATCTGCATTAGTAAGCCCTAATGTGTGGTACACAATACGGCTTATTTCTTCTTTGGAAATAACTTTTTGGGTTTGAAAATACATAAACAATTAGCTTTCACGTTATAAGCGTAAAATATAATTTTTTTTGTAATTTAAGGCATTATTTAGCTCATAATTGAGGACATAACTTAGGAATATTCTAAAACATTCATTATGAGTCAGTTAAATAAGGTCAGCCGATTCAACAATACTTTCTTTTTTCTTTTTCAAATCCAAAACCATATTGTCAATGATTGACCATATTAAAAAAAATGGAAAACCTCTTTTTGCTTCTCTCAAAGACTATTTAAAAAATTACTATATCGTCCTACGCTATAAGCAAAAATTCAAGAATGGTTATTTGTCCGACCATACTAGAGAATACCGTAAATATGTGGATGCAGTTTGGAATATTAGTGATGTGAAAAACAAGTACCTTGCCTTTCAAAAATCCTATAACAAATACTTTAAGCCATTAGAAGCGAGTGGGGCAAGAGCAACGGATAAAAAGCATGAACAAATACTTTTCTCTCTTAAATCTCACCGTCCTTTAATGGTCACACCACAAGGAGATTTTGATAAAGCGGTAGTCCAAGAAGTAGAAAAACGAGTAGTGCAAATTATCAAAGAAAAAGGGGCAAAGCTCCAAGCAGAAATGCAACAAAAATTAGCACAAGAGAAACAAAAATTGAAAGCATTGGAAAATACGCTTATCCAATCTTCACAGCACCAAATGGCAAAAGAAAAGTCTCTTTTATATCAAAAGATTTTACCCTTCAGTTCCGAACCAGAGCAAGCATCAGACACCAATATTTTTGTCAATAAAGACTTTCATCGTATGGCAGCTTTGGAACAACAAAAGAAACAAAAGCAGCTAGAAGAACTTGAAAAAGAACTTTCCTATCAGCAACGAGAACAGGCTTTAGATGGCAAAAAAATAGAATTATATGAACAAAAAGTAAACCTTGAACATACCACCAAACAGCAGGAGTTAACGGCTAGAAAAATAGTATTAGATGCCCAAGCACACCGCCAAAGCATTATTGAACAACAACTTTCTTTACAAGCGCAACAGGTAGAATATGCCAAAAACATTATGCTCTTAGAACTCCAAGAAAAGGAAATAGGCATGGAAAGGAAGTTAGTAGAATTAACCAGTTTAGCTGCTAATATACAGCAAGAAAAACGAGACGTAGAGCTTCAAAAAAAGCATATAGATTTAATCAACTTACTAGCAGACTATGAAATGAAAACACGAGAATTTGATGTATTAGTAATAAGCAAAGTTTTGGACATTAGAGACGAACACTTAAACCTTAAATCAGGAGAGATTGACCAACGAATTAGAGAATCGGAATTCAACATTAATCAAGAAAAAACTAGGTTAGAAATTGAAGGAAAGATATTGGGTTTACAAGATAGAGAACTAAGTCACAAAGCCAATGCAATGCTTTTTCAAGTCAATCAAGAACGCAAGGAAGTAGAAAATAAAGCTGCTATGTTAGACCTTAAAGAAGA
Organism: uncultured Saprospiraceae bacterium; assembly: GCA_964644655.1. Taxonomy (GTDB): domain Bacteria; phylum Bacteroidota; class Bacteroidia; order Chitinophagales; family Saprospiraceae; genus JAFMDF01. The sequence continues at coordinate 5,698 of CAZXYA010000086.1, read as the reverse complement.
AGGAGTTGAACTTTTATTTAGAGAAAAAAATATTAAGCTTGATAGTGCTTATACGGAACTTGCCAAAAAGGAAAATGACTTTACCCTTTCTAAAATGACTATGGTACAAGAAAAACACGAACTAATGAATCGGCTCTTTTTAGAACAGCATAAAGCCCTCAATGCTCAGAACCAATACAACTATTTACAAGCAAGTACGAAAGGAAACATTTGGTCTAGTCTTTCTTTTTTATTTGCTAACCATAACAATGAAGAAACCTTATGAAATCACCATCAACTCTCTTACTTATTCCATTAATTTTACTTGGTTGGTTTGGTTATCATTTAGCTACCAAAGAGTATGTTCCCACCTCCAACTACCCTTTTATAAGAGTCGGAAGTGAAGATTTGTCTGGAATTGATTCAATGAGTTTAGGTTATAATAGAATTACTGGATTTACAGGAATATCTTTTATCACTAAGAAGTTAGCTCAAAAAAAGCTTGAAAAGGATATTCAACTTAAAATCATTTTGAACGATAAACTCTTTTTCTCAGATTCAAAAGGAGAATTAGTTAATACTCTTACAAAGAATAATAGCATTCGTGCGAATCTTACTCACTTAGAAGACAAAACAGAAATTAATCTTACCATTCCTAAAAATTCTAACTATAATAATCACCCCCTTATACTTAGACGTAAAGGAGCAAAAAGAAACGAATATGGTATATCAAACGCTAACATATTCAAATTAAAAAGTCTAAATGATAACAATAGAATTGAACCATTAAGTGCTTTTCCTGTGCGAATAGATTTAGCAGTTCCTTATCGTTCCTTGTATTTTATAAAAGGCGTAAAACCCGATGTTATTACAAGTGACTATGCAACTTGGCATAAAATAAATACCACATCTCTTAATACATATGTAGAATATTATACTAATATTCATCAAGACAAAGTAAAAAGCGAACAAATATTATCAACAATTCTTTTATCCCTTGCAGCATCTTATATAATTAACTGGCTCTATGGCTTGGCAAATTCTCCAAAGAGAAAGGCACAAAATTTTATTGTAGAAAAAAGTACAGAAGATGAAAACACTTACAAAGTAACCATTAAATAACTTAGTAGGTTTAGGTTAAGATATTCAATTAGCTTGATTTTTTGATTCGATTTGTAAGAATTGAAGTAAGTTTGTAGTTCTTCAATTCCCATTCACTCCCTCAAAACCCCATGTCCTTCCTCCCTGTCAAAGAATTAGCCAAGCAATTTTGAACTTCTGAAAAAACGGTTTATACCTATTTGGAAAAATACCCCTCAAAAATCCGCACTAGAATGGAATATTGAAGACAAGTGGCACATTTCAATGACTTCTTCAAAATTACTTCAAAACGTCTTCAAAAGTTATATGTAGCCACAACGGGAAACGCTATGGGTATAATAAATAAGGGTAATTGAAATTTTGAAGGAAAGCATGAACTTCCTCAAAATCACTTCAATAACACTTCAAACGCCTCTTATAACTTCAATAATACTTCAAACAACTCGCTTGAAAACCAAAATATATCAGCCATTAAAAACATTGAAGCTAAATATTCAAAACTTCAAAACGATTTAGATAAGGTTTTACAGACCAATAGAGATTTAGAGAAATCTAAATCCTCATTTGAGGAACAATCCAAAAAATATGCCCTACTCTACAAGGATGAATTAAACGAGAAAAAGGAATTACTTGGCAAATACGACAATCTACAACAGCAGTATAACCACAAAATCGAAGAATTTTCTTTGCTTAGAATCAAACTTGAAAGGAAGTTATTTTTCCTCTTAGGGCTTTTGTTGGTTATGGGCTTGATACTACTCCTCTGGTCATTCCCTTCCGTTAGTCAATTATTTTCTTAGCCTTTCTGAAAGGAAGGTGGCTTTTAAAAAACGCTCAAAAGCAGCTTAAATAGGCTATGAAAAAATCAAATTTGAATGATGTTTTTAAAAAATGACCATTGCATCATTAGCAGAGAACAGCCACTCAAATTTAAATTTTCTGTCTGATAAAAATAGGCTTTAAAACAGATTTTCCTTGAAAAGCCCATTGGAAAGGGCTTTTGGATCAATTGATATTGATACTCCTCTACTCCCAACTAATCATTATCCTAAAAAACTTGATTTTTTAAACCCTTTGCTTAAAATACCAATCAATCAAGTGCCATGTGTTACTTGAATTTTGGACGACAAACCTTGTTTGGACAGTCCTCGCTGCGCATACCATCGGTGTGCGTTAATTTTTTTATATGGAAAAAAGTCTTTTGTAGTTAGCCAATACCTTTCTGACAAAACTTTTGGAATAATTAAATAAGCGACGTTGGGTAAATCTTCTAGGGTCAATTAAGCAAATTTGATTGAGAATAACCCATGCTTTAACATCATATTTTCTTAGTCTAAGGGTATTTCATGCGCTGAAAAAATTAAGTTTAGTGGATAATGGGGCAATCAAAATAAGTCCATTCTGTAGATTGTTTTTTAAGACTAGACAAACCCTTTTGTAGTCCCCAATTTGACCTTTTCCAATTTCATTACCTACATTTACACCTACATAATACCACCAAATTTCACCCACTTGAATGTCTGGACATTCTTCTAAACTATTAAGTCTTTGCTTCTTTTTATTCCAATTATCATAATCATTTGCTGTCCGTTTCATTGGTTATTTTAAGCTAAAAAAGAACTACTCTACTCCTCCATCATCCTTTTTTTAAAGGCTTCAAAATCATATTCTTCTTCCTTTAAAAATTGTTTACCTACAAATTTTTCCCACCTTCCTTTTACGATGGGATGCTCCATTCCTTTGGATTGATACCACTTAAAAAGCGAAGTGTTTTTACTTAACTCCTCCATAAATTGAGCCTTTAAATGGTCTAATTCCTTTTGTTGAAGGGCATTTATCCTTAATGCTACCTTTTCCCTCCTCTGCTTCTTAAAGTCATCAATCTGTGATTTTGAAGCCTCCATTTCTTGTTTAGCTTTTTCCTTTAAATTTGGTGTTCCTGCCTGTTTTTTGGGTAATGCTGCTACCTTTTTACTTTTTTCAAATTCAGAAGTTACGGGTCTATAATCTACCACAAAAGCTTTCATCAAATAAGCAGTAGCATTTCTAATTTTATGCCCCTTTTTCTTTAAATTCTCCTCCACTACTGCAATATTGGCAAGAATATAATCATGGTCATGTTCCTTTATCAAGGTTTGGATTTGTTGCTTTTTAATGCCGAAAAATTGCAACCTCTCTATAATTTTTTCCTCCTGTTTATCCTTTGCCTGTTGGAGATTTTGTCCTTTAACGGTAAACCAAATTCCAACCACTTTTCTACCTTCTCTTTCCAATTCATAGCTTGCTTTTAATTCGGTTTTTTCGTTGATTTTTTCAATGGCTACATCCAATACCCTCTTTTTAAACATATTCATACCTGTATATTTCCCCTTTGGTACACCTAATGAAGTTCTTAGGGCTTCAATTAGAATAAAAGTCCTTGCTAGGTTGGCATAATCTTTTAAAATTTCATACAAGGCATAGCCATATTTTTCCGTTAGATTCCTTTGAATCAATAGATTTAGTTTGACATACATCGTTGGGTCTTTCATTGCTTCCAAAATGGGTGTTGCCAGTTCAAAAGTAACTTTGGCGGTATTGCCTATTGTTCCTCCTGCTATTTGAACAAAGGATAAAAAAGGAAATGCTCCTCGAATCTTCTTATCTTTCCCTAAATTATTATACTCAATAACCAAAGAAACTAAGCCAACTAGATTTTCCTTTACTTGGCGATTATCGTTGCGTCTGATATTAGCTATTCTTTTTAAGATGTTCAATTCCGTTGTAAACTGTCTTCTATCTCGACAGCGTTTTAATTGGTCTTTAGCTATCCAAAGTAAGGAATTAATGATTTTTCTTTGTTGAAAATTGGTGAGGTTATTTGCCACCAAAGCACTATGTTTCTTGATTTCTAATAAACCATTATGTGCTTCAAATAAGGAAAATTGTTGAATGGAAGTCATGCCTTTATCAGAACAGAACTAAATGGCTTGTTCTGTTCTATTCCAATATTTTGAAATTTCAATAGCAAAAACCGTTTATGTTTTTCAAATACCCCATTTGTTCTATTAAATACCCAAAATGTTCCGTTAAATGGGATGGAGGTAACTGGTTTTAGCTTTAAATAGCGGTTATAAGGCAGTTTTGGGACTAATCTTCATCAAATACCCGAAATGTTCTGATAGCTAAAAATGAAATACCCAAAAAGTTCTACAAATACCCAATATGTTCCGCTAAATACCCCATTTGTTCTAAAAAATGCTCAAAAGGTGCATCATTAAGCCTTTTAAAATCCCTAAACTTTTAAAGGTTGTTGTTAAATTAAAACAACAACTAAAAAGGGATAGGTTGTTGTTGTCTTTTTTAGAAAAAAGAGAGGAGTGGACTTTTAAGAAAAAAGAAAAGCAAGTTTTGAAGTGTTTGAAGTTTTGTTGAAGTTATTCAAAGGTCGATTGATGCCCAAAAGAAAACCATCTTTCACCTTTAGTTTGAAGTATGGTCTTGAATTTCAAAATCGCTACAAATTGACTTTGTAATCAGCATAAGTATGTTCCTGAGAGTGGATAAGCCCAAAAGTATCCACAAAGGTAGGTGGACAGGAAAAGAATTTTTTCCTTCATTCAACTATGATACAATCTTTTAAGGAAAAGTCAAGAGCTTGACATCCTACTTAATAGACTTCCAATGACTGAATTTATATCGAACCAACCCAATGATTTGGAAACGAATGTTGAGGAAATTACTTCGATGATTACTTTTTCAGTTCAAAAGAGGAGTCCGCTTTTTAGAAAATTATTGGTTCTTTGAAAAACTATTTTTTCTACTTGCCCGACCTGTTAATTTAATCAAAAACACCATTAAATATTGTAAAGGTCGTTGTTTCTTTTGGTTTCAATTGCCTTATTATATCCCTTTAAAAGCCAAGAAAAGACATCAATACGATGTTGCTCAAAGTGGAGGAGGTAAAAGTGAATGGATGAAAATGGAAATTAATTACCTTCAACGCAAGAGTGCCAAAAAACGAAATTATTCCATTGGATTAATCGAACCACACGGAGATTTAGCTTTAGAAGTATTGAGTTTTGCACTCAATAGCCAAATGGAAAGAGTCGTTTATGTTGACCCTTATATCAGAGATACTAGTAAACAAGCCTTTGGTTATTTTCTTTGGAAAGAAGAATATACCCTTATCATTAACCCTTTCCAAATCAAAGATAAAAGCGAAAGAAGTATTGATTTTGTTTCCCAAGAATTAACGGCTGCCTTTGTAGAAATTTTGAAAGACAAAAATTTTTCCATTAGAATGGACGCCTTGCTTAAACCCTGCATTGCTACGTTACTAAGAAAAGGAGATGCTACTTTGAGGGACTTACAAAGATTTATGAACGATAATGAAAACGCCGATTTAATAGCGCTAGGTTTACAAAGTCCAAAAGAAACAGATAGGTCATTTTTTCAAAATGGCTTTATGCAAAATACGCTTTCCATGACCAAAAGCAGTATCTATTTTAAAATCCAAAGCTTATTAAATTCTTATACCTTTAGTAATCTAGTTTTAGGTAAATCTACAATAGATTTAGAAGAAGTGTGCTTACCCCAATTCATAGGACCACTTAACAATAATCCTTCGTTAATAAAT
>CAZXYA010000085.1:0-21646 GCA_964644655.1 uncultured Saprospiraceae bacterium | reverse complement strand
CCTTTAAAAAATACGCCTTTGAATATATAATTTGAACGATTTCTTACTTTTGAATATTCTCTAACATTTAATTCACATAATTCAAAAGTCATTTCTCGATAACTACCTTTGATAAAATCTTCTCCTTTATAAAAGGGAGCTGGTGTAGCAAAAATTAGACTAGACAAAAAAGTTGATTTTGGAATCATCTTTTTAGGCTTGTAAGTCATTTTGCCATAATTGATTTCATCATCTATAAAATCTAAAATTAGGCTAACTATATTGGGTTTGAAAATAATGACGAATTGCCTAATGCGGTATAATATAAAACTGATGTAGAAAACAATAAATACTAAAAAGAATAAGGTGACTACTAAAATATCTACATAAATGTCTAATATCGTAACGCCTATTAGAAAAATAACAGAACCGAAAAGTAATAATAATAAACGTTTTCGCTTCCGCTCCATCCGTAGTAACTCAGGATGGATGGTATGGTTGTAGAAAAGGCGAAATTCGTGAAGGCGTTGCATGCAAAACTATTAGGTAGGTGTGGTCAACTTCGAATTACGAGCTATACCACATTTAAAATATAACTCGTAATTCAGGATTAGTTTGCGTTATTAGGGGAATCTCCTTGTTCATCTAAATATTGAGAAATAATATCATCAACAATATCTTTTAAATAAGCTTTTTTAGATTTTGCTATAACTTTTAACTTTTCAATTTTTTTCTTTTCTAAACTAAAGGTAACTCGCTTTTTTAAAGGAGAACTACTCTTAAATTCTTCTCTATTTTCTGCACTTGTTCGACGGATTAACGCATCAATACCGATGACAGGACGTTCTCTGCGTTTTTTTACCTTTGTATCTCTACCGCTTGCTAAAGAAGATGTTTTTGCTGGTTCTTTGAATTCTTTATCAAGCGCACTATGAAACAGTCCTTCTAAATCAGAAGTGAAATTTTTAGAAGACCGCTTTTTTGGACGATTTCGACGGGTTGAATCTCTGCTTTCTTGGGCTTCTTCTTCAACCAATAATGGGCGAATGCCTGGTAATTGGTCATCTACACCTGTGTCTCCAAAGAGGCTTTCGAGTCCCGCCTTAAATTTTTTCTTGCTCACAAGTATCGGTTAAATTTTACAAAAATATTTTTTTCTTTGGTCATAATAGTTACTACTATTTTAATAACTAAATTAGACTTCTACTTGTGCCGTTCTTTCTATTATTTCTTTACTGAGTGCTAAGTAATCTTTGGCTCCTGGACTTCTTTTACTATAAGCAAAAATATCTTTTCGCTGTGCAGGTGCTTCTGCTAAAGCTACATTGTCTCTGATATAAGTATCGAATACCCGATTGCCAAAAAACTTTCTAATGGTTTCTACCACATCTCTGTTTAACACCTTTCTGTGATCATACATAGTGGCAATAACTCCTCCAATAGATAATTTTTTATTCAAACGGAATCGTACTTTGTCGATAATTTGTTTGATTTTAGTCAGTCCCTGTAAGGCTAAAAATTCTGTCTGTAAAGGAATATATACATAAGTACTACTAGTTAACGCATTCAAGGTTAATAAACCCAAAGATGGTGGACAGTCGATAATCACATAATCATAATCTTCTTCTACGACTTCTAATAGTTCTCTTAATATATATTCTCTACCTGCCTCATTAATCAATTCCATTTCAGCACCCGAAAGATCTAGTGTCGAAGTGACTACATCTAATCTTTCTTTGACAGTATAAGGTACTAATTCTGATTCACCTCGAAGAGCTTCATATATAGTGGACTTTTGCCTAGGAATACCTAGCGAAAGAGAAAGATTTGCCTGTGGGTCTAAGTCAATTAATAATACACTTTTTCCTAACTCAACTAAACCTGCTCCAATGTTAATGGCGCTTGTTGTTTTGCCCACACCTCCCTTGTGGTTTAGTAACGAAATAACTAATCCCATGTTAATAATTGATATTGAATGAAAAAATGGTAAGAATATATTATTCTCACAGTATGTCTTTTTTATTGTAAAATTATCGCATCAATCTTGTATAGATTGGTCAAGTTGTGCTTTAATTTTGTGTGTAGTTTGGTGGCGATATAAAGCTATATCTTTTATGTTGTACAAATATATTGAAAATATAGAGAATTAGCGCATTAATCTCCATATTATTCAATATACAGAAATTCTGCCATAAAAATAGTTAAAGAAAATATTCTTTTTTTTAATGCTTTTTTTTTCTTTAAAAAGAAAATTTATACTTTTTTGTTACTACTTGATTTTCAGCCACTTAATTACATATTACATATTGTTTCTATATGATATTCATCGACTAAAACTTTTTATAAAAAAATTAAAACTTTTTTCTGATTATTCGATACCTTTTTGCTTTAAAGCCGTCCCAACATAACTTTTTAGCTTTGGAAGCAGCTCATTGCCTGCTTTTTTGCTTTTAAAAAATGTATTTTTGCGCCCAGATTTTAACGATTGGCAGTAAACCTAAGTCAGTTGGCAGATTTTATTTGAGTAAGCCACTATTTTTCATGTTCTTTGCCCATTCATCGTCAACTAATATTTTGCTTTTAGCAATAGTTATATTTTTATGGAACAAATATTAATAAACCTAGGATTTTTTGCAGTAAGTTTATTTATCTTACTGAAAGCTTCTGACTTTTTTGTAGAGGCTGCGGAAAGAATAGGTTTAGCAGCAGGTATTCCCCCTTTTATTATTGGTGTTACGATTGTAGCTTTAGGCACTTCTTTACCAGAATTGGCTTCTTCTATTGAAGCTGTGTTGATGGGTGATTCCAAAATTGTAATCGGAAATGTAGCTGGGTCTAATATTGCCAACCTTGGATTAGTCTTGGGATTAGTGGCTGTTGTTGGAAAACAGATAAAAGTGAAGGAGGGAATTATGAATATAGATATTCCCATTCTTGTTGCTTCTGCCTTTTTATTATGGTTTGTCGCTTATGACCAAGTGGTGACTGTTTTTGAAGCAATCGTTTTATTGGGCGCATTGGTTGTTTTTCTTTTTTATTCTTTAAATAATAATGAAGGGGAAGAAACAAAGAAAACGAAGATTAACGGAAAAGATATTGGTATTTTGATTCTAGCGGGTCTTGCTATTAAATTTAGTGCAGAATACACTATCAAAAGTATTATTGAATTATCTAAGTTATTAGAAATTGGTTCGGAAGTTATTGCGGCTAGTGTAGTTGCCTTAGGAACTTCGTTGCCTGAAGTTTTTGTAAGTTTAGCGGCTATTCGTAAAGGAAAAACAGATATAGCAGTTGGAAATATATTAGGCTCTAACATATTTAATACTTATGCCGTTATGGGAATTCCTGCTTTGGTTGGGACTTTAGTGATTCCTGATAATGTGGTTCATTTTATCTTACCTTTTATGATTGCGCTTACGATTATGTTTGCGATTATGTGTATCTCTAAAAAAATCTCTCGCTGGGAAGGTTTGATGCTTTTACTTTTTTATGGTCTTTTTATGGTGCAACTTTTTTCTGATTTATAAGCGTTACAAATTCGCTTAACATCATAGCTGTGGCTCCCCAAACAGTTTTGCCTTTTATATCATAATAAGGCACATCTTTTATCGTGTACCCATTTCCAAATTTTATGGTTTTGTATTTTTTTGTTTTTGGATGGATTAATTGATTTAATTCCACTTCTATGACTTCTGCTACTTCCCTTTCTTGACGGATAAATGTTGGGGTATAATCTAAGCAACCAATAAATGGGAAAACTTGGAAATTACTTGCTGGTACATAAAGTGGTGTTAATTCCCCTAATAAAGTGACATCTTCTTTTTTTATACCAATTTCCTCATTGGCTTCTCTTAATGCTGTCGCTTGATTCGTAACGTCCGTTGGTTCTAGTTTTCCTCCTGGGAAACTGATTTGTCCGCTGTGCTTATCATTCTTTGTCACAACTCTTTGTATTAAGGGCAAATGCCATTTTCCATTTTTTGGATATAATAAACATAATACACTTGCTAATCGTGCATCTGCTGGTGTATCCGTAAATTTAGATCTACTTGTCATGTTGACTTGTGCAGCTTTTCCTGGTAGCGGCAATTGTAACTGCTCTTTTATTAATGGAATTATTGTGGAATCTATCATACTTTATAACTATCTTTTTTTGATTGCCATTGCTAATTTCGATATTTACCTTCATTTAACAACCTACTGGTATTTATAACTTATTAATTGAGAATTTAGTTTTGATTAAACAACTTGTAGAAGAAATATTCTGTAAAATATATTTATTAAACTTTTTGTTTGTTTAAAATAAACAAATTTCCTATTTTTGTTTTAATGTTTATTGGTTGAATATCAAAAAACAAGCTAATATTTCCCTTAACTTTGCGAATTACTATTGTATAATAATTATTGCTGATAATGAGTAAAGAACCAAATAATAGTAGCACTAATCACAGTCAATATCCTGATGATAATATTATTTCCTTAAAAGGAATGTTTCAGGATTATTTCCTTGATTATGCTTCCTACGTAATTTTAGAGCGTGCTGTTCCTGCAATTGAGGATGGTTTAAAACCTGTGCAGCGTAGAATTTTATATTCCTTAAAAGAAAAAGATGATGGTCGATACCATAAAGTAGCCAACATTATTGGACATACCATGCAGTATCATCCACATGGGGATGCAGCTATTGGTGATGCTTTGGTGAATCTTGGTCAAAAAGATTTATTGATTGATTGTCAGGGAAACTGGGGAGATAATCGAACGGGAGACCGAGCAGCAGCACCAAGATATATTGAGGCACGATTGACCAAATTCGCCTTAGAAATTGCTTTTAATAATCAGACGACGGATTGGCAATTAAGTTATGATGGACGGAATAAAGAACCAGTTGAATTACCCATGAAGTTTCCGCTTTTATTAGCACAAGGAGCAGAAGGTATTGCTGTTGGTTTGTCCACCAAAATAATGCCACATAATTTTATCGAACTAATTAAAGGGTCTATTAAAATATTACAGGGAAAAAAGGTGAAAATTTACCCAGATTTCCAGCATGGGGGTATCGTTGATGTCTCGAATTATAACGGAGGAAAAAGAGGTGGTAAAATAAAGGTGCGAGCTAAGATTAAAATTATTGATAAAAAACAATTAGCGGTTACGGAGTTACCCTATGGTGTAACGACAGGTAATTTAATTGACAGTATTTTAAAGGCAAATGATAAAGGACAAATTAAAATTAAGAAAGTTATTGATAATACGGCTGCTGATGTAGAAGTTTTGATTGAATTAGCACCCGGTATGTCACCCGAAGTAACTATGGATGCTTTGTATGCTTTCACGAATTGTGAAGTGTCGATTTCTCCAAATGCTTGTGTCATTATTGATGATAAGCCACATTTCATGACGGTTAATGAAATGTTGGAAATTTGTACGGAACGTACCAAAGATTTACTAAAGCAAGAGCTAGAAATTAAGCTAAATGAATTAGAAGAAAAATGGCATTTTGCTAGTTTAGAAAAAATCTTTATCCAAGAAAGAATTTATCGAGATATTGAAGAATGTGAAAATTGGGAAGAAGTATTGAAAATGATTGGTATTGGGTTAAAAAAATATGTAGGTACCCCAAGTGATCCTGTAAAAAAAGGGGATAAGCGGATAGCCCTATTGAGAGATATTACAGAAGAAGATATTACTAGATTAACAGAAATTAAGATTAGAAGAATTTCTAAATATAATGTCTTCAAAGCGGATGAAAAAATTAAGAATATTGAAGAAGAACTAAAGCAAGTTAAGCACGATTTAGCACATTTAGTTGATTTTTCTATTGCTTATTATGAAAACTTATTAAAAAAATACGGAAAAGGAAAAGAACGAAAAACAATTATTGCTTCTTTTGAAACTATCAAAGCAACCGAAGTTGTTGCGAATAATGCTAAGCTATATGCCAACTTTAAAGAAGGCTTTATTGGCATGGGGATGAAAAAAGATGAATTTATATCAGATTGTTCGGATATTGATAATATTATTGTTTTCCGAAAAGACGGTAAATTTAAAGTCGTAAAAATAGCAGACAAAATCTTTGTTGGTAAAAATATTATTCATGTAGCGGTTTGGAAAAAAGGTGATGATCGAACGACCTATAATATGATTTATACAGATGGGCAGTCTGGTCGAACAATGGTCAAACGCTTTAATATCAAAGCTATTACGAGAGATAAAGATTATGACTTAACTAAAGGATCTAAAGGGTCTAAGTTGCATTATTTTACCGCAAACCCTAATGGCGAAGCGGAAATTGTTAAAATACAATTGACCCCAGGTTGTCGAGCTAAACTTAAAATTTTTGACTATAACTTTGCCGATTTAGCAATTAAAGGAAGAGGATCTCAAGGGAATTTATTGACCAAATATCCCGTTCGAAAAATTACCTTGAAACAAGCTGGTAAATCTACTTTAGATGCTTTGAAATTATGGATGGACGATGTCAGCGGTCGATTAAATACAGATGGTCGAGGTAAATTATTGGGAGCGTTTGATACAGGAGATACTATCTTAGTTTTATATAAGGATGGTTCTTATCAATTGACCGATTATGAATTGACCAATCGTTATGAAGTAAAAGATGTTTTGGATATTAAGAAATTTGATTCCAACTTAATTATTAGTGCCATTCATTATGATGCCGATAAGACGACTACTTTTGTCAAACGATTTAAGATAGAAGCAAGTACGCTAGGTAAAAAATACCCCTATATTTCTGAACATAAAAGTTCTAAATTATTTTTTGCGAGCCTTCACTCAAATCCTATTGTCCAATATTATGAAAAAGATAAATCTAAAAAAATAGAAAAACAGGTCACATTGGCCGAATTTATTGATGTAAAAGGTTGGAAATCGCAAGGTAATAAATTAAGTGGACAGCGAATTACAGGTGTCAAAGATATTACGCCTGCTGATAAACCAGTTGCTAAGAAAGATAAACTAAAACCTGGTGATTCTATAGATTTTGATTTGGACGGTGGACAGACTTCTTTGTTTTAATAATCATTTTACCATAGATAAAAGCATACAAAGTGCTTTCAGAACTTCGAGTTTTGGGAGCACTTTTTTTATGATTAGGGAGTAGATTATATTTTACCTACCCCCTTATTGAAAATATTTTTCATTTTTCTGTAACCATTACAAATATGTTCAGTACCCTTGTCGGAAATAATTTAAAATGAGTACTTAATAGACTTGTTACCCTTTAAAAATGATTCTATAAAATTTTCAAAGGGTAACAAGTCTAATGAACAAAATGTGAAATCATCCGCCGCACACCAACAAGCTCTAAAAAGAACCTCGTTAATGTCAATAGCGACCAAACATACAGATGAACAATTAATGGAACAAGTCAGTCAGGAAAACCTGAGTGTACTTTCTGTTTTGTTTGATCGCTATCAAGTTCCACTTTACAATTTTTTCTATCGACAAAATTATGATGCTGCTTTAAGTGAAGATTTAGTGCAAACTGTTTTTGAACGTATTTTAAAGTATCGACAATCTTATGTTCCAAGTATGTCCTTTCGTTCTTGGATTTACCAGATTGCTCGAAACGCTAAGACTGACCATTATAAAAGCCAACAAAGAATTTCTGATTTTGTACAGCCTAGTGATTTAGAAATAACAACTGCTTCTATTGAAAATAGTATGGTAGAAAAAGAGGATTTACAGCAATTAGAGCGAGCGATGAAAGAATTACCAGACCAGCAAAGAGAAATATTAGTAATGACTCGTTTTCAAAAAATGAGATATAGAGATGTAGCCGATATATTACAATGTTCTGAAGGGGCAGTAAAAGTAAAAGCGCATCGAGCATTAAAACAATTAAGACATATTTTTTTCAAAATGGAACGATAGACTTGTTCATCGATAACAAGTCTAATATTAATTCATGGATATGGATAACCAAAATATAATAACTCAATTAATTGATTATCGAGCAGGTAGTTTAACGACTACGCAAATAATCGAAGTTGAGCAACACTTAAAGTCGTCTGAAGAATGGCAAACTATTTTTGCAGAACTAGAATTACTAGATAATTTAATGGAGCAAACACCTGTTGTCCAACCTTCTCTTAATTCAAAAAAACGATTTGAGAAATTATTGTCAACAGAACAGAATGTAGCAGCTATAGTAAATATTAATGATCGTAAAAAAGGGACTACTTTTAGTGTTAATCAACTCTTTAAAATTGCAGCAGCGATTGCGCTCTTAATTATGGGCATTGGTATTGGCATTCAGTTTAAAAATAATCAAGCTCAACAGAAGGAAATCGCAGCTTTGAAATTGGAAATGTTGACACAAAAAAAATTATTGGCCTTGTCTCTCTTACAGCAAAATTCAGCAAGTGACCGCATTAAAGGAGTCAATATTAGCTTGCAAGAAACGAATATGGACGACCAGATTTTGAATGCCTTAATAGACCGAATGAATTTAGACAAAAATATTAATGTACAATTAAAAGCTATTGAGGGCTTGGTTCAATTTGGCGAAAATAAAATAGTTATTACTGCCTTTATCAAAGCTTTGATAAATCAAAAAAGTCCAGAAGTACAAATTGCCATTATGGAGGTATTGGTTACCTTAAAAGTGAAGGCTGCTTATCCACAATTTCAAAAAATACTTCGGGATAAGGAAACAATAGATGCCGTCAAAAATAGTGCGGCATCAGGCTTAGAAGTTTTATTATAAGTAATCACCTGATGCAAATTAAAGAAAGCGGGAAAATGATTCTAGAAAATGACTACTGCTTTCTCTTCGTTTTAAAATTTAAAAAATATCATGAAAAATATATTTTTATTCAGCTTATTATTAAGCTTAACCCAATTTGTTTTTGCCCAATCCTACGCAGCTAAATTTAGTAATAGCTCAGGGGAGCAAAAGATTCGAATTTTAAAATCAAAAGGAGCAATATTAATTGAAGCACATAATAGCGCTGAAGTTATTGCTTCGACAGATGATTATGAAGCACCTCCAGAACGAGCACGAGGTTTACGCCCCTTATATAATAGTGCTATTGACAATACTGGAATGGGGCTAGAAATAGGAGAAGCAGGAAATGTAATGATTATCAAAACAGTATCTAGTAAAGACATGGATTTTGAATTAAAAGTACCTAAAAATGCCCATATTTATATTGAAGAAACAGATTGGAATGGTGATGGTATTCGAATTAAAGATGTGACAGGAGAAATAGAAATAGAGGCAAAAGGTTCTGATATTCAAATAGCAAATGCCGCTGGGCCTATAGTTGCGAGTACCGTTAATGGAGATATAGAAATAACCTATGCTTCTGTCAAACAAGACCAACCTAATTCTATTGCTTGTACTAATGGCTTTGTTGATGTAACGCTTCCTAATAATACAAAAGCAGATTTAAAAATGAAATCTATTAATGGAGAGGTTTATACAGATTTTGAAGTGGATATGGGGAAATTTAAAGAGGGAAAGCATCGACTAAGTGGACATAATTTATCAGGAACTATCAATGGAGGTGGGGTAGAAATCTCGCTTCGAGCTATTAACTCGGATATTTATTTACGACAAGAGCAATAAAGACGATATAGCATGATGATTTTCAAAATCGCCATGATTTTGGATCTACCATTTTATATTCAAATTACTAGTGAATTTACATTGATTCACTTAGTACTGTAGCGCCCAATAAAAAAATTATTATCATGAGATATACCTTTTATTTATTTTTTAGCTTACTATTTTCCATTGGTATATTAGCCCAAGAAGAAAAGATAATAGAGCAAAGCTTTACCTTACCTCAAGGAAAAAAATTGGATTTAGATTTAAAATTTGGTTCTGATATTATGATTAATACTTGGGACAAAACCAAAGTAAATTTTAGAGCTATTATTTCCTACAATGAACCTGGTATTGAAAAAGTGCATACGATGGATGTTTATGAAACTGATTATTTTTTAAGTATAGCGACGGATTATAATTTTGATGCCCACGAACCTTCAAGTTGGGATTGTAACCAGCATAATCGAAATTATTATAATAAGGATATGTATTGTATTAAAGTTCGTTATGAATTAACACTTCCAGTCAATGCTAAAGTTAGGCTAGAAACGATTGCTGGCAATATAGAAGTGAAAGATTTTAGAGGCGAAATGAAAGCAAAGTCGATTAGCGGATATGTCGATGTTTCTTTAGCGGCTACTCATAAAACTAGATTGAAATTTCGTTCGGTAACTGGAGAAATTTATACTGATTTTGATATTGAGTTGGATAAAAATAGTTCGGCTTATACTAAAAAATTGACGTCCGATCTTAATGGAGGAAGTGATAAGTTATTGTCTTTGGAAACGGTGAGTGGCAATATATTTTTTAGAAGAATTTAATAATTTGAAGTGGCTTGACAAGCTAATCTAGAATACTCAAAACTTAAAAAACCTTCCTCTTGATAGCTATTAGGATAGAAATTTAATTCGTTGATTATCAAGATTTACCAAGCTTTCTTGTATTAACCGCAAAAAGACATTGAGGTGCATCACACCGACCACTTTTTTCACTCTTTTACAAAGGTGGTCGGTGCGATGCACCTTTATTGGTTATTTTAAAATCATTCTCCTTTTACTGTTAATACCTGCCTATCCGCAAATTTAGAAAACTTTACAAGTCGAAAAAGTCGGTATGCTAGGGCAAAGCTACTTTACATGCTGCGTCTTCTCCTGAAATAAAATTTCAAAATCAGGACTTTCCGTTCCCATCCATTTATCCCAACAAGTAAAATACAAACCGTAATTGACTAAAAATTTAGCATGGTGTTGACTGTGATGAGTTGCCCCAATTAACCATTTTCCCAACCAATGTTTTTCAAAACCTTTAGGGTAGATTTCTATGTCTAAATGATTAATCGTCGCAGAAATGGTCATGATGATTAACATTAGCATCACCATGCTAAAATGCATTGGCAAAAACAGAATAATAAAAGGCAGAACAAAGGCTTGTAAGATAGATTCTAATGGATCGAAAGAAAATGCAGTCCAAGGAGAAGTGACTATACTATCATGATGAATTTTATGAACTAGTCGATATACTTTTGGCCGATGCATCCAACGATGTAACCAATAATAATAGGTTTCATGGATAAATAGCGCAAGGAATAAACTTATAGGTAAATAAAAAATCGAATACTGGTAAGGATTAAGATAAATGGTACTATAACCTGTTTGCCACATCCAAACTATGCCAACTCCGGATATCGCAAAAATAAAGGAAGTCAGCGCTGACCACTTTATTTCTTGCCAAGATTGCCCCTGAGGGCGCAGCATTGTACTTATTTTTCTAGATAGAAATTTATCTTTATAAATGATGTGAAATAAAAGAACAAACAGACCAGATACCATGACATAGCGTAAAAAAACCACTATACTTAGAGAAATAATGAAGGCTATGATTGCAGTAGCATCTGAAAAGTCAACGATTTGTTCCATTGAATAATTAGACTGGTTCAAAAATAACAGTTGCCAGCGGTGGAATTGTTATAGTCAAAGCATGCGCTTTTCCATGCCAAGGAGTATTATGTGCAGTTAAAAGATTTTCATTATGAATTCCGCTACCGCCATACTTTTTAGCATCGCTATTGAATACTTCTTTCCATTGCCCCTCTTGATTTACCCCTATATTATAACCTTTGCGAACAACTGGTGTGAAATTACAAACAACCAATTGGTCTTTATGTTCCCAATTTCCTTTTCGGATATAGGCAATCATGCTATTTCCTCCATCATCGTTTGACACCCATTCAAAACCTTCTGGAGAAAATTGTTTTTCATAAATAGCAGGAGTACTTTTATAATATTGATTCAATTCTTGTATTAATAATTGGAGGCCTTGATGTATTGGATATTGGGTTAGCCCCCATTCTACGCCTCTTTTTATTTTCCATTCTGTCCTTTGACCAATTTCATTGCCCATAAAGAGTAATTTGGTGCCTGGATGGGTAAACATATAGGCATACATCAATCGTAGATTGGCAAATTTTTGCCATTCGTCTCCTGGCATCCTATCAATGATTGGTCCTTTTCCATAAACTACTTCATCGTGGGATAAAGGCAGCATAAAATTTTCTGAAAAACTATAGACTAAACTAAAAGTAATTTCATTATGATGGTATTTTCTATGGACTGATTCCTGTTTAAAATAACTTAAAGTATCGTGCATCCAGCCCATCATCCATTTTTGACCGAAACCCAAACCACCTGTATAAGTAGGGCGAGATACACCTGTCCAAGATGTAGATTCTTCTGCAATGGTAATAGTATCAGGAAATTCACTATAGACCGTTTCATTAAATTCTTTTAAGAAAGAAGCTGCTTCTAGATTTTCGTTGCTACCATATTTATTTGGAATCCATTCTCCATCATTACGAGAATAATCTAGGTAAAGCATAGAAGCAACTGCATCTACTCGTAAGCCATCAATATGGTACTTATCTAACCAAAATAAAGCATTTGAAATTAGGAAAGATCGAACTTCATGTCGCCCGTAATTAAAGATTAGACTTTTCCAATCTGGATGAAAACCCAATCTTGGATCTTCATGTTCATATAGACAAGACCCATCGAATTTACCCAAGCCATGTTGGTCTTCTGGAAAATGGGAAGGCACCCAATCTAAAATGACCCCTATTCCTGCTTGGTGAAAAGCATCCACTAAAGCCATAAAATCTTGAGGGGTGCCAAACCGACTTGTTGGTGCAAAATAACCCGTTATTTGATACCCCCAACTCGGGAAAAATGGATGTTCCATGATTGGCATAAATTCAACATGGGTAAATCCCATTTTTTGAACATATGCTACCATCTCCGTAGCCATTTCTTGATAACTCAAAGATTTATCCGCAGTCAATTTTTTCCAAGATCCGATGTGTACTTCGTATACCGAATATGGTTGGGCTTTACCTGCTAATGCCTTTCGTTTGTTTAGCCACTCTTCATCTTTCCATTCATATTCTAATTGCCAAGTAATTGAAGAAGTATTAGGTGGCACTTCCCAAAACATAGCAAATGGATCTCCTTTTTCAAGTAATCGACCATCTTGTGCTTCTATACAATATTTGTATAACTCCCCTTTTCCTACAAATGGAATAAAACCTTCCCAAATTCCCGAACTATCCCATCTAGCAGATAAATGATGTGTATGTTTATCCCAATAATTAAAATTGCCAATTACAGAAACCGACTTTGCACTAGGGGCCCAAACCGCAAAGTAAGTACCCCATTGTCCATCTACTTCAATGACATGACTCCCTAATTTTTCATATAGCTTATAATGTTTGCCTGATTTGAAAAGGCCGATATCAAAATCTGTTAATAAACTATGGTTGATTACTCTTGACATAAATTTGGTAAACTAATAAAGCGTTTAAGTTATTATTTCGTGCAAAGGTATAAAAGAAAAATAGACTTAGTGTCTTTTTTACACTTATTGACAATATTTGAAAAAACTTAATATAGATAATTATTTTTTAATAAGCCGTAAATATAGTGTAACATTAATTTCTTTATATTCTAGCTCAGCCTGTGTCGGTTATGAAATGATTTTAAAGTAACTTTAGAAGAAAAAATAATTCACCCAAATTATGATCCTTAATTTGAACTTACCTGCGTATCTATAAATTTGCAGCTCTAATCTCTTTTTAAAAATTCTAAAAATAATTCTAAATATGAATATCTCTGTAGAAATTAGTATGTATCCATTAATAAAAGATTATGAATCGCCTATCCTTAAATTTATTGAACAATTACATCAACATCCAAACCTTAAAATAATGACCAATACCATGAGTACGCAAATTTTTGGAAAATATGAAGATGTGATGCAGGCTCTAACACCAGAAATTAGGACTGCGTTTATGATAGAACCAACGACAATTATGGTGATGAAAATTATTAATGCGGATTTAATCCCCAAAAAAAGCTAAAATTTAATTATTTTAACTAAGAAAGTAATTGTTTTCGGCTTTTTTTTAATAAAAGTCATATCTTTGCAGTCCTTTTTGAAAAAGATATAAATCTAAAGATATGCAAACGATAAAAGTAGCTGGAAATGCAAGACCAGCAGTAGGAAAAAAAGCTACTAAAGCTATAAGAAATGAAGGTGCTATTCCATGTGTAATTTATGGTGATGCAGAAAACATCCACTTTTCAACAACTCATAAGGATGTGAAAGGTTTAATCTATACTCCTGATTTCAAGGTAGCAGAAATTGAGGTAGATGGAGCAACACATAGATGCATTTTAAAAGATGCACAATTTCATCCTGTTAAGGAATCCATTCTTCATCTTGACTTTTTGAAATTAGAAGATGGTAAACCTGTTGTTTTGGAAATACCAGTAAGGTTTAAAGGATCCTCGCCTGGTGTTAAATTAGGTGGTGCTTTACAGCAGTCTTTAAGAAGAGTAAAGATTAGAACGACACCTGAAAATATGGTTGATGAATTACATGGCGATATTTCTAGTTTAGAGCTAGGCGATGCTATCAGAGTTAGAGATTTGGAATTACCAGAAGGGGTTGTAGTCACAAATGCTCCAGCTATTCCTGTAGCAACTGTTATTGTACCAAGAGCCTTAAGAGGTAAAGACGAAGCTGAAGGGGGTGAAGAGGGTGAAGAAGAAGAAGCAGCAGAATAATCAACAAGTTTTTATTTGTTTTCTAAATAAAAAGGGCTTAGGCAAATTATTTTGTCTAAGCCTTTTTGTATTTTGATACCTACCCTATGAAAAATGAGTATTATTGCCCTTCGCAGCTCAGGCGGCAGCGGAAGCTTGAGGATAAAATCTACTCTTTTTTGTAAAATTTGACGATATGAATAATTTAAAAATAACGACCCTGCAAACTACTCTTGTTTGGGAAAACATTGATGCAAACTTGGCACGATTAAGTGAAAAAATAAATAGCTTAACTCAAGTATCTGATATTATTATTTTACCAGAAATGTTTACAACTGGGTTTAGTATGAACCCAGCAATATTTGCAGAAACCCCTAATGGCAAAACTTTGACCTGGTTAAAAGAACAAGCAGCAAAAACAACAGCCGTTATTACAGGTAGCTACATCGTCAAAGAAAATGACCATTATTATAATCGTTTAGTATGGATGCAACCAAACGGTGAATTCCAAACTTATGATAAAAAACACCTTTTTTCCTTGTCTGCTGAACCAGACCATTATACTGCTGGAAAAAAACGATTAATGGTCATCTATAAAGGTTGGAAAATTTGCCCATTAATTTGTTTTGACTTACGCTTCCCCGTTTGGAGTAGAAATACAGCCGATTATGACTTGTTAATCTATGTAGCGAATTGGCCTGAAAAAAGAGCCCATCATTGGCGGTCATTATTAATGGGAAGAGCGATTGAGAATCAAGTGTACACCATTGGTGTTAATCGAGTAGGAATGGATGGGCATCAACTGTATCATTCTGGTGATACTTCGATTCTTGATTATAATGGAAGTATTTTAATGCATACTGCCCATGTAGAAAATAGTAGTACCATCGAATTGGATTATCAGAAACAACAAGACTTTAGAGCTAAACTCCCTTTTTTAGCAGATAAAGGTGCTTTTGAACTGATATAATGTGGATAACTCGAAGTTATCCACAAATAAAATGTTAATAACCTAGTGATTAGAGTTTATATAAAGTACTTATTCATTCTTAGTATTCTGTTTAATGAAGCCTACATCAAGACAAATTAACACTTAAAGAAAAATAATTATGGAAATTCAAAAATAGGAAAATACGGATAAGAAGTCTTTTTTGGGTATTTCATTTTATGTATATATTGTAGTTTACTGGTCAGGTTTTTTCGGGCGGCATCAATTTTTTTCAAATCGTAATGCACACAGACCCTTATTTATTCAGCCCCTCTAACCGCAACTGTAAATAATCCCTTATTAAATAATTCAAGGTATAATTAGGGTCTTTAAAAATCGCTTGATTGGTTATAATTTGGGTAACAAAAAATCGGTCTAAAGCTTTTAGTAGTTCTATAGAGATTGGTCGGAACAAGCCTTTATCCATTCCTTGTTGATACAAATCTTCTAATAAACTGACAAACAATTCACTAACCCCACTTATAGCCTCCCATGCAGTAGGATAGTACAATTGGACATCATGAAAAAAAGAAATAGTAATATCCGCTAATCTAACCGAAAATTCTTCTAAGAGTTGTCTGTATCTTACTTCAACTGGTGTAGAAGTGTCTTGATAAATATTCTTTATTATTGGAGTTACGGCTTCTATTCGAGTTTGGCAAGCTGCCAAAACAACTTCCTCCTTGCTCTCAAAGTATTTATAAATAGTACCCTTACTTTTTTGGGATAATTTAGCAAGGTCATCAATGGTCAAATTAGCTAATTCGACGGTTTGCAGTTTCACTAATAATAATCTTAACCACTGATTAATTTTATCAGTTGGTGCTTTTCTTACTTTTTCTACCGCTTTTCTTCCCAAATTTTAATTTTTTAAGTAGAATACTTAATTGTATTTTAACAAATATAATATTTTTTGTGCATTTTTTTTAAAAAATATATACTATTTTATCTAAAATTGTATACTTTTAATTTATTCTAATTCATTTCCAAACTTAAATTGTGGAAACCCAGAATTAACAACAAAACATTTACGAAACCCAATTGCTATTGTTCAATAGCAATTATTAACCAATTTTAAAATGTCAAACACCAAATATCCAGGGCTATCTAAGAAACAAAGAGCCACTATGGGATTTCACGCTATGCTAGTCATTATTATAGGGGCTACTGCAGGTTTTGCTTGGCTAATTTCTATAGCAGGTTATCTACAATTTTGGCCCTTACCTGCCTTGGACATTACTGTTCCTGACCAGAGAGAGGCTTGGCGAAACGCACACATGGGCCCAATTGTTCATGGGATGTTAGTTGCATTGATAGCTTCGATGAGCTCCCTTTTAAGATTAACAAAAAAAGAAAGCGTTGTTATGGTCATTGCCTCCCTTATTGAAATATGGGGTAATGTTATGGGATTTCAATCTGCGCCATTTACGACTAACCGAGGCCTTACGCCTACAGGGCCTTTTATAGATGCATTTTCTTATGGTACTTTTTATATAGCAGTAGTGGCCGCCTTTGTCATTTTGTATTTGGCTGCGGTAGGATGCTATCGGACGATGAGGGAAGCATAGGAGGATACTTAAATCATGGTGATTTTTAAAATCACCATGATTTGGACAGAAAATATTTCTAATAAAAGAACTTTTTAAAAATGGCGACTACAAAAGAAACAGACTACCTAATCATAGGCGCAGGTGCAATGGGGATTGCCTTTGCAGATGAAATTTTCACTAAACAACCCAAAGCTAAATTAACCATAGTTGACCGTCGAGCAAAAGCAGGAGGACATTGGAATAATGCTTATCCTTTTGTCAGACTGCATCAACCCGCCGCTTTTTATGGAGTTAATTCTCTTGTATTGGGGAATGGCACGACTGACTTATCTTCTAAATCAGAAATATTGGGCTACTATGAAAAAGTCATGGCCAAATTTAAAAATAGTGGTAGAGTTGAATTTTTAGCCCAGCATAATTATTTGGGAAATGGGAAAGTAGTTGATTTGCAGAACCCTAATAATATTACCATCTATAAAATAAATAAACGATTGGTGGATGCCACCTATATGAAAGTAGAAGTGCCCTCTACTCATGCACCAAAATATGAGGTAGAAAAAGAAGTCCCTTTGATTCCATTAAATGAGTTAGTAGAACATCATGATAAATGGGGAAAATTCTATGTAGTCGGCAATGGGAAAACAGGAATGGATGCCGTTTTGTATTTATTAAATAAAGGAGTAGCGGAGGATAATATCTATTGGATTTGTCCAAATCAAGCTTGGCTATTTAGTAGAGCGGATTTACAAGCAGGTCAAGTCTCAGGAGTTGTACTAGAGCAAGCAGACATTCTTAGGACTACTAAAAATGTGGACGAGTTTTTTTTAGCAATGGAAAATACTGCTGGTATTATTCGATTGGATAAAAATACGCTGCCCAAAAAATGGCGTTGTGCGACAGTTAGTCCTAAAGAATTAGAACAGTTAAGGCGGATAAAAAATGTCATTAGCAAAGGTAGAGTAACCAGCATTACCAACAATGAAATTGCCTTGCAACAAGGTACTGTTTCTTATACTGGCAAGGCGCTATTTGTAGATTGTTCTGCCAATGCTTTGTCAAGGGAAAAGAAAACGGACATTTTTTCAGCTGGAAAAATCACCCTACAACCTATTTTGTTTTGCCAACAGGTTTTTAGTGCAGCCGTAATTGCTAGAATGGAATTAACGAATATTAGTGACCAAAAAAGAAACCAACTCGTTCCTATACTGCATCCTGAAGTTAAAGAAGATTGGCCTTCTGCTTTGTCTCTTAGTATTGAAAATTTATTACTCTTACATCGGCATTTTCCTTTGTGGATGTTTCGGTCTCGGCTCAATTTCATGAGCCATGAAACCTTTTTTAAGTATTTTTATTATGCAGCAAAAGCTATTTATTTGTCTTCTGGTGCAAGTAAAAGAGCTAAGGAGTTGGATAAGGAATTAGTTAGCTAAGGAATCTAGGTCACTACTTTTGAAACCATTCATCAGTTAAGGTAAAAAGTTGTTCAGGTTGTTCTAAGGGGATCCAATACTCCATTTTTTCTAGTCGAATATATTCCCAGTTGGCATCCATATATTTTTCAGAATTAACCATTTGATCTTCTGTTAGGAAAGCATCTGCTGTACTCCAAATTCCTAGAACAGGTACTTTACAATTAGGCCAAGCAGTAAGGAATACATCTACTAGATTGACTCTATAATAATTTAAGCTCGCAGTTAATCTTTCTGGACGAGCCATACCTTGAATAACGTCTTTTATTACTGTGTGTTGATATCCCCATCTACGAAGGCATAAGAAGTTATTTTTAGAAAGCATATATTCGGCTATTCCTGTAAATTGAAAGCCTAATACATACAATCCTTTTAATTTTTGCTGCAAGCCAGACCTTGCATAAGCCTTAGGATGTCCGACAGAAATAGCTACTAAACTTTTTACTAATTCTGGATGTGCCAATGTCAAACAACAACCAATAATCGCTCCCCAATCATGCCAAACAACATGGATAGGGGTATTAATTTTTTGTTCTTTTAAAAACTCGACAATATCTGCGAACTATGCCCAAATCATCTTCTCCTTGGGGGTTGTTTTTTCCCAATGATAAAAACGCTCAGTAATGGTTGGGATATTTTTTGGTTGGTTCTCCATTTTTAATTAATAATTTGATATTTTTTAAAATCTACTTTCTTCGTTTTTCGCATATACTCCATCGTTCTGCCGGGATAATTATTTGGGATATTTCCGTTAGCAGATTTATACCAACTATCTTCTACTTTTGCCCAAATCATTTCTTGTAAGCGTTTTTGGGTCGCTTGATGATACTTGTTCATGTCTTGTTCTTTCACTTCCATCGACTTCCATTGATTTTGTACTAATGCTTTTACAGATTGGGCAATATAGTTTGCTTGCGCCTCACTCATCACAATAATGGAATTATGACCTAAATTAGTGTTCGGTCCATACATCATAAAAAGGTTGGGAAAATTGGTCACGGTCATTCCTAAATAATTTTTAGGCCCCTCTTTCCAAGCTTCTTTTAAGCTCACTCCTGCTTTGCCCTTGATGTCTAAACCCAACAAAAAAGGGTTGGTCTTGAATCCTGTACTATACACCAAAACATCTACAGTATGAGCAGTACCATTTCCTGCAATCACGCCATTAGGGGCTATTTCTTTGACCCCACCTGTTACTAATTGCACATTTGGGCGTGCTAAGGCTGGATAATAAGTATCCGAAAATAAAATTCGCTTCGCCCCTAGTGGATAGGTAGGTGTTAATTGTTTAACAATTTCAGGGTCTTTGATATGTTCTTTAATATAATTAACCGTTTGTTTTTCATATATTTTCCGAATAAAGTTATTGCCCCCTTTCATCAAAGAGAAAAGTGCTCCACCTAATAACCATAGTCGAGATCGGTAGGTTTTTAAAAGAAAAGGAAACCGTTTAACAAGATTTTTTTCCCATTCTTTATAAGCTCTATCTTGTTTGGGTAACATCCAATTGGCAGAGCGTTGAAAAACGACTACTTGCTTGGCAGTTTTGGCAATCTCAGGAATAAATTGTACCGCACTTGCTGCATTGCCTATCACGCCTACTGTTTTTCCTGCTAAGGAAACAGCATGATTCCATTGAGCGGAATGGAAACTTGGTCCACTAAAACTATCTTTTCCTTTAAAATTGGGCGTCGAAGGGTGATGTAATTGCCCTATGGCACTAACCAAAATTTTTCCTTGATAGGTAGCTCCATCTTTTGTATTTACAAGCCACTTCCCCGTTGATTCTTGCCATTCTGCTGCCATCATTTCTTTGCCAAAATGGATATGTTGGTATAAGTCATGCTTCTTTACAACGTATTTGATGTACTCCAAAATCTGGGGTTGCAAAGACCATTTGTATTTCCAATCTGGATAAGGTTCAAAAGAATAACTATATAAGGCAGAAGGAATATCACACTCTGCACCGGGATAGGTATTTTCTCGCCAAGTTCCGCCGACTTCCTTTGCTTTTTCTAAAATGATAAAATCTTGGATACCTTTTTCTTTTAATTTTATTGCCATTGCAATACCAGAAAAACCAGTTCCAATGATAATGCAGGTAGGTGTTGAATTAGACATGTTTTTTAATTATAAATCGTTACTTTTTAGTTTCTGTTTCATCAAGAAATTTCAGGATTTCTACAGCACTTTTTCTCCATTCCTTATCGATCATCATATCGTGACACATATCAGATAAGATTACTGGCTCTATTCCATAGGCGGCAGCTATTCTAATCAAGTCTTCCGCAGTAAATATTATATCATCTTTTGACCCTATAACTAAAATAGGAATTTTGATATTTGAATAATAGGGGGTATATGCTTTATCTAAATCAGCCTGTGCCCTTGTCGATTCCGCTTGTATTAAAGGAGTAATTTTGCGTACTATTGCTGTTTCAACTCTATTATCAATAAATAAACTTTGCATGACGGTCTTTTCATTTATATTTTTACCTTTTAGTAAACTTTGAAATTGGAGTGATTTTACAGGATTATTTTTAATCGTTCTTATCTTCCAACTTAAACTTAATCCACCTACTAAGGATGGGGCAAGTAAGACGACCGCTTTCAATAGGTCTGGATGCTCTCCTATCACTTTTTGAGCAATCGCACCTCCCATGGAATGTCCGATAAGAATAGGTTTTTCATCTAGAGATAGAATAGTTTTTATGACATCACAGACATAATCACTAAGCCCCCAATGGTTAAGAAATGCTCGACCTTCGCTTTTGCCATGTCCTCGAAGGCTTAAAGCATACGTGTCATATCCATTAGTAGAAAAATAGGTTAAATAATTTTCCCAAACCCAAGCACCATGACATACACCATGAACCAATAAAAGAACTCCTTTTCTTTTAACAGTTGACGTTTTTGAAATTAGTTCTAGTTTCATATTATAACTGATGTTACGCAAAGTAAAATTAATCAGCACCAAAGGTGCGATATAT
>CAZXYA010000084.1:0-22129 GCA_964644655.1 uncultured Saprospiraceae bacterium | reverse complement strand
TTTAAGGGGGAGCAATTGGATGATTTTCGTTAAAAATCATCCAATTGCTCCCCCTTAATATCCCTTAGTCGAGCCTGCAAAGCGGGCGAGACAAAAAGCACGATATTTATTCCCCAATCACTTTCCCGATTAGGGCTTTAACAGGATGAAAGTGCTTGACTACAATTACGGTTTTATCTGTTTTTTTCGCAATTTCTTCAGGAATATTGCCAAATAGAATTTGTGGATAGATACTTTTTCCAGCCGCACCAATCATTACTGCATCATGTTTTTTAGCTTCTGTAGCAATACCATCTACAACTGAAGCATTATTGATTAATTCTTGTTTGATGTCAATCCCATTTTTTGCCCCTAATCTATCTTGTGCTTTAGCTAAATTATCCTTGCTGAAGCTTACTTGTTCTTCAGTAGAAGAATCCGAAACGACCTGACAAACGGTTAAACTACCACCATTGGTTTTAGCTAAAGAATGCGCATATTGTTCTGCACATTGAGCATGTTCGCCACCTGCTGTTGGTAATAATATATCTTTGATTGGCTGGTCACCAACTAGTTTGACTAGCATTATGTCAGACTTTGCATGTGTTACTACATCATCTGTAATCGTCCCTAACATTTTCTCTTTATTAGTAGAAAAGCCTTTCCAACCTAGGACGATTAAATTACAATACCTATCACTAGAAGTTTCCAAAACTGCTCTAGCAATATTATAACCAATTCGAACTAGGGCATGGGCTGGAACACCTTGGTTTTCTGCAAATTTTCTGGCTTGTTTTAAAGTAATTTGTTCTTGTTCTACCTTTGTTTCATCATAACTAGTTAACGGTACTTGGTTGGGAAGGGTTACTACTTTTAAAAGTAATAATTCCCCTCCTCGTTCTTTGGCAATAGCCGCTGCTATCTGAATTAAACTTTCTGTAGTTTTTGGATTAGCAATTGGGACTAATACTCTAAATTTATTTTTATCAATAGTCCCTCGACCTTGACTATGTGCAACATGAGAGGCTTCTCCTTTAATGGATGCTTCTGCCGTTTGGGTGCCTTTCCAAGCTAAAAAGCCTAATATTCCTAATAATAAAGTACCGATTGCCATAAAAAATGGAACGGTATCACTAAACATTTGATAAATTAAATAGAAATTAGCTAAAACCCCTAAAATCGGAATTAATGGAACGAATGGGACTTTAAACGGGCGCTCTATATCAGGATATTTTTTACGATGAATGATTAAGGCAATATTCACTAAAACCAAGGCTAATAATAAAACGGTATTGGCATAAGTGGTTAAATCTTCTAAATTGAGAATTAAAGAAAATAATAAAATAACCCCCCCCACTAAAAAAACAGAAATAATCGGTGTCTTAGTTTTTTTATTAATAGCGCCAATTTCTTCTGGTAAATGTCCTAATTGACTCATGGATAAAATAACCCTTGAACCTGCCATAATAGAAGCATTAGAAGCAGAAATCATCGAAAAGATAGCTCCTGCAATAATGACATAGCCACCAAAAAAGCCTAAAAATTTCTTAGCAGCTTCTCCCATAGATGCTTCTGTATATTCCGTTAAACCAGCAAAAAGTACGACTAAAACAACTGCCGTATAAAGTATGGTAACGACCCCCATTGAAATAAAAATCGCCCTAGGAACTGTTTTGACTGGATCTTTTACTTCTCCTGCGGCAGCGGCGATGGCAGAAAAACCAAAGAAGGTAATGAAGACCATGGCAGCCGTAGATCCAATTGCCATTATATCTGTACTGAAACGGTTAATTACCTCATCTATTTCAATAAATTTAACGCCACCGGCTATAAACCAAATTAGTAATAGTACCTTAGCAGCCGTAACAATTACCTGAAATTTTCCACTTTCTTCCGTTCCCTTGATATTGAGTAAGGTCAAAGCTATCAAGAAAACGATGCCTGATAAAGCTTCAATTGGACTATGCCAAATAAATTCGTTAAAATAGGTGGATAAACTAGCAATGTAAAAGGCACAAGAAGAAGTATATCCTAGAAATAATGCCCAACCTACTAAATAGGCCAATGGCGCAGGATACGTTTTTCTAGCATACAAATAACCTTCGCCCGTTCTTGGATAAATGGAGACAAATTCAGAATAGACTAAGGCGGTAAAAGTCGCCGCAATACCTGCTAACAAAAAAGATAATATAGCTGCGGACCCTACATTTCTAATAGCTAAACCTGATAAGGTAAAAATTCCAGCAGCAATCATTGTCCCAATACCAATAGAAAGTGCAGTTGCTAAACCTAAGTCTCTACTCAACTCAGTTTCTATATTTTGATGGGAGTTGTTCTTATTTTCCATGTGATAGTATTAATTCGCTGCAATTTAAACTGTTTTTTTTGAGCGATAGGAATTTTTTAGGTAAAAATAATAGATTGGTATAGAATTTAAGTTAATATTAGGCTAGATTTGATTGAAGAAAGTTGATTAATTAATAACCTATGAAATTTGGAAAACTACAAGATATAAGCACCGTCAATTTTGCTTTACCAACTGATGCGGCAAACACAAAAAGTATTTTAGCAGCATTATCGCCAAATATTAGTCCGACTTTATATGTAGGCTGTACTGGATGGAGTATGAAGGAATGGGTTGGACATGTTTATCCCTCAAATGCGAAAACGAAAGATTATTTGACGCATTATGCCAAACAATTTAATACGATTGAACTCAACACTACGCATTATAGAATCCCAACTATAGAAACTATTCAAAAATGGCGAACGACCGCTACTACTGATTTTCGTTTCTGTCCTAAAATTCCACAAGCTATTAGTCATAGTAGTGGTATGGGGTTGAACGATGGGAAGCTAAGGGCTTTTTGCGAGTCAATTCAACAATTAGCGGAAAAATTGGGTTGTTGTTTTATGCAAATGCCCCCTTATTTTGATACTAGTCGTTTAGCTGTATTAGCTACTTTTTTGGAAGAAATGCCTACTTCTATTCCATTGGCGATAGAGATACGGCATGAAAGTTGGTTTCGGACGGAAAATCATTTACTGCCTTTAGTAGCATTAGCCAAAGCAAAAAATTGCGCTTTAGTGATAACAGATGTTGCTGGGAGGCGAGATGTATTGCATCAGCAATTAACGAATAATATAGCAATTATTAGATTTGTTGGTAATGATTTGCATCCAACAGATTATACTCGCATTGATGAATGGGTTCAGCGTTTAAAAAATTGGTTTGCACAAGGCGTCTCTGAAGTTTATTTTTTCACCCATGAACCAGATAATATTAAAGCACCTGAATTGGCAAAATATTTAGTAGAACAGGCAAAAGCGTTGATGCCCGAAGTAAAGACAAGAGGTCCTGAATTTATAAAGGAACAAGGACAGCAAATGAGTTTGTTTTAAACAGAGGCTTGAAGATAGGCAGGCTGTTCAGAATTTGGAATAAAGTTCCTCTAGTTTCTGATTGAGCGAAAAATCATAAACCGATATTTGTAGATTTTATCTACAAATCCATATTCAATTCGTTTTTAACGACTAATGAGCCAAAAAAAGTGGCAGTTCACTTGATTTTCTTGCTTACTTGCAGTTAAAAACTGCAGGAATATAAATAGGTAGTTAAAAACTACCTATATCGAATTCATTGCAAATTTCAAAAATACGAAGAGAAAAAATCCCTATATCTCTGTAATTTTAGGGGTTAAAAAAATCATAAATCATAGTTCATACATCTTACCTGCCTGCCGGCAGGCAGGAATCATAAATCTGTCCCGTAAAAACTACATGGATTTAGGATGTAAAACCTAAGATGCTAAAAATCGGTCCCTAAAGAAAGATACAATCGAGGTTCCTGCACTACTCTAGTCTCAAGCCCCCAAGCATAATCTAATTTAAGGAAATAGCCGAATAGCATTGTTCTGACCCCTGCACCATAACCTGCCACGACAGGATCCCTAAAGAAATTGACTTCTAAAGAAACAGGATTATTGGGCCGTTCAATTGTGACGGTATTAAGTGGATTGTCTTTTTGAAAAGGAGATAAACCTTGCCAAGCGGTTCCTACATCAAAGAAACCGACCAGTTGGAAGTTTCTAAGAAAAGAAGAACGAGGGGTAGAGCGACTAAAATATTTAAAAATAGGCACTCTTAATTCTGCGTTAATTAGGGCATAAGAATTACCATTCCTGATGTTTTGTTGAAACCCTCGTAGGTTAGCAGCTAGTGTTTGATAACTAAATTCATCACCAGAAGGCGTGGGAATATCATTATTAAAACTTGAAAATAGCCAATTTTCTACCCCACCTAAAAAGTATAGAATTTTTTCCGAACCAAAAGAAGTAGTTGCATTAAATCTAGTTGCAAAAACACTATGTTTCAACACTCTTTGATAATGCCTAGCATCGATACCAATAATTCCCATTGCACCTTTGGGGATGTCTAAACTGAAGTCATCTAAAACACTTAAGTTAAATCGTTTGACAATCTCCCCAAATATTTTGTAGCGAGTACCATTTTTGATATTCAAGGAAACATCTAAGGTATTATCGAAAATATATTCCAATCGAACACTCGCTCTTTCTTGGTTGGTCGTTGGTTCGTTCAATGCTTGTGCATCTGTTGATAATTGGATTAATTTATCATTTCTTAAAGTAACAATCCCTCGAACACTCCTAAAAATATCCAATGGATAACTAAATTGAGCTTGCCCTAACAAGGCAATTTCTCTAGTCCTTTCAGGTGCAATTAAATTATTATTAGTTGAAAATCTTCTCGTTCTTCGATAAGCCGTAAACGTTTTATCTAGTCGTTTTTTCTTATTTTTAAAGGTTAAGAAATATTCATCACCATCAAAACTCGTTGGAAAACGAGCACCTAATTCAAATACGTAATCTTCAAATAAATCTTTAAAGTTTGTTTTGATAAGAATGCCAGGAACAGGTGTTTCAAAACCATCTGGATTGGCAGCAGGGCTTTCTAAGCCACCATATAATAAACTATTGTCTAAAGAAGTAGTGACAAAATCTGTTCTAAATTTTAGCCGATAAGGTGTTATTCTCGCAGGTTTAAATTTAGTAACGGCCTTCTTAGTCGGATCATTCGTAGCTATTGCTGTTACCGCAATCTCTTCTGTTGCCACTGTTACATTTGGCTCACTAGCATCATCTTCTCTAGTTGCTCTTTGTGGTTTATCCTGTGTACTTTCCGCTGCTGGCTTATCAGCTACTTCTGTAGAAGGCGCAAATTCTGTCTGGAATAAATATTCTTTTTCGTCAGCTTTCGGTTCATTTTTAGTCTTTTCTTCCGTTGTAGCAGGAGTTTCCACAGGTGGATCATCAAATCCACTTTCAAATAAATAACCTCCTGTATCTTTTTCTGGTTGAGGTTTAGTTACTGGTGCTTGATTTTTATTATCTGCTATTTTAATGGGTGCTTTTTCGGTGGCACTAGCAGCTTTTTTTGCTTTATTTTGCCTAGATAATAAAACAACTTGCTGACGCTTAAAATTGGTTAAGGAAGGCGTCACCACTTCTGTAGGATTAGTAGTACTAATATAGGCTAAATATTGACCTTGGCTATAAATCAAGTCAATCATTTTATTACTTCTGACAGATTTATGTTGTGTGATAATATTTCTATTCAAATTACTAGCAGTATGATTAACTGCTCTAGTTTTGATAACTGGTCGAATAAAGGTGGTATCAATGATTAAAGAATCTTTATTTTCCCAAATAGAATCAACTGGCAAGATTAAGGGGTCGCTATTTCTAATTTCGATGACCTGCTCTTCATAAGCCACGTAATCTTCTAAATAGCCATATTTACGATTGTAAATGCCTGTTTCATCCGATAGGAAAGAAAAATAAGTAGAATCAATACCTAATGGTTGTCTTTCATCCGCAAATGGTGTATTTGTCACCCTGACTAATTCTTTAGATTTTGTCTCTAAATCATAATAATAAATATCATAAGATTTAATCGGCAGAATGGTATCTAATTTGGCAGAAGCTATACTTGTCGTATCTCTGTTGGATGCAAAAAGAATACCTTTTCTATTTCTATTTTTTACAAAAACGGCATTTAAATCATCATAAAAATCATTGGTAATTCTAGACGTTGCCCTCACATTGGACCGATAGTAAAAAATATCTGAAGAACCTCTAACTGTAGCCGATAAAACCATATCTTGTACATTCACATAATCCATACTGTACACCCGCTGGTATTGCGGATCCATTTCTTCGGTAATGGTTTCTTTAGTATTCAAATCATATTTAGATAGCTGGATAACATCTCTCCTTTCCCACATAATTGCTAATTCAAATCCACTTGGACTCCACGCTAATAATGGATAATTATAATCCGTTGCTTGGAAAAGATTTCTAAAACCATGTTTTTTGACCAAAGTACGTTCACCAGAAATTAAGTCTTGTATAAATACCTTGTACTTGCCTACTTCATTCTGCACATAAGCGGCATACTGCCCGCTTGGACTTAGTTTTATTTGAGTTAGCGGTAGATTATGCTTATTCTTAATTTCTACTAACTGCTTGGCATCAGGAGATTGCATTGATTTGACTTCTTCCGAATATCGCTTTTCATAAAATGCTTCCCAATCTTCTAATGTTTGCTCATAAGAATTCCCCAATACATATAGAAAACCACTTTCTATACTTCGGTTAATTCTCGTCAGATAAAGCAAGTTAGAAACCGTTGCCTTTCCATAATTCTGATTGATGTAATACCAAACAGAGTGCCCCACTAAATTGGGATATTTTTGTACTAAACCCGTAAAGTCTTTATGTTCTTTTCTAGCTAGAATATCTCGTAATTGATTGTCTAATTCGGTGTTCCATTCTTGTCCAATATAAGCTACTAAGCCATCTTTAAACCAATCAGGTAAACTTAGCAATACTGCATTTTGCACGATTTCCTGTAAATTGGACCCAAAAAGCATAGCATTCAAATAAACGGAGGCAATCCCTTCTCTTATTTCTGACCGTAAATGATTATGATTGCCATCAAAATGAATAAACATTTTATTACCTACAATTTTTGTCTTTCCACTTGTATTTTCAAAGGCTTCTTCACTACCGATATTGCCTTGCTTTAAATCCGTTATATCTGTATAAACAATAATTTCGATTTTATTATTTAAACGATGTTCTAAGATTCCCTGAATTTCTGCAAAATCGTATTCCGCTAATTGTACTGCTGATTGTCCAATGAATCGCCCTTCTCCATACCAATAAGTAATAAAGTTGCGACTTTCGTACATTAACCATTCCTCGTAATCTTGATGGTATTGTACTCGATTTTTTCCAAATTGAACTTCTGGCCTTTGTTGAGCAAAAGCAGAAAGGAGCATGAAAAGACAGCTGAATGTAAGAATTATTTTTCGCATAGAGGGCGATTTAATTTATAAAGAATAGAGATTAGAGACCATTTCATTGAGAGATTAGAGACTTCTTTTTTAAGTTGAGTCTCTATTCTTAAATCTCGATTCTCTACTCTTAATATAATATCTTCTAAAGATGTAATTTTTTTCAATTAAAAACAACCATTTATAAGGGATTACAAAATAAGGTAAAATCAATTACAGAAAAAATAAGGAGAACGCTTATTTTTTCTGTACAAAACGTACTTTTGCACTTTATCTGCTCACCCAAACAATTGTTTGGACATAAAACGCTAAAAACATGGTCAAAGTTGTAAGCTTTACTTTCAATCCGTTTCAAGAGAACACTTATATCCTCTATGATGAAACTAAAGAGTGCATTATTTTTGACCCCGGTTGCAGTAATCCTGCCGAAAAACAGGAATTAACGGACTTTATTGCGCAAAATAACCTTAAACCTGTCCGATTAATTAACACACATTGTCACCTAGACCACATTTTGGGTAATGGATTCATTGCGGAGCAGTATAGTTTGTCGTTAGAAATACATAAAGGCGAATTACCTATATTACACCATGCGCCAAAGTCCGCAGCTAGGTATGGAGTGGCGATAGAACCGTCTCCCGAGCCAACTAAATTTATTGAAGAAGGGGATATTATTACTTTTGGCAATGCGCAATTGATTGCTATTTTAACGCCCGGTCATTCCCCCGCAAGTTTGTCTTTTTATTGTGCACAAGATAATTTTGTTATTGCAGGAGATGTTTTATTTCAAATGAGCATTGGGCGAACTGATTTACCAGGGGGAGATTTTAATACTTTAATTAATAGTATTAAAACGAAACTATTGATTTTACCTGACGAAACGAAAGTCTATCCAGGGCATATGGGGGCAACGACTATTGGTTTTGAGAAGGCGAATAATCCTTTTTTGTAAAATAATTCTTAGCTTATAAAGTAGACTAGATTTCAAAATGTGCTGGCTGATCTAAAATCTCCCAAGTATGATCAGACAATAACTTTACAGTTGCTTTAAATTCTAGCGGATTTTTTCTACCCCATTCATTTGGCGCAACCATAGACACCAAATATTTACCGTTTTTTCTTTGATATAAATGATAGGTCTTACCAATGAGCGGTTTAAAACTCATGTCTGCTTGGTAGATGTTTTCTGATATTTCTACCCTTGCTTTTATTTTATTGGCTTGCTCTGCTAAAAGGTTAATCTGTTCTCGAATTTGATCGAGTTGCATTTCCGTTTGTTCGTACATAGCACCAACTGCCAAGCCTTTTACTTTTCCTTTATCAATAGGTTTGATAACAGCACCACCAACCGTATGTGCATACGGTAATAAGTGAGGGTTTTCTGCAATTTTATCTTTATCTATTGGATTGACAAATTCTTCTTTCTTGGGCATGGGTAATAATTTCAAGATGATACATTTGCTATTCTTTTGAAATAGCGACTATATTGTAACATGGTTAAATTGCTATATTGTTTTATTGTTATGGAGCATCAGTCTCCATTGAGTACTTACCAGTCTCTTGGTAAACTATTGTTCATCAACAATTTAACAGTAAAACAATTTTAACAATCTTTGATACTAAAATTTATAACTAACCCTGTAGTAGTATCGTTGGTATTAAAATGCAAAAAATCGAAAATTGTTTCAGATTACTCCATACTCAATCTTGTCTCTAGCATAATTTTTATCAACCAATAAAGCGGATACAAAAAACAGAAGAATAGCAAACTGATGCCTAACTCTGGAAAAAGCTCTGTGGGATAGAAAAAGATATTGTGTAAATCGGTTAGTAAGCCTTTGGGTTGATAAATAATATCCCAAGAATTCCACCTTAAAAAACGACCAATATAAATGCCTAAGCTACATAAAAATATTAATAAGACTATCAACCCATGTTCTAGAGGCTTAGGTAAATATTGTTTGAAAAAATGGTGAATAGGATAGAGGGAAATGAGTCCTAATAATAAACCAGTCCAAGCAAAAGAAGTAAACAAGAGAACATCATACCAATAAGGAATAGGATTTCTAGGCTGTAAATGTAATAAATCGGTTAAGAGATAGGGAGCATTAGGGAAAAATAATAGCCAGACCCCAATAACCGGAAAAAGAAGTACTCCTTGTTTTCGGTTGGTATGTAGCCGATTGACCAACATAGCTAGGCTAAAGGGTATCCATGCTAAAAAAAGATTCCAGATTAAAAAAACAAAAGTAGGTTCGTTTCGAAAGAAAAACACATCCCTGTAATGACTAATATCCCCCCAAACGAAACCTACCCAATTTAAGCGAAAAACTACTAATAAAATATTAAATAAGCTCATCAAAGCCAGCAGTCCAGTTAGTTGAAAGGTCTGCTGTTTGAATAATTTTTTAATGCGATTCATGGAGGATTTTTTACTAATGATGTAATGGAATTATTTCTTTGGAACGGTTCAAAAATAACTTTACATTTTAGAATTGCAACTTACTGATTATCAGTAGTGTTTTTAATTTTAATTGTCATTTTAATTTTAATTCATTCCTTTGTGGCTAATTCTCTCTTTTTTATCTGATACTCTAATTAGCCTACGAAGCTGTATTGTTTCTTCTTTTAACAAAAATTGAAAATTCCAGAGGTGTACTTTTATCGATTGACGCCCTCTACGATAAGCCTTCCAAAAAGCAAGCCATTGGTCAGACATGGTCAAAAATGCGACGAAAGAAGTACCGATAGCATATAGTGATCTATTACCATTACCCAAAAGAAAGAATGGCATTTCCGCCTCCGCTTCTACGGAAGTATCCTATTCTAAAAGCACATGATAGACATCATGACTTTCTAAACCCGCTATCAAATCAAAATTTTCTTGGAGCAAAAAATTGACTAAATCTTTTCCTAAATAATTGGCTTCTGAGTTTAATTAAAAATGCCTCCATAAAAGAACTTTGAATTACAAAGTGAACTAGTAAAAAAATATAGTTTGATCCGTTTTATCTAAATGTTTTAATTGTTGCTTTTGCATATGCTATATAATCTGTACAACGGGCTAAAGCATCTTCTGTAAATATATTCTGTGGCAAAGTTGTCAATTGACTTTGCGCTTTTTCTAAGTAATGCAATACTTTTTTCCATTTTTCTATATTTGAATTTTGATCATTGACCGCTACTTGAGTGAGGGTGACGGCATAATTGAAAAAATTATAAGCACAATTCTCTAATTGTGTGTCATATAGTTGAGTTAATTGTGCAGCCGTTTCACAAAGTTGAATCATTTCCGATTGAATAATTAATAAGGAATCATATTTTTGACTTAACTGTAAACGGTCTGCAGTTTCTGTCAAATAGGCCTCATAATCCAATTGGGCATGTGCTAACTCCCGCTTATTCAAATCTGTTGGATTATATTCATAGGCTTTAAAAGCATTGACTAATCGTTTATCATGAATAGACAAGGTTTCATAGGCTATTTTTTCTTCCTTTTTTAGGCAATCTTCTCTTTCTGCTAAAACAGTAATCGCTTCGATGGATAATTGATATTCTTCTATAGAAATTGGACAATCTAATAATTGCCAATCAGGGTCAGCAGGCAAATGATTGACAATAAAATAGTTAGGCGGTGTTAAAAAATAATCATGTCCAAATTTTTGCTCAAAAAGTCCTACACTTCCTATTAAACCACTATCCCAAGTAGCATCTAATAAATACCAACTGCTGTCAATTTTCACACTATTCCAAGCGTGGTTAGGGCTATTTAAATTAGGTTTTTCTGCTAGTTTAGTTCTACCATAACCCGAAATAACTTCACAAGTAAGATTGCTGGCATTACACATAGCTTTGAAAAGGGTGGAATAGCCCCAACAAATAGCTTTTTTTCTTTTTAAAATATCTGTATTACTTCTATTGATTCGTTTATTTCCATCTTTATAGGCCTTTAGATCGTACCGAATATTTTGGGTCAACCATTGATAAAGGCTTACTATTTTTTCTCTATCATTTTTAGCTGGAAAAACTAAATAATCAACTAATTTAATTATATCCGTCTTTACAGAATCAGGGGTCGCTTGCACATGTTTCTGGATAGCCGAAAAGTCATCTTGTGCGACACTTATAGGTAAATAAATACCCAGAAAAAATAATATGGCAATAATTGTTTTTATAGTAATGATTTTTGTAATTATTATAGGAATATAAAAGTTAAAAGGTGTATAGCTCTACTTTCTTACATTGAAACAATATTTGTAGAGATAGATACAAAGCATTAAAACCCTAACCGTCCTTTCGCTTAATCAAAGCTTCCAAAGCATTTAAATGACTGTCAAAAGCGGTTCGTCCTACATTTGTTACTTGATAGGTCGTTTGTGGTTTTCTACCTACAAATTGCTTTTTAATTTCGATATATTTTTCTTTTTCTAGCACTTTTAAATGGCTCGCAAGATTACCGTCGGATAGCTCTAAGGTTTCTTTTAATCGTTTAAATTCTACCCAATCATTAACGACTAGTACAGACATGATTCCAAGTCTTACTCGATTATCTAATTTCGTCGATTCTAGTATGGCAAGAATTTTTTTCATCGTATTATTTTTTCATCATCACTAAGTGGAAGGACTTACTAAGCCCGTTCATATTTCCAATACATCAAACTTCCGTAAATAATATGTAAAATCCCAAAACCAATCACCCAAACTTCTAATCCATACCCTAAAAAAAACAAGGAGAGTAAGCCCAGAATAATTTCACAGTAACCTAAATTTCGAATATCATGCAAGGTATATTTACTGGCATTGACCAAAGCTAATCCATAAAATACGAGGGTAGTTGGGGCCAAAAAACCAAAGAAACCATGATAAAATAAGCCCAAACAAAAAATACCTCCTGTTGCTAAAGGAATCATCAAGTTAATTAGTAAGCGCTGGCTTAGTGCATCCCAGATTTTTTGCCCTTTTTGCTTAGCTT
This sequence comes from uncultured Saprospiraceae bacterium, assembly GCA_964644655.1. Lineage (GTDB taxonomy): Bacteria > Bacteroidota > Bacteroidia > Chitinophagales > Saprospiraceae > JAFMDF01. Next base: position 9,800 of record CAZXYA010000084.1, on the reverse strand, counting down.
TTCTTGTTGTAAAAAAGATGCCGCTAGTAATAGCTCCAACCAAGACAAAAACAGCATCCAACAAAAAAAAGGTGATATAATGCATGCCCCATTTTGTTGAATGAATCGCCTCTACGTAATACAAACGTTTTCCATCAAAGGGAAGCATATCCAAATAGATATAAACTAAAGCAGCACCAATAATTGCAAAAAATCCTGCTGCTACACCTGATAATCCGCTCAAAGATATAAATCGAGAAGACCGCTCCATTAAAGAACGAATTTCATCTAACGTTTCACTAGGTGTTTTTCTACTTTCCATAACCATATTAAAAATATTTGACCTCTAAAAGTACTTTGAATTGCAAAGTAATACTATTTCGATTAAATATGCAAGCAATTTTTTGGATATTAACAATTTTTTAAGGTAGTAGCTTCATTTTTTGAAAATGCCTTGGCATATTTTTTGATTCATAAATAAGTTAATCCCCTTTTATACCCTCCCCCCTTTTTAATAGACTCCCCACCTACATTCTAATCCTAAAATTAGCTTTACCTATGAATACATGGCGTACACTTAGCATAAGTTTTCTAGTATTTTTACTAAGTAGTTGTTTGTTCTTTTCCTGTAAAAAAACAGAACAGATTATTCAAACAGACTTAGAAGTATTTACCGTAGAAGACCATCGTGTTATTGGGCAAAAAATGGCTGAGCAGATTGCTCACTTGCCTGAAGTTTTTAATATTTTGGACCGTATTGAATACAAAGATGCTTATCAGTATCTTAATACCTTAATCAGCACCTTAAAATTAACAGCCGTTGTTAGGCATCGAGATGATTTTAATTGGCAAGTAACTATTTTACATAATGATGCTATAGAATCAGCTTTTACCTTACCTGGTGGTCATATATATGTTTATACAGGGTTATTACACTTTTTGGAAGGAGAACATGAATTGATGGCTATATTGGCTAATGAAATAGCCTATGCAGATAGAGAATTCTCAGCACTTGCCTTAAGAGATAAACATGGTGGCGTCTTTTTAGGTAATATTAAACTTGGACAAGAAGCAAAAGAGTTACCTGAAGTAGTAGCAACCTTTCCATTTATAGAATACGCTAAAGACAGGGTTGCTGATGCAGATGAATATGCCATTTCCTTGATTTGCCCTTTTCAATATGACGTTGAAGGATTAAAAAATTTTCTTCACCGAGCCAACTCAAGCAACGCTGAATGGGTAGTTTCTAAAAAAGGAGAAAATTTTAATCGTCGTATAGAACATATTGACCAATATGCTATAGGTTGTGGAGAAGGGGGCGTTACCAATTATGATCAATACGTACGAAAAATCAAGAATTTTTTGCCTTAGAATTCACTTGTAAAATGGAAAATTACTTCAGGAAAATTATCCTGTGCCATCTTCAGGGTCCAAGCAGATTCTGCTAAAAAGACATAATTCCCGTCTTTATCCGTTGCTATATCTCTTTTACGTCGATTTAAAAATTCTTTTAGTTTTACTTCATCTGGGCATTCTATCCAACAAGCTTTATGCAAGTTAACGGGTTCGTAAGCACAAGAAGCCCCATATTCATGCTCTAAGCGATATTGAATCACATCAAATTGTAGCGCGCCAACAGTACCAATAATTTTACGGTTATTAAATTCTCGATGGAATAACTGTGCAACGCCTTCATCCATTAATTGGGTTAGTCCTTTTGCTAGTTGCTTAGATTTTAAAGGGTTTTTATTGACTACATAGCGAAATTGCTCTGGCGAGAAGCTTGGAATCCCTTTAAAATGTAATTTTTCTCCTTCAGTTAAAGCATCTCCAATTTTGAAATTCCCAGAATCATATAAACCAATTACATCCCCTGGATAAGCCTGTTCCACAATAGATTTTTTAGCTGCCATAAAACTCGTCGGGTTCGAGAATTTCATTTTTCGCTCTTGTCGAACATGAAAATAATTGGTATTTCTTTGGAAAGTTCCCGAACAGACCCGTAAAAAGGCAATTCTATCTCGATGCTTTGGATCCATATTCGCATGAATCTTAAAAACAAATCCAGAGAATTTAGCCTCATTTGGGTCAATTTCTCTTTCTTCTGTAATTCTAGGTAGCGGAGTAGGCGCAATATCTACAAAACAATCTAGCAATTCTTTAACCCCAAAATTATTAATAGCACTACCAAAAAACACAGGAGATAATAAGCCTTCTAAATAATCTTCTTTCTCAAATTCAGGGTAAATCTCATCAATCATGTTTACTTCTTCTCGAAGTTCGTTTGCTGCTTTTTCCCCTACTTGTTTATCTAATTCATCACTTGTTAAATCATTGATTTCAAAAATATCTCCTGTTTGCTTTCCATGCGGATTAAACAAGACTAATTTTCTTTCATATAAATTATAAACCCCTTGAAAATCTCGCCCCATTCCTACAGGCCAACTTAACGGACGAACTAGTAAACCCAGTTTAGTTTCTAACTCATCCAATAAATCAAAACCATCTAAGCCTTCTCTATCCATTTTATTGATAAAAACAATAATCGGTGTATCTCTCATTCGACAGACTTTTACCAATTTCTCTGTTTGTGTTTCCACTCCTTTTGCAACGTCAATGACTACAATCACACTATCTACTGCGGTTAGTGTTCGGAAAGTATCTTCTTGAAAATCTTGGTGACCGGGCGTATCTAAGATATTGATTTTCTTTCCTCGATAATCAAAAGCCATGACGGATGTAGCTACCGAGATACCTCTTTGGCGCTCAATATCCATAAAATCCGAAGTGGCACTTTTTTTAATTTTATTAGATTTCACCGCCCCTGCAGTTTGTATCGCACCACCAAATAGCAGCAATTTTTCGGTCAAAGTCGTTTTACCAGCATCTGGATGGGAAATGATACCAAAAGTTTTTCTGCGTCCTATTTCTTCTTTAAAGCCCATTAAGTATAAGATTATTAGTACAACATGTTATTAGAAATTATTAGAGAACATTTGAATCTTATTCAATAATTAATAGTCGATAAAAAGGAGGATACTATCTAATAACTATTAAGAAAGTTCTAATAACTTTTTTTAAACGTGTGCAAAGTTACGTTTTTACGCAAAGTAGCACCTGCTTTGATGGAAGTTTTGTTAATCTTAAAAACGAAAAAGATTATTTTAGTTGATTCTAGCCTAAAGTTTATCCCATCTTAAACTAGTAAAAGGCAAGGTTTACTGCTATTTGTTTATTAAAATTAATAGAAACTCATCTAGCTTATTGCTTCCTTTTATAATATAGTTTCCTACATTTTATTGGTCTTTTCCGCATTTGCTCTACAAAATCTGCATTTTTTCCTATCGCTCATTTTCAAAAGTATAAGAAAAAGATACATAAGTATAATCTTAATGACCGTTGCTATAAACTTCCAAAAATGAAGCCTGATAGCTTCTATCTTTGAACCATGAAAAGAAAACATAAGTGTTTATAATATTCAATAGCTAGTAAACATTTTTATTTCTTTCAAATGAGTTAAAGTAAAATTTATAACGCAACAACTACCTTCTTTTAATCTTTTTTATTAAACCGAAAGTATTGCTAAATACCGCTAAAAAGCACTACTTAAAACACCTACAAAATGAATTTCATCAAAAGAATTTTTGTCTTAGCTTTAGTAGCATTAGTAATGGTAGCTTGTAGTAAAGATCAGGAGTTTGCTTCTGAAAATAACAATCAGTCCATCACAAAAACAGAAACAACTACATTTGATACTAATACGGAAAGAAAAAGAGTATGTGCCTCTCATAATCACATGGAAGAACTATTACAAAGTGATACCTATAAGCAAGCATACGAGGAAAGACAAGCAAAATTTGCTAGACAATTAAAAACAAATGTAGCAGAAAGTAGAGCACTTTGTAGCAACCCTAGAGTTTTACCCGTAGCAATTCACTATCAAGGGGTCAATACTGATAGAGCTTGTTTAGTAGCTTTAGCACAAACACAAATCGAAATTTTAAACGCTGATATTCAAGGAAAAAATAGTGACATCGTTCAATGGACAAATAATGCAGCTTCTACTTTCCCAGGCATTAGTTTTGGAGAAGCTTGTATTGAATTCTGTTTAGCTTCTAAAAATCACCCTTCTGGTTTTAATTTAAATGATGGTGATGTCGCTGTAACAGTCAACCAGACCAATGGCGATCAAATCTCTGCTTGGGCTGGTTACCTCAACATCATTGTAAATGATGCAGATGGGGCTTTAGGTTATTCTCCACTAGGAGGTAGTGGAAATGGTGACGGGGTAGTCATCAATAGAGATGCTTTTGGTGCAGGAAATGGTTGTACAGGCGTAAGTCCTCAATCTCCTTATGATTTAGGTAGAACCCTCACACATGAAATTGGACACTATTTAAACCTAGATCATATTTGGGGAGGTGGCTGTAACCAAGATGATGGTATTGCTGATACACCAGCACAAGGCTCAGACAATGGTGGCTGCCCAAATATTGGCATACAATCTTGTGGTTCTGCGGACTTACATATGAATTATATGGACTATACAAATGATGCTTGTATGTATATGTTTACTGCTGGTCAAGCGTCTGTGATGGAAAATTGGATGAATGCTAACTTAAACTTAAAAGATCCAGCTACCGTATGTGGTGAAGTGACTAACGGCGGTGGAGATAATGGCGGAGGTGACAACGGAGACGGTGACAATGGTGGTGATGATAATGGCGGAGGTGACAACGGAGACGGTGACAATGGTGGTGGAGATAATGGAGGAGGTGATAACGGAGACGGTGACAATGGTGATGATAATAGCGCAGACTGTACCGCACCAACATCAAGTTCTGTTACACAAATTAACGATACAGATATTAGAGTAGATTGGGAAGATATAACTGATGCCATTCGATACCAAATTCAATACCGCCCACAAGGAGGTAGCTGGACAAGAAAATCAGGCGTTAATTCTCATAAGCGATTGAATGACTTAGTACCAGGTACTACTTATGAATATAGAATGAGAACAAGATGTGCTATAGATAATGCATGGACTAATTATTCTAGTGTTTCTGCTTACACCCTTCCTGGTGGAAATAATGATGACGATGATAATGGCGGTGGTGACGCTGGTAGCAGTACTAGTCGAGTACAAATCAAAGTAACCTTAGATGATTATGGTTCTGAAACTACTTTTGCTATCGAAGATGGAAATGGAAATGTAGTAAAATCTTGGGGACGATTTGCAGACTTTCAAAATGGCAGAGTCATTACTAGAAATATTGACTTACCAACAGGCATCTATACTTTTGTAATCTTCGATGATTATGGTGATGGTATCTGCTGCGATTTTGGAGAAGGACAATGGGTAGTAAATGTTGATGGTTCACCAATTGCTTCTTCTGACGGTGTATTCGGAGCTTGGGAAGAATTTGACTTCGCTATCGGTGGTGCTAGATTGAGCGAACCTGCCTCTAGAAAAGATGCTAAGGATTACAGCAAATTAATTGGAACTGCTAAATATACCGATGCAGCCATTAAAAAATAAAACATAGATTTTCAGTTGCTACTCATTTTGTGGCAACTGAAATTTATAAAGATGTTATAGGTGATCTAACTCGAAAGGGTTAAATTTTACTAAGCCCGATTGGAAATTTTTCAATCGGGTTTTGTTTTTAAAGTTGAAATCGTAAACCCATTCTAAAATTAATCGTTTGATCTGCTTTAATCGTCACATCTTGTATGCCATTTCCAGCTGTCTGAAAAGTTGCCTTAACTTGGACTTGATCTGCTGCTATAATATTTTGCATTTGTGAAGCAGCAATGGGTATAAAAGTAGTGGTTTCAACAACTTCCGTTACATTTCCATTATTGTCAATTGCCGCAGGTTCAACCAACTGCGGAACTACTTGAAATAATGAATCAATAATCAACTGATTATCGTTCATGAAATAAAATTGTAAGGTCGCACCAATAGGCAATTCATTTTCCACTATTAATTTAAATTCCCCTTCTGAAACAACATCAATATCCCCAAATGGTACGTCAAAGTTTTCAGTAGCTGTAAAATTCTGAGCTTGCCCAATAACAGGCACTTCTACTTTAAGTTGTGCTTTAAAGGTACTTGTATCTTCTATAAAAACAGCTAAATTTTGATCATCACCTGCATTAGCAATTGCCGTTAAGCCATACTCCAATTCGGTAGGCTCCGTATCAAATACTTCTACAATATTAGAATTAGTATAATCCAATTGAAGCACCGTAGTTTTACTAGTCCCTCGTTCCGCCAAAAGCGGATAATTAATATCTACTCCATCAATTGCTGAGGCATCAATATCTATTTTCAAACCTATTTTTGTTCTAGCATTTAAAATATCTACCCTTGAACGAATAGGAACACCAAAAGAACTTTCAATATTTGCCGTAATGGTTGGTTGAGAAAATCGCAATGTACCATTTAAAAAGCGTTCATCATAAAGGTCGATAGCTACAGCCGTAGTAGGCAATTCAAATTCTTGTCTTCCCCAAGTACCTGAGATAAATTGCAAAACAGGGCGAGCGACTACCCCCGCATTTTGGAGCGCCACGTTATTTCCATCTGAATCCGTAGCAGTATATCTAATTTCTAATTCATTCCCATCTGGTTCAAAAGTGTATCCCACTAAGTCAATAGAAGGAGTGATTCCTATAGCTCCATTAGTCCTGATTTCTAAAGGTTGCCCATTTAATTTGATATGAGGAAGCTGAAACGTAATATCGACCACTCTATCAACTATTGGCTGAAACTGAAAAAGAATAAATCCATCAGAAATAGTTGCTTTTTGAATCACTATATTCGCAGGTAAAGTAAAAGGTAAAACCGAAATTGTATCTGCTAAACCTGAGACTATTGGAAAATCTAAAGCGCCCAAAACATCTAAAGTAGAAACCATTACGGGTTCACTTTCATAGTTAAAAATTAAGATTCCATCTGGTCCAACCACTAAAGATTGACCTTGCGGGCTATTATTTTCCCATAAATCTATAAATGTAATGGATGCATCGGTAATTACTGGAATAGCAAATTCTGGTGTATAGTCAATCGTATCTAGGTCTTCTGATACTTGGTTACAACTCCCTAAAATGAGTAAACTAAATAATAAATACTTATTCATATCTTGGTGATGGTACTAAAATAGATAAACCCCTATAAAATTTTAACTTCAATTTCAAAAATCAAGCACTATTTATAATTGTAAAGGTAACGAACTGCCTATAGGAAACCTTGTTTAGGCTACTGTTTATTGAAGCAAAGGACAAAAATTGACAGAATTACAAAATCTAGCAATCTATAATATGGGGTATAATGACATAAGTACTTGTGGGTTGGTACTTAGCTACCTAGAAGCGCAAAGGCATTAGTACGGAGCAATTTTCCTTTATATCTTTATACGCTATCTTACAAAAAATCCATTTCCTCCTCAAAACTCTACGTGTTTTTGCCGCTGCACATCGAAAAAACCGAAATAATTTATGTCTTTTTATCCTTCAAAATACGCTTTATTTAAAACTTTAACAGCTTTTTAAAAGTTTTACCTAGACTAAAATAGTACCTTGTGTTCGTTTGTTACTGTCATAAGTAGGAAATAACTATCCTTAAATTAAAATTAAATAAAATTTATAAATGAAAAAATTATTTTTATTTGCCCTTTTAGCTGTTTTTTCAGTAGGAGGCATACAAGCACAGGATGCGGTAGAAACAACGAAAGTCGCAAAAGAAGCCAAAGCGCCTAATATGTGGAAGACTCTGGCTAAAATTACTTTCAAAAAAGAGTACGACGAATTGATGGGTTTTAAAATCGATGTACCTGTTTTTAGTAAAGATATTAAAGCTTTAGAAGGAAAAGAAGTAACTATTAAGGGGTACATTATTCCAGTTGAAGGGTATAAAAGCCATAAAGAATTCATCTTTTCTGCCTTTCCTTATAACATGTGTTTTTTCTGTGGCGGTGCAGGACCAGAAACAGTAATGGAAGTTTTTTCTAAAGAAGCTATTGAATATACTGCTGAGGCAGTTACCATTAAAGGAAAATTAGAATTGAATGCAGATGATATTAATCGCTTAATGTATGGAATGACAGAAGTGACTTTGGTGAAAGAATAGAATAGAAATTTGAAATCATGCCCTTTTTTGAAAATGCTGCTTTTGGCGGCTAAAAGGTTAAAATCATAGCATACAAAAAGCGCTAACAAAATTAAATTTGTTAGCGCTTTTGTTTTATCTTGATATTTTTTATCAGTTATTCTGCTGCGGCTGCGACTGCCTTTTTCTCTTCTTCAACTGGAAGGTCTAAGATAATCGCTTTTACTTTTTGTTCAATTTCTAGAGCTACTTCTGGATTATCTTCCATGAATCGTTTGGCAGCTTCTCTACCTTGAGCAATTTTGGCATCAGCATAAGCATACCAAGCACCACTCTTTTTGATAATATCGTGCGCTACTCCTAAATCGACAATCTCCCCTACTTTAGAAATTCCTTTTCCATAAGTAATATCAAATTCCGCTTCTCTAAACGGAGGTGCTAATTTGTTTTTCTTTACTTTTACTTTTACATGGTTGGCAACAATATTGCCTTCCTTGTCTTTAATCGCCGCTCCACTCCTTCTAATATCTAAGCGTACAGAAGCATAGAATTTTAAAGCGTTACCACCAGTAGTTGTCTCAGGATTACCGAACATCACGCCAATTTTTTCTCTTAATTGGTTAATGAAAATACAGCAAGTACCTGCTTTACCTATAATGGCTGTTAATTTTCTAAGTGCTTGAGACATTAAACGAGCTTGTAAACCCATTTTAGAATCTCCCATCTCTCCTTCAATTTCTGCTTTTGGTACTAAAGCTGCAACTGAATCCACTACAATAATATCAATCGCACCAGAACGAATTAAATTTTCTGTAATTTCTAAGGCTTGCTCTCCATTATCTGGCTGAGCAATTAATAATTCATCTACATTTACCCCTAATTTTTCAGCATAAAACCGATCAAAGGCATGTTCTGCATCTACAAAGGCAGCAATTCCACCTTTCTTTTGAGCTTCTGCAATAGCATGAATGGCTAAAGTTGTTTTACCAGAAGATTCTGGGCCATATATTTCAACAACTCTTCCTTTTGGAAAACCTTGTATCCCTAAAGCAATATCTAGTCCTAATGAGCCTGTTGGGATAGTTTCAACTTGTACGACTTGTTTGTCTCCAAGTCTCATTACGGTACCTTTTCCGTAAGTTTTCTCCAATCGGTCCATTGTTAATTGGAGTGCTTTTAGTTTATTATCTCTTTCTTTAGACATTATCAGCAATATTTTAACTTATTAAATCAATTATTTGTTTTCACTTACACAAAAGTAAAGTATTTGTTTAGAAAAACAAAACTTTTTGTAGTTTTTTTTGAAAAAAATAAACACATATTTGAATTATAGTAAAAGTAAGGCTTTTTTTTAATTCCTCCCAATCATTTAGAAACGACCAGAAGTCAATTATAATATGTTATAATTATTCAGTATAGGGTCTAGGGCGCAGAGGGTAGAATTGATTGGTTCTTCTAAAAAAATTAATCTCAATTTCAATTCCAACCTCAAATTCAAATTTGGCAAGTTTTCAAAATGAAATTTTGGAATTAATCGGCATTCTTCTCGTTTATTTTTGGAGTTGAAGTTGGTTTTGCTATTGAAGGGGTGTATTGCCGAGTAGAGTAACTTATTTACTAATAAAAGGAACTATAAACTAAAGTCATTGGTTCAATGGTTCGTGAAAGAATTAAGCCCTGATTTTACCGAAATTCAGGACGTTTT
>CAZXYA010000083.1:0-22183 GCA_964644655.1 uncultured Saprospiraceae bacterium | reverse complement strand
CTTCCTGGTATTGCTTTCTAAAATCATTGGGTTTACACCCAATGCTATGATATATTGCACCTTTGGTGCTGATTAATTTTACTTTGCGTAACATCAGTTAATTATAATTTTCCTTTTTTTCTTGCCAAATCAAATGATTGCTCAATTTGATGCAGTAAAGGCTATCAACGAATTGAAAAATGGGGTATTAATCGTCGTGATACCTGGAAATCATAAAAAAATAGAACGATTAAAAGAGGAATTAAAAAATCCGAAAACGAAAGATAAGCAGAAAAAGAGAATCAAGAATACAATCGAATTTGCCGAAGCAAAAAGAGAGATTCTAGTAGACAAATTGTGGAAAGGTTTTGAAAAGGATTATCATTTCTCTGAATTTGCATTTATTTATGATACTACTACTGCCTATATTTTGAATAATAGAATGGATGAAGTTTCTTTTGTTAAAAAGAAGGAGCAAACAAATTTAAAAGATAAACCTCTATTTTTTCTTAGGTATGGAAATACAGATAGGGTCAATACAACTGGAATTGAATCGTGGATAATAACGGACGATCAATTTGATGATTTGAAAAGACCATTTCCTTATTATGTAGCTGTTTTTACTCCTCTTAAGACATTGCTTATTGCTTTAGTTGGTTCTCCAAGTATTGTTACTAGAATTGGGAAAACAAAGCAGAATATTGGATATGCCTTTAATAAAAAATTTTGGGATTACTATAATAGTATTGATAGCAGAACAAATTAATTTTATTAAAAAAGAAAAGGCTAGTATTAGTAAAAGGATAACAAACTGAAACATGGAATTATTTTTGCAAAAGTATTATTGATTCTAAGTAGCCTGTCCAGTTAATAGTGACGGGTAGATTTTGTCATAAAATTTGTCGAGAACAAGGCAAAATTTCTTTGCATAGCCGTCGCTACGGAAATAAATTTTAACGAAGTTATCGGCAATATTTTATCAAAAGATACCGACAGTATTAACTGGACAGACTACTAAGTAAGAAGTAATAAAACTTTCCCTAGTGTGAATAACTAAACATACTTAAAATGTTAGATAGGTTTCTACCTAAAAATATTGAAGAAGGGGAAATTACAAGTATTAGAATATTACAATGCTTTATATTTTTTACCATTTTCAGCTGCTTAATTCTCGGCACTCTTTATTTGTTGAGCCTAGTAAAGGACAATACGCCTTTTTTTCTTGTAGCAGGAATCAATGTTTCCCTTCTTTTTTTATTGAAATATACTGGTAAAAAAGATTTAGTTGGGAATTTGTATATCTGTATTTGGGCAATCATTTTAGGAAATCTATCCTTACAAACCGGAGGGGTTTATTCGATGGATACTTTATCTATGTCGCTTATTCCACTCATAGGATTTGCTCTTCTTGATTATCGGTCTGGTTTGTGCTGGTTTTTGGCCTATTTAGTCTACTTATTTTATATGTGGGTGATTATTGATACGCCTGAAGTGGACTTATTTTATAGGAGTCAAACCTTATTGTTTGACAAAAACTATTATGTAACAGGTGGCTTAGTAATCGCTTTTTTTACCTTTGGTATTTTTTCTATTTTTTACTTTCAAAATAAAAGGTTAGTTAGACAATTGAAGGCAAATGAAGCTTCTCTAAAAGTTCATGTGGATAAATTAGGAAAACAATCTAAATTACTTGAACAAACACAAGATGACTTGCGCAGAAGTAACATGGAATTAGAAGAATTTGCCTACATTACTTCTCATGACCTCAAACAACCACTACGGACTGTTAATAATTTTGCCAATCTCTTACAAAGTCATTTAAAAACACAGGATGTATTGGACGAGGAGACTACTCAAATGTTGCAATTCATTATTGCAGGAAGTAGTAAAATGAATTTATTAATAACAGATTTATTGGCTTTTGCCAAACTTAAAAAAGAAGTAGATATAACCTATACAAAAGCAAATTTAGCTCAATTACTCAATAGTGTTTTATTCGATTTAAAAGATCAAGTGGACACAAGTGGCGTTGTAATTAATATTGGAAAATTGCCAGAGATACCAGTAATTCCAGTTAAAATGAACCAACTGTTTCAGAATTTAATTTCCAATGCGATTAAATTTAGAAAAAAAGGGGAACAACTTAAATTGAAAATCGAAGCTAAAGAAGAGGAAACCAATTGGGTTTTTTCCATAAAAGATAATGGGATTGGCATAAAAAAAGAGCATCAAGAAAAAATATTCGCCCCCTTTAAAAAATTGCATAACCAATCAGAATACGAAGGTTCAGGTATTGGTTTAGCGACTTGTATGCATATTGTAAAATTACATAAGGGAAATATTTGGGCCGATTCTAATTTTGGGATAGGGACTACTTTTTATTTTACTATTGGAAAAGACTTAGCTATTGGTACTTCCCAAGAAAAAAATAGCCACAAAGAGTCACAGTCGAAAAGTTTGGTATCTGTAAATTCTTACTAATTGTTCTTATAAAACAAAACAGCCATCTACAAAATATGCAAATGGCTGTTTTAATATTTATCCTAAGAGGCGTCCAAAAGTGTCGATTATTTGGACTGACTCACCTGGTTATAAGCTAAAGGGCAATTAAGCAACTGCCTTCCCACCATCTAAAATATCTTGCCATTTCTGCAATTGTTCCCATTTTCCTTCTGCAGCCAATTGTGCTTGACCACCCCAAGTAGTTGGATCATGCGAAGCAAATCTACCACCTGCTTCTGACAAAATTTCCTTAACTCTTGCGGTATCTGTACTAGCTAGTTGACCATAATTTTTAATACCAGCGGTATTTAAGATTTCGGCAATTTTCGGCCCAATACCTTCTATTTTAGTCAAATCTTGTGGCTCTTTAGATTTTTCTGCTTCCATTTTTCGCAACTCTTTCTTCAAAATCTTGCCTGTTGCACTCATTGGCAACGCATCAATAATTTCTACCTGACGAGGGTATTTATAGGCAGCTAAATTACCTTTAGTATAAGCAATTAATTCTGCTGGAGTAGCAGAAGCACCATCTGCTAATACTACATAAGCCTTAATCTCTTCTCCCATCTTAGGATCAGGGACACCTGTAACCGCTACTAAAGAAACCGCATCATGCTTAATCATTACTTCTTCTACTTCTCTTGGGTAAACATTTAGTCCTCCTCGGATAATCATATCTTTCGTTCGGTCAACGATATAATAGCGTCCTTTATCATCCTTAACAGCTACATCTCCTGAATGCAACCAACCATCTGTGATTGTTTTTGCATTGGCTTCTGGCCGCTTATAATAACCTTTCATAACGTTATGTCCTCTATACCATAATTCTCCTTTTTCACCGATTGGTACTTCCTTTCCATCATCATCAACTAATTTGACTTCTACTCCCCAAACTGGGCGACCGATACTTCCAGGGACTCTTTCTTCTCCCATGTGGTTGAAGGTAACAATAGGTGATCCCTCTGACATCCCGTACCCTTCTAAAATTTCTACATTAAATCTATTTTCAAAGTCGTGTAATACTTGAACTGGTAAAGATGCACCACCAGCCATACAAACTTTTAAGTTTTTAGAAATGGCATCATAATCAAATTTATCGTCTTTATAATTTACTAAGCCCCAATACATAGTAGGGACACCTGCAAAAATATTAATGCTATGTTTTTGCATTAAGCCAAAGACTGCTTCTGCATCAAATCTTGGTAATAATACCGAATGAGCGCCTTTATAGATGGCGGCATTCATACAACAGGTCATGGCAAAAATATGGAAAAGCGGCAGGACAATTAATACATTATCATTTTTATCAACCTTTCCTAAATCAGTTGATAAAATACAATTTAACATCAAATTAGAGTGGGATAGTTCTGCCCCCTTTGGTCTACCAGTTGTACCAGAAGTATAGATGATGACTGCCGTATCATTAGGATCAGATTGAGCGGATTCTGCTACTGGAGATTGACCAGCCATTAGAGAACCCAAAGTTTCTGTACCCTCAATAGTTGAAGGCATTTCAGGTTTTGGCATAATCATAAAGAAATGCTCACAGTCTGGTGCATCCTTAAATCCTGCATGTCCCATAGTGCCCATTGGTAAATCTGCATTTCCTACAAAACAGAAATAAGCCTTAGCATCACTATCTGATAAATGGTAAGCAATTTCATCCTTTTTTAATAAAACACTCAAAGGCACAACCGTCGCTCCTGCTTTTAAAATACCAAAATAGATAATTGGGAAATAAGGTAAATTAAAACAACTTAAAGCAACCTTGTCACCTGGTTGGATACCTTTAGCTCTTAATCCATTGGCTACTTGGTTAGCTGCTCCATTTACTTGAGCATAGTTTAATGTAGCATCCATAAAAGTAAAAGCATCCTTCGTCGGATACTGGCGAGCACTATTCTCTAAAATACAAGAAAGGTTTAACATATTTTTTGATGAGTTTAAATGAAGATGTAATATTGGGTTTGGGATTCAGGGCATAAAGTTAAACTGGTACTAAAAATAAAAGATACTTTATGTATGAGAAAATTTATTAATATTTTGGTAGTTTTTTGTTCTTTGCCCTAAATCCATTGTTATCATTAATTCTAAAAAATACCAAATATAATATCTTTGGGACAGAAAAAATAGAATTACCAATTGGAATTTAATTTAAGATGACAAATAAGAGAGTGTAAGAAGATTTTTGTCCTCTTAAAGCTAAATCCAAAATATTAACCTGGCAACTTGCGTAGTGGTGCTGGTTTATAACCTGACTTTGTAGGGAAGTAAGTAACTTTAGAGCATTAGATAAAAAACTAATAATAATCCGTTGGGTGAAAAATATACCCAATGGATTAAATTTCCCAACGGATTTTAGGTGCATTATTTAATTTAATAATATCAGTTTTTTATCTGATGACCTAAGTACCTGAGCAGAAATATTCAACACTTTTGGGGAATACTAAGTTAATAAGATTTATGAGTTTATGAGCCTAGCATTTGGTCTAAAACGCTTTGTTTACCTCATTTATCTTAGGAACTCATCAACTCATTACCCTCTTTCTAAAGTGTCGATTAATTTTGTACAAGTACTTATTCTAAAGTTAAGGTTGGTAAAAATGTAAATTAAAACTTAATTTAGCCATTATGAATTGCCAGAATATCCTGTTTTTTTTATTGGCACTATGCTTATTCCATTCTTGTATACAGGAAGGAGTATCAACTGTCAATCCTAAAATAAAAGTTGCTAACGATTATTTCCCAACGGAAATAAAATGGGGCTATATCAATCAAGCTGGGAAAACGATTATTGAACCGCAATTTGATGATAATCGAAATTTTCATGAAGGATTAGCTGCTGTTAGGAAAGGCGGAAAATGGGGATATATTGACCAAAAAGGAAAAATAGTTATTCCCTTATCTTTTAAAGCTGCTTGGGCTTTTGAAGAGAATTTAGCTAGGGTGCAAACTTTTGACAATAAAATGGGCTTCATCAATAAAAAGGGAAGTTGGGTAATTGAACCAACTTTCGAAGAATTGATTGAATTTTCTGAAGGATTAACGGTTTATCGTTCTGGGATTAATTATGGCTTCATTGACAGATTAGGAAATAAAAAAATACCAGCTACTTACCAAAAAGCATATGCGTTTAAGAATGGTTTGGCAAAAGTAAAAAAGGACAATAAATATGGTTTGATTGATAAAGATGGAGTTATTGTAATTCCGATTAAATATCGAAGAGTAGGCGATTTAGTAGAAAGGCTTATACGAGTAAGATTAGAGAAAAACTATGTGTATTTAAATGAAAAGGGTAAGGAAATGCTTCAAGGGAAATACGAAAATTGTACGGATTTTTCGAATGGATTTGCTGGGGCAAAACTTAACGGAAAATATGGCTTAATTAATGCAAAAGGAACTTTTGTGGTGAAACCCAATTACAACCAATTATTCTATGCGAATAATAATTTGTGGATTGTAGAAGATGCAGGAAAATTTAGTTTAATTAATACAAAAGGGGAGCAAATAACGAAACGAAAATACGACCAAATAGACACTTTTTCAGAAGGAATTGCAGGATATAGAATTGGTTATTTATACGGATTTCTAGATGAAAATGGAAACGAGTTAACACCTGCTCATTTTGGTTTAATTTGGAGTTTTCAAGAAGGGATGTCAAGGGCCGCTTTTAGAGAAGGTATTGGATTTATTAATAATAAGGGAGATTTAGCTATTTCGCCCGATTATGTCGATGTAAGAGATTTTTCAGAAGGATTGGCTAGAGTACAATTAAGGGGTTGGTTTTAGTTCATAATGAGATAAAAGTCTCAATTTGCAAAAAATAATCTTTGTAACTTTTTGAATCTTTTGTTGTAATTGTTTGATTGCTTTAAACTATTTACTTACGAATTATTGTTTATTAAAATAAGAGACTTTTACAAAACCTCAAAGGAAGATAGCTCTCTGAGCTGTAAAAAATAAAAGTAAAGTATGTTAAAAAATAGTGCATTAATACTGCAAAATTTACAAATAGATTACTGCCCTGGAGGGGCGGTAGAAGTGCCTAATGGAGATTTGGTTATTGAAAAAGTGAATACCTTAATGACTAAATTTGACCATATAGTTGCAGCGATTGATTGGCATCCAGCTAATCATATAAGTTTTGCTGGTAATCATTTGTGGCGAAAAATTGGTCAAACAATGAGTATCGACGGGCTTGATCAGCAATTAATGCCGTTTCATTGTGTGACCGATTCTTTTGGCGCTCATTTTTATCCTTCCTTAGATAATTCAAAAATAACCCACACTATTCATCAGGGAATCGTAGATAATATTGATAATTATAGTGCTTTTTACGATGTAGATAAACGACGAGATACAGGATTGGATGCCTATTTAAATTCAATAGAAAGCAAACAAATTTTTGTAGCAGGATTAGGCATAGAAACAGGAATAAAACACAGCGTTTTAGATGCCTTAGCACTTGGCTATAAGGCCGTAGTTATTCAAGATGCTTGTGGAGGTTGGGAGGAAAAGGCTGTTAAAAAGGCGTGGAAAGAAATGGAAAAAGCAGGGGCTATTATTGTGAATATGGATCGGTTGCTATAAATTATAAATATTAAAATGCGACTATGCAAGGAGGGTGCTGCATAGTCGCTCCTTCTTCACTTTTAACCTAAACACATGATTATCTTTAACGGGGTTATACTGCAATATTTTTCATTAATAAAAGTTGTTTTCAATAACAGCTGAAAATAAGACTCTTTAATGAGATACCCTCAATAAAATGGAATAGGTAAATAAAAGTAAGTGTATTTAGGGATGAGGCGTAAAATTAGTACTATCTTATCGTATTCCAAATATTAATTAAGTAAAATATAGGCATTGAAGGATATTTTAATTTATGGTATAATAAATTTGTAATTTTAATTAACTTAATAGTGACGAAAAAAAATAGTACTTCGCTTATTTATCCTGTTTCTAGAAAAGCGAAACAAGTTGATGATTATCACGGGACTTTGATTGAAGATCCCTATCGCTGGCTAGAGGATGATTGTGCGACAGAAGTGGAAGATTGGGTAAAGGCTCAAAATAAAGTAACCTTTGATTATTTAAATAATATCCCTTATCGAGAGGCTATTGCTACCCGATATAGCAAATTATTTGATTTTCCTAAAATGTATAGTCCAATAAAAGTTGGGGCCTATTTTTTTTATTATAAAAATGAAGGTTTGCAAAATCAAGCTGTTATTTATCGACAAAAAGGCTTGGAGGGAGAACCGTCTATTTTTATTGATCCGAATGAATTATCAACAAAAGGAACGGTGGCTATTACTCTTTTAGGTAGTTCAAAAGATAATAAGTACTTGGCTTATGCACAATCTCAGGCTGGTTCGGATTGGCAAGAAATCCATATAATGGAAGTGGCAACGGGCAAAAAACTACCAGATATTATCCAATGGGTTAAGTTTTCAGGTGCAGCTTGGTATAAAAATGGTTTTTATTATAGTCGATTTCCGCCTGCTAAAGATGGCGGTGAATTGAGTGAGAAAAATATATTCCATTCTGTTTATTATCATGAATTAGGAACCGAACAGGCAACAGATATTTTGGTTTTTAGAGATGAAGACAAACCAGAGCCTAATCATTATTGTACGGTTACGGAAGATGAAAAATATTTGGTCATGTATGCCGCTTTAGGGACAGATGGCTATGAATTATTATACAAGAATTTGACCAATTCCAAAGCGGAATTTATCAAGATATTTGCTGGATATGCTCATAAAAACAACGTTGTTAGACATAAAAATGGAAAATTTTTAGTGCATACTGATTTTGGAGCGCCTAAATATCGTTTGGTAGAAGTGGATATAAATAATTTCGAGCCTGAGAATTGGGTAGAAATTATCCCTGAAAAAAAGGACCTATTACAAAAGGTAACTAAAGGAGGGGGAAAATTGTTCGCTGAATATTTGCAGCATGCAACTAGCCGCATTCATCAATTAGATGACCAAGGAAACTTTGAAAAGGAGATTCAATTACCCGGTTTAGGTTCCGTATTAGGTTTTTCGGATAAAAAGGAAGTAACCCAATTATTTTATTCTTTTACTTCTTTTGTTTATCCAGGGACTATTTTTATTTACGATGTAGAAAAAGGACTTTCAACGCCATTCTTTGAAATGGATTTAAAGTTTGATCCTACTCAATTCGAGGAAAAGCAGGTTTTTTATACGAGCAAGGATGGTACGCAGGTGTCTATGTTTCTGGTGCATAAAAAAGGCTTGGTGCTTGATGGAAACAACCCCACTTTTTTGTATGGTTATGGTGGATTTAATGTAAATTTAACCCCTAACTTTAGTGCTTCTAGGTTTGTTTTATTGGAAAATGGAGGCGTTTATGCCATGCCAAATTTGAGAGGAGGAGGGGAATATGGGGAAGCCTGGCATCAAGGAGGTATGTTGCACCAAAAACAAAATGTCTTTGATGATTTTATAGCAGCAGCAGAATATTTAATAATAGAAAAATATACGCAGTCTAAAAAATTAGCTATTGCTGGTGGTTCTAATGGTGGATTATTGGTGGGCGCTTGTATGACTCAAAGACCAGCGTTATTTGCGGTGGCTTTTCCTGCTGTTGGTGTTTTGGATATGCTACGTTACCATAAATTTACGATTGGGTATGCTTGGGCGGTGGAATACGGTTCTAGTGATGAGGCGGAACATTTTGATAATTTATTGAATTATTCTCCATTGCATAATTTAAAAAAGGGAACTAGCTATCCTGCAACAATGGTGACTACAGGAGATCATGACGATAGAGTAGTGCCTGCACATTCTTTTAAATTTGCAGCTGCTTTACAAAATGCACATGAAGGAGAAAAACCAGTATTAATTCGAATAGCTACAGATGCGGGACATGGTGCAGGGAAACCTACCTCTAAGATAATTGAAGAACAAGCAGACCAATGGACTTTTTTCTTTTATAACACTAACACTACTGTCAATTATTAATGTATACTTATTTTAGCGGATTAAATATTTGACTTTCAGGTATAAATAAATGTACTTTACGGATATGTTTATGGATTTAGGCATTTATAACGAAACACTTATTATCAACTGAACTAAGACTCAATGGATAAGAAATCTAGCCTTCATTTAAAGAATTTAGATCAAAAATTAACACTATTATTAAGAGATTTAAAAACTTATAGTGATAATAAATTAAACGAGCAGCCGAGTGCTAAGGAGTGGTCCGTTTTACAAATCATGCAGCATTTGATGAAGGCGGAGGAAGGAGCGGTTTCTTATGTGAAGAAAAAATTGAGTTATGAACCCGAACTAGCGAATGCCAATGTAATGTCTAGCTTTCGCTCAATTTTTTTAAATATGGCCTTAACAAGTCCTATTAAAATCAAAGCACCAGAAAAAGTTAGTGGAGAAGCCTTAGCTACAGATTTGACTTTTTGGGAAGTTGCCAAACAATGGAAAACCCAGCGTGGGGAATTAGAAGCCTATTTGGAAAGCTTGCCTGATGATTATTATACAAAAGATTTGTACAAGCATCCTTTATCAGGTAAAATGACTTTGTCCAATATGTTGTCTTTTTTTAATATACATGTAGATCGACATACCCGACAAATTAGGCGAACCTTGAAGAAAATTGATGCGGTGAAACAGGTTTGATTTAAGATTTTTTCTCTCCATGTTTCTGTTTCGATATTTCTAGTCTGGAGACTATATGCCGATATTTGTAGATTTTATCTACAAATCCATATTTTTTTCGTTTTTAACGAAAGTTGTTTATTCAAAGCAACTGAATCTACTAAAATTAGAACACTCCTCAACAGTCGAAGACTGCCGAAATATACATAGATAGTTAAAAACTACCTATATCGTAGTCTGGAAAAGACAGAAGAAACCTACGGACTCCGCTAAATAATGACCTTTTTTGTAGATTTATTTAGAAACATTATTTCCTAAATTCGTAATAATATTCCCCATCATATTCTTCATATACACCACCGAGCATCACTAATCCATTTTTATCGCCTAAAGCCACTACGACATCATCTATATTCTCTACAGGGCGATCATTAATAGAGGTAATGATAAAACCCAATTCCATATTGGTTTCTTCAATCAAGCTATTTTTATAGATACTCTTAACATAAACGCCATTAGCCTGAACTCGTTTTTGCTCTGCCCGAGTTAAATTTCTTAATTCAAAACCTAAATCTTCCAGTACTTTTCCTTTTCTAGCATTGACTAATTCTGTGGTATTTCCTCTATTTTTTAATACAATGGTTGTCACCTTTTTTACACCATCTCGAATAAAACCTACTTTTATTTTATTACCAGGTCGAAAACGGGCTACTTGTTCTTGTAATTCGGGCATAGAACTTGTCGATACATTATTAATAGAGACCAGCACATCATCTTTTTCTATACCTGCATCATCTGCGCCACCACCTTCTGTAACCTTTGTAATCAATACGCCTTCTACGGTTTTTAAACTTAATCTCTTAGCCGTATTATCTGTAACGGCGGCAATACTTACCCCTAGAATACCTCGCTGAACAACCCCAAAATCACGTATATCCCTAATCACTTTTCTAACTAAATCAGCTGGAATGGCAAAGGAATAGCCTTCATATTTTCCTGATCTTGTAATAATAGCGGTATTAATGCCAATCAATTCTCCATTTGTATTGACTAAGGCACCACCACTATTTCCTGGATTGACGGCGGCATCGGTTTGTATAAAAGATTCTATAGAATAAGCATCTTCTAAAATAGAGATATTTCGACCTTTAGCACTTACAATACCTGCTGTTACGGTAGATTCTAAATTAAATGGATTCCCAACTGCTAATACCCATTCTCCTGTTTGTAAAGAGTCAGAATTTCCAAAAGGCAAAAAAGGAAGATCTGCACTATTTATTTTAAGTAAAGCTAAGTCGGTAGATGGATCAGTTCCTACCAATTTGGCATTAAATTCTCGTTTGTCATGTAAGGTGACCCTAAAAACTTTTCCTTCTTCTATCACATGATTATTGGTAACGATGTACCCATTGGGGGAAATAATTACCCCAGAACCAGTAGAAGCACTCAAGCTTTCCCAGAAATAATCTCCTCCCTTGGAAGATTTTATATTTACCACCGCAGGTGTCGCATTATTGGCGGCAGCAATGAAATTAGTTGGAGAAGAAGAGATAAATCTTCGTTGTTTTTCTCCAGAAAGTAATTCATCTGTATAATTGGTATATCTTGCTGGAATGGTTTCTTTAATGATTACCTCTTTCGGTGTATCTATCATTCTATATAGACCTACCGAAAAAATAGCACTCAAGGCAGAAGCAATTAAAGCAATCCAAAAAGTCTTCATATTTCTCAATTTTGGCTAAATCTAAGTTCGTTATTAAACAATAGCTAATTGGCTTTATTTTATTAAAGCCCTTTTGAAAGATGATTGTTAATATTGTATTTCTTGCATTAATAAAACAATTTATTTTAAAAATACAAATTTATATTAGTTTAACCAACTTTTTTTAAGGATTATTAATTTTTTTATACCAAGGTAGTTTAAGAACGAGATTTTTGGGATTATAGTTTAGTTTTTAGGGTGAAACCTAGGAATTTATAGCGTTTTTGTAAATCTCTTTTAAAGTGGAAATAGATTTCTCTATACTCATTTTATTGGCTATCACTTGTTTTGCCCCTTTGCCTAGTTGCAGGCTAAAGGGAATATTATCAAATAATTGTTGAATGGCTTGGGCGATTGCTTGAGGATTTTTGCTAGGTATGACTAACCCTGACTGTCCATGTGCTACAAATTCTGGTGGGCCACCAGAATTGGTAACTATGGGTGGAATACCCAAACTCATAGCTTCCAAAATAGCCTTTCCTAAGCCTTCTCTATTTTTATTAGAGGGTTGGATATAAGCAGTACTAGCAGCTAATAATTGTAAGACATCCTTTCTATAGCCTGTTAAATGAATATGAGTGGAGTAGGGGCTAGATTTAATTAAAGCGAGGTTTTCTTTAGTATCCATTCTTCTTCCAATCAATAGGAAATGAATGGGTAAGTTGGCTCGAAGATAATTAGTTGATTGGATTAAATAGTTAATGCCTTTCCAGCTTCGATTATTGGCAATACAAGTAATGACGCAAGCAGCTTTAGGGATATTGAATTCACCTAAGTCCGTTGGTTGTATGTCTTTGTACCACGCTAAATCTTGACCTTTGTAAAATTGCGTCACCTTTCCCTTATTCCAAAAAAGCTGTTTTTGCAAATATGTTTGCACCCCTTTAGAGACTGCGGTGATACCATCAACCCTAGGATGGAAATGTTTTAAGTAAGCATTTGGAGCGTACCAAGCACTACCACCAATTACCCCTCTATACACTAAAACTTTTACAGGAAGTCCTATTGCCGCAAAATTTCCATTAGAAATGGCTTTGCTATTGAATAAATGTAGAATATCGTATTTCTTTTTTTTAAGTGCTTGTCGGATAAATTGAATAGCAGTCCAACTAATTTTTTTGCTAGGATGGAAATCAATAATGGAAATACCTGCTTTTTTGAACTCGACAACAAAAGGGGCATCTGCTTGTGTCATAATGGTTAACTGAAAACCTAATTTTTGTAAACCTATAAATATTTCCCCTTCTGGTCGGACAGAATTATAGGCGTCTTTATAGTTACTGATGATTAGGATTTTCATAGTTGTATTTCCTGCTAGGCTATTTCAATCTATTGACATAAGGCATAACCATTTCTTTCCAAATCATATAAGCACCCCCATTAATATGCACACCATCGGCAGTATATCCTGCTTTTAAAACACCCTGACTATCCAATAATTGTTGATGTATATTTAGATAAGTTAGCCCTTCTTTTTTAGCTAATTGTTGTATCGAATTATTTAAAGATACAATTGCTTGATTATCAAAAACAGTTTGCTTAACAGCACTATTCACGGGTAAAACACTTTGAATAAATAATTGACTATTAGGTGCTTCCAATTTTATTCGCTGAACAATTTTGGTGTAATTTTCAACGATTTCTTTTTCATCAGTAAATAAGAAGTCATTGATACCAATCATCAAAAAAATAGCCTTGGGTTCGGAAGCAGTAATACCTTTCAATCGACGCAATAAACCCCAAGTAGTATCACCAGCAATGCCTCTATTTTTTACTGCTGGATGGTTTAATAATTCTTCCCATTGACCATATTCGGTAATGCTGTCTCCTAAAAAAATAATACTGCCTTTCGGTAAGGATAAATGTTCAAACAAATTCGTTCTATTTTCATACACGCCAGCTAAGCCGCCAGCCGTAATTCGATGTATCATAAATTTAATGCCCCCTAATCTTTGGACTAAATAACCCAATGCACCTACTAAAACAAGATTGATTAAAATGGATAGGATTAAACCTTTTTTCAAATTATAGAATTGTTTATTGTTAAAATGGCTATATTAGACAAGCGATAAATAATTGATATTCTGAATATTTATTATTTGATTTTTAAAGTCAAACTATCTGTGTTATTATTCATCCCTGTTCATTTATTTAACACGGATAATTATCATTTTTTAGCTGACGCGCTAATTATTCTATAATAGGAACAACAATATAGCCATCAAACCATTATGATTTATAACTAAAAGTCAAACCAGCATTATCTTGCAAACGCTTTAATAAGGCATCACCCATAGCTACCGCAGGCGTTAACATACCGCCCATATCAGGAATATCATCAATAGCTAAACAAATAGCACATTCCGCTAACATTTTGGAAGTAGAACCATAACCAGGATCCATATCGCCTGTCACTTTTCCATTCGCCATCGAACCATCTGCAAGCGTCGCATTAAATAGTAGGTTATAAAAGCCATTTTTTCGCTCTTTGGCATTTGGGCCTTCTCCTGGTTCTGGTAACATGGCATCAACACCTCTCTTTAATAGAGTACCCGGTTTTGCCATCATGACAACCCCCATTACCCCAGCAGTTGCTAGTCCTTTCATTCTTCCTCCGAAACCATCTCCTGTTAACATGGCTTCATCATATTGAAAATCTTTGCCGTAAGGATAATCAGCTAAGGCATTACTTCTTCGTACAACTCTAGTATTAATCCCTGCCATAACAAAAGGCATAATCCAACTTTTGGCAGTTTCATCATAAACAACTTTCATTAAATCTTTTCTATCTGGACCACTACGTTCCCCCGCTGGATTCAAACAATAAGGGTCTGCCAGAATACCATAAATACTTTTATCCTTTTCCGCTTCTACTTTCATCTGACTCATACTGGCATAGGTGCCACCACTCATTCCACCTTTCATCGCTTTCACCCGCATTTCAATTTTTTTAGCAGGTTTTCCTGTTTGTTTCATGGCTTCTTGTTGCATAAAATAAACGCCCATATCAGAAGGGATAGAATCAAAACCACAAGTATGGACAATTTTAGTGCCATTGGCTTTAGCAGTTTCATGATGTTTGTCAATGACTCTGCGCATCCATTGTACCTCTCCTGCTAAATCACAATAATGTGTTTGGTTTTTAATACATGCTTCCACCAACTTATCACCATATTTAGCATAAGGACCAACGGTTGTGCAAATAACGGTAGCACTTTTGGTCATGTTATCTAAACTATCCATGTCCTGGCTATCAGCAATCACTAAAGGGATAGAATCATTGGCCACTTCGGCTCTAACCGTTTCTAGTTTTGATTTATTTCTACCTGCCATTGCCCATTTTATGGAGCCATTGACCCCGTATTGCTCAAACAAATATTCTGCTACCAGCCTTCCAGTAAACCCAGAAGCACCCCATACTATAATGTCATACGTTCTTTGATTAGCCATAATTTTTTACGATTGATTTGATGAAGAATGGCGTAAAAGTAATTAAATAGTATTAAAATACTAAGGAATGAAATAAAAATAACTATTACTTTTAGAGCGGTATTTTTCCTTTATACTGCGTTGAAAATACTCGCCATAGCTACGGCTATGCCTGCGTTTTTAGCCTTGTCTAAAGAAAAAAATGCACACTCAAAATAATAACATTTATTTATATTTCATTCCTGTATTTTATACCTATTGCAAGACAACCTTTTGAACAGTCACTTGTCCATTTACAGAAGTTTGGATAAAATAAACACCAGTTTGTTTAATAGTCAATGGGAATTTATGGGTGCCAGCAGTTAAACTTTTATCACTCAATAAAGTAGTAATAATAGCCCCTTTATTATCAATCAATTTAATAGTAACGGTTCCTGAATTAGGTAATAATAGACTAAAATCTTTTGAAGAATCAATTCCAATATAAGGTCTTAATGTTTCCACAGAAATGGTCTGCTCAATAGTCGGTCGAAAAAAACTTGGCGACCCATTTAATTGTAAGTAGGTGGCATCTATCTTTTTAATCTGTTTTGTTTTGGCAAAATCCCATTCCATTCTATCTAGTTCGCCAAGTTTTAAGACTTCGGGAACAGCATAAGTAGTTGAAATTAATTCATTTTCATCAGTCGTGGTTTTTGCCCAAAGTACATAAGTGTAATGGCCAACCTCATTTCTAAATGCCGCACCATCCACATTATGGGGTAACTTAAGTCGAGCTGTTTGTTCGGCATCATAACGCCAACCAAATAATAATTCAGAAGTTGTTTTGTAAGAGATACCACCCACGGTTGGGGTGTGTTTGTAAGGTTCATTCCCTTCAAGGGCATAGAATAAACCCATTAAATCATAAGATCCTTTGGCATCTACTACTTTCTTAGAATCCGCCATCGTATAGATATGATATTGATGCAGCCCTTCTTTTTGAGCAGCGACTAGCGATTTAATAATGTAATTCGTATGCGCTATTTCAGAACCCATATTATCTTCAAATTTTACTCTCGGTATAGTACTTTCGGTACAAATCCATTCTTTTTTTGGGAATTGTTGCCCATCATAGCCATATTTATTTAACACCGTTTCAAATTCTTTTTTTCGTTTGACAAAACCAGCTACTGCTGCATCAGAATGCCTTTGATATTTGAATCCCCAAATACTGTTATCCCATTGTCGGACACTTCCGTCGATATGCGGATAGGAATGGAAACTTAATACATCAAAATAAGCACCGCCCTTTAGCGGATAATCGGCAGTAACAGTCCCTTCTTCTGGATTGTCGGTATTTCTTAAAATGACATCTAAAAAACTTGGATACCCTAAACCACCTGTACATACATATAGACTCGGGTCGATAGACTTAATCACTTCATAACTTATTCTCAAAATTCGATTATAATAAAAGGCAGGCGCTTTTAGGGCATAAGAACAAGGAAATGGCTCATTATCCCACCAATTCCCTGGGTCACCCGGTTTTTTCCATGCATTGGAAGCATAGTCAAAATCTGGTTCATTCCAGACTTCCCAAAACCGAACTTGTCCTTTGTACTGGTTCACTATTTTATAAACATAGAGCGCATAATAATTTTCATCGTTGACGGGTGTCCCATTTGCTCCATTATCCCAAATTGGTTCATACAAATTTTTAAAAACAGCAGATTCTTGTTTTTCATCATCTGGACAGAAAATAGTTTTATCTCGATGATCATCTGAAGGGTAGCCAATAAACCCTACATTTTCGGTCATCCCTAAAGATTCATATCTATCAAATGCCTCTTTTCGGACATCGTAGCCCCAATAATCGAAAAAATGCTCAAATAAAGCTGGTCTTACAGCATTGACCCCCACTCCAGGTAAATCCATTTTAGCATCTCCTGCTGCTATTTCTGCTAATTGATGATCTTGATAAGGCGGATAATACCCCATGTTGACACCATATCGGAAATAATCTTGGTATGGCGTTATTTTATCATTTGCGGTGGTTTTGGCTTGTGCAAATATAAGGTAGGGAGAAAGGCAAAATAGGCAACAAAATTTCAGTAATCGCATAGTTGTTTTATAAAGTAAAACGTTTTAAGAAAGGGAGGAGGTAGGGTAGGCTAAAGTTGCTAAAAAAATAGGATAAATACTAGCTTAGGAATCAATAAAAATTAAAATGACAATTAAAATTAAAACCATTCCAGACAATCAATTCAATAAGTTGCAATTTTAAAATGTAAAGTTATTTTGAGCCGTTCCTTGAAGGCAAAAGAAAATGGTTATCCGAATAAATCGAATAACCATTTTCTTTTAAGTAATCACGAAATAATAAATTGAACATCTAGAATCCCTGCTTGCGGCAGGCAGGCGTTGGGTATTAAATCCGTTGGGTAAAATATCCGCAACAGATTTGTAGACGAACAGATTATATCATTTTTAAAGCTTGATATTCACACCGACTTTAAAGATAGTCCCAGTAAATCCAAATTGATTTACGTGCCATGCATATCTAAATCGACCCCCTAAGTTGGCCTCAAAATCATCGACAGGCCTTAATTCATCAGGGAAAACGTTAAAGATGTTATTGATGGTAATATCCAAACCAATATTCTCTCCTGCTTGGTAGCCTAATATTAAATCCGTAAGCGTTTTGCCAGAGAAAACTTGGTCAAATGCTTCGTTGGCAGGATGTGTTTCTGTTACTTCCCCAAAGTAAGTATTATTTATACTCGCTCTGAATTTCCCAGCTCTATAATTAGCACCTAAACTAACTTTAGTTTGTGGACGTCCGGTAACTAAACGATTTCTTTCTTCTCTATTGAAAATTTCGATATTATTCTCTGCGAGTACAGGTGGTGCAGTTGGTTCTCCTTTTAAAGATGTTTCGTTATAGTTTGCGGCTAAAGTAAATCCTAGTCTTCCTTTTTCACCAGCATTTAAATTACCTAAATTGACGACAACATCTACTCCTTGAGTTCTAGAATCAATTGCATTGATGAAGAAAGTAAAAGATTCAACTCCATCTCTGATTAAGTCCTCTTTTAAAGAATTCCCATCAGGTAGTGCGCCTCTAGAAATTTGATTACTCAATAATACTCGGTCATCTACATTGATGTTATAGTAATCTGCGGTGATAGATAAATTATTTCCAATTTTTCCAGTTAATCCAATTGTAAAGTTTCGAGAAATTTCTGCATCCAATTCAGGAACGCCTAAAGTCCTCGCAACATCACTTACATTATTAAAAGTACCTTGTTGAGCAATGTTTCCATCTACAAATAACGTTTGAATATTACTCAAATAAATTTGGTGTAAAGAAGGCGCTCTAAACCCAGTAGAGTAAGAAGCTCTTAAGGCAAAATTCTCTCCACCTAATAATTGACGCGCATTGATTTTCCAAGAAAAGTTACTACCAAAATCAGAGTAATTTTCAAATCTTGCCGCAGCACCGATTAAAGTAGATTTACTTAAATCGTAATCTGCTCCAACATATAAACCAACATTACTTCTATCTTCTTCTAAAGCATTACTTGGCTGTAAGCCAGGGAAAGATTGTACGCCACCATCAATATAGGAAGCTTCTTCACCTGCACGTACTTCAAAATTTTCTCTTCTAAATTCAGCCCCAAATGAAAGGGATAAATCGTTGATGGCTTTGGCAAAGTCTAAGTTCCCTACTAGAATACCAAATTTATACCCTCCTGGATTAAAGGAAGTTTGACCTGTTGGTCCTAAACTTGGATTAATAGAATTAGATACGGTATAATCAATATCATTAGAACCTGTTGTTAAACTTAAATCAATATCCCAATCATTAATCAACCATTTATTGCCAATAGAGAAAGTTATATCATCAATCGCACTTTCAAAAGTTGGATGGAATCCTTGGAAAGAACCACCTGTTGCGGGATTAGCATTGGGCAATCCTGGCCACCAAGGGACTCTAAACAAAGCAAAAGAAGTCCCATCTCTATGCGTATATCCACCATTGATGTAAAATTCTCCTTTTCCATGTGGTAAACCTAAATTTACATAAGCAGATGCCTTGTCATACTCTGGCTGACCAACAATCATTCCTAAATCGGGATTTGCTCTTTGCCAATCCGTATCGCCATTAGCAATTTGAGAAGCGGTAGCAACAACTCCTGGGGCTGCTGGAAAACCACCTGCTGCTTGTACAGGAATAGCACCAATTTCATATAAAAAACCAAAAAGTCCATCACCACCAGGTGTTCCTGGACGATTGGTATAATCTTGATGGTAATATTCTCCTGTAAAATTCAAAAATCCACCTTTCTTACCGATGCTAAAACCCGTATTAAGGTCTGCACCAAATTGAGCTCCATCCCCCGCTTGGGTAACACCACCTTCCAAGGTGATTTCTCCTGGAGTGACTCTTTCTTTTAAAATAATGTTGATTACACCAGCTACTGCATCCGAGCCATACTGGGCACTTGCTCCATCTCTTAAGACTTCAATTCTTTCTATGGCAGCAGCAGGAATAGCCTTCATATCTGTTCCAACTTCTCCTCTTCCTGGTGTTCTATTTAAGTATACTTGGGCACTTTGATTTTTTCTTTTTCCATTGATTAAAACCAAAGTTCTAGATGGTCCTAAATTTCTCAATTCTGAAGGATCAAAGTGAGCGGTACCATCAGAAACCGTTTGTGGAGTAGAATTATAAGAAGGAACCTTATAATTAATCATTTGGTCAACTGTCTTTTGACCACTTAATTTCAATTCTCTTGCATTAATGTTGTCAATCGGAACAGCAGAATTTAGGATAGTTCTAGGCTTTCCTCTTGAACCAGTAACTACTACTTCATCAATATTTAAACCTGCTGATAAGGCTACCGAAATAGGATCCGCATTATTTACGGTCAAGGATTGACCGGTATAACCCGTGTAACTAATTTCCAGGTTGACTGGAACATCTGTAACAGTAAAAGAAAAACTGCCATCAATGTCTGTCACCGTACCATTAGAAGTACCAGGAACAATAATAGTAGCCCCGATTAAGGGATCATTATTATTGGCATCGAGTACTGTTCCCGAAATGTCTACTTGAGCAGTAGTGGTAAAAGCCATTAAAAGTAGTCCGAAGACAAAAACTTTTGATTTTGTTAAGTTAAGTTTCATTTAAAAAAAATTAGTGAGAAAAAATATTTAACAAATCAAGTTATTTTTTTTGAAGTGACCTAATTTTTTATTTATAAATAGCTCGTATTTGTAATTTTATTATTTATATTAGAATTTAATTTTGAAATCAACTTGGTTTTTAGGTTTTTATTTTGAAATAAAATAGAGAATAATTTATTCTGTATCCAATTTATTTGCTGTATTTTTGTGAAAAAGTTAAAATGTTTGTTAGGAAGATTATTTGGGGTTTATTATTGCTGCATTGTTTGGGATTTACTTTTATAAAATCACCAGAGCATCATGCAATTTATATTAGTGTGGTAAAAATTCAACATGAAAAGGAAGCGACTACTTCAGATATCCATATACGTGTTTTCAAAGATGATTTTAAGAATGTCTTACGCAATAAATTTGGGTATCATGAGATAAGTGAAAAAGAAGCTTTTTGTACCGATTATGGAGATTATATCAATCAGTATTTTAAAAAACAGTTTATTTGCACCATAAATGAAACACAAGTAAATTTTAAGCTTAGCAATTGTGCGCAAACAGCCGAAGTTTATCAATTGACATTTAAGATGGATTGTCCAGTAAATTGGGATTCCATCCAAATCGAAGCTAACTATTTTATGGAATTATTTCCAAAACAGTCTAACGTGTTGCATGTGGAAGATGGAGACATCAAACGATTTGGAAGAGCAACCAAGGGCAATGAACTCCTTAAAATTAGGTTTTAAGGGAGCAAGCAGGTAATACTCATAATTTATAACTCATAAGTCATCAATGATTCCATTAGGAACCTATTCTACTTTAACAGCAAAGCGACAATTACTCCAAGGGATTTATTTAGAAGATGCAGAAGGCGACGAAGTACTTTTGCCGAATAAATACATTCCTAATGGCATGCAATTGGAAGATGAGATTTCCGTTTTTGTTTATACCGATTCAGAGGATAGAATTGTCGCTACCACCATCCAGCCTAAAATACAATTACATCAATTTGCTTGTTTGACCGTCAGTCAAGTTACCAAATTCGGGGCTTTCCTAGATTGGGGTTTAGAGAAGGATTTATTTGTGCCTTTTAAAGAGCAAAAACTCAAAATGCGGGAAGGCAATTCCTATATTGTCTATCTTTATAATGATGAGGAATCGGATAGATTGGTCGCTTCTGCGAAGATATTCAAATATTTAAGTAATGAGGAATTGACGGTTAAAGAAGGAGAACAAGTGAATTTATTAATCGCAGAACCAACGGATTTGGGCGTCAATGTTATTATTAATAATCTACATCGTGGGCTGATTTATAGAAATGAGATTTTTCAAAATTTAGAATTAGGGGATAAGCTAAAAGGCTATATTAAAAAAGTTAGAGCCGACAACCGATTAGATGTAAGCTTACAAGCTCAAGGCATGCAAAATATAGAACCTAGTGCTGCCAGAGTTTTAGCCTACCTAAAAATGAATCAAGGGTACATGACCTTAACGGACAAAAGTCGCCCAGAGGAAATTATGGCAAAAATGGAAATGAGTAAAAAGTCCTTTAAAAAAGCATTGGGGAGTTTGTACAAGCAAAAATTAGTACGATTGGAGAAAAATGGGACTTATCTTATTTAATGGTAGGCTGTTTAGGAACGGTTTAAAAATAACTTTACATTTTAAAATTGCACCTTATTGATTGTCAGTAGTGGTTTTA
>CAZXYA010000082.1:0-22206 GCA_964644655.1 uncultured Saprospiraceae bacterium | reverse complement strand
GCGGAAAAAGACATTTTCAGATTGCTGTAATTTAAAGGGTAACAAGTCTAATAGTTAAAGCTGCTCACTAGTGGACAAAATGCTTTTGGACACAGAGTACACGAAGAAGACACAGAGGTAACAGAGTTATAAATAATTGATTATCAACGCTTCGTGTGCTTTGTGTCTTCTCTGTGCGCTCTGTGTCCTAAAAAAAGTCCACTAGTAAGTAAAGCTGTTTGATTACTCCCCTAATAAATTGTAAAACAACAATTTAGCAATCAAACCATTGAACAATCAATATCAAAAGATTAAAAAAGTTACCTAGATCTATTTTTACAAATTGAGACTTTTTATCCCCCCAGCAAACACTTTTCAAGATAAAAACAAAAAGATGCAATTAAAAACATTTAGACAAACTGCACTATTCCTATGCCTATCCACTTTCCTGCATGGGCAAATTACCATTAATTATCCAGAGCGAATAAGGGTTGAATGTGGGGTTGATTTGACGCCTTCTGAGGATAATCCTACTATTGGTTTCCCAGAAGTTAGTACTACTTGTTCAAGTGGACTAACAGACATTACTTTTTCAGATAATGTTGACCAATTAAATCAATGTGGGGGAACGGGTGTTCTGCTCCGTTTTTGGTCAGTTAGTGATAATTGTGGTGGTTTTATGACTTTGCTACAACGCATAACCATAGAAGATACGACTCCACCAGCAATTAATTGTGTGCCAGAAATAATTATTGAGTGTGAGGCAAGTCTCAATCCAACAGAAAATCCAGATTTGGGATTTCCTGAAATTTCGGATTGCTCGGAAGGAGAAGATTTAACGATTAATTATGTAGATGAGAATGAAGGCGAAGGTTTTTGTAACAATCTACCTGAAATCGTTCGACGAACTTGGACCGTCACCGATGCTTGTGGAAATGAGAGTACTTGTGAACAAACAATTCGAGTCGGCAGAGATCCATTATTTATTTTCTGCGAAATAGCAGACATTGTCCACGAGTGTAATGGTTTGGATGGTAGTCGGTTTGCAGCAGAATCTTGGGACTTAAGTAATACCAATCAACTGAGAAACTGCACACAAGCAGATTGCGGACCAGTAGAAGTTATTAGTGATTTTGATTATGGAAGAATAGCCGGCGCTTGTGGTATTACAGGCAGTTTTGAAGTCAATTATTTAATTAGGGATAATTGTGGCAATTCTAAATTTGAAACGGTTAGCTTTACCTTAAGAGACACGACCCCACCAGAATCTTTTTGTAATCCAGTAGATTTTGGTGTTAGTTGTGAGGGCGATGCAACCGCAGCTTCCAGAGTAGCAGGTTGGCATACAGACAATATTACTTTATTAGAAACTTGTTTGTTTGATAACTGTGGTGACGTAACAGTCTCTAGTGATTTTAATGGAGATAATTTTGATATAAGTAGCCTTAATTTTGATTGTAATGATGACACAGGCTTTGCTGTCAATTATATCTTGACCGATCAATGTGGTAATACAACTACCAAAACTGCCTTTTTAAGAGTCGTTGATAATGTTCCACCATCTTTTGATAATGTTCCTAGAGATACTTCCATTGGGGCCAACGATAATTTAGCCATTGGTCAACCAACCGTTGTAGATAATTGTTCCAATAATGTGACGACAGAAGTCATGGAAGCTCGTATTGACAATGATAATGACGATGGCTATCAACTCATTCGGACTTGGACCGCTACAGATGATTGTGGAAATATAAATACGGCGACTCAGCGAGTCATGGTTTTGGACCCTATTTTATCATTAGCTTGTAGTTCGGCAGAAGTTACACTAGTAGATGATCAAATTATTATTGGTAATTTATTAGCACCTAATGAAATCGTCAAAGTATTTGCGACTGATAATCGAGTGGTCTATAATTGTTTTAGAAATTGTGGAGATGTACAAACAACTCGTACATTGGCTCCTGATACTTACAGAGTAGACATAGAATTCTATACGGCTAGATGGCAACTTATATGCTCAAGTGAAGCCACTATTACCATAGGAGGTGATAATGAAAATAATAATGAAGGTGATAATACAGAAGAGGATAATAATGATCCCTGTACTGGTAGCGAATGTGAGCAAGAGCCACCAGTTCTAACCAATTTACCAGCAGATGTAACGGTTGAATCAACTGCTATCCCTACAGAAAACCCACCAACGGCTTCTGACAATTGTGATCAGGAAATCGACCTCCAATTTGAGGAAACCAGGACAGATAATGATGAAGATAATAATTATGTCCTAACTCGTACTTGGATAGCTACTGATGATTGTGGAAATACAGCAATGGGACAACAAGTTATTTTAGTCCTTACTGAAAATGGAAATAATGATCCTTGTTCAGCCGCAGATTGTGAAACCGTTCCACCCATTATTGCGAATGTACCTGCCGATGTAAGTGTAAATTTTGATGCAGTTCCTGCCCCTGCTCAGCCAATTGCGACCGATAATTGTGACCCAACAGTCGATTTATCCATCACAGAGGAGATTAGGGAAAGTACCGATACTAGAAATTATGTTTTAACTAGGACTTGGACTGCAATCGATGCTTGTGGAAACATAGCTACCGCTCAGCAAATTATAAGGGTAACAGGTGAAAATGCCCCTAATGATAATGGCTCGGATGGCGATAATAATCCAGATGGAAATACTGGTAATTCGGGTGGAAATACAGGAAATAATGATAATGAAAGCGAAGAAACAGAAGATAACGGTAATGCAAGTGATAATAATAATACGAGTGAATTATGTGCTGCAGTAATAATTAACCTTAGTAATAGCAATATTACCGTTGATAATATTAATGCACCTAACAAAATTGTAAAGCTATTTGATGAAGTTTATAATATTATCGAAGAATGTGCTGATGATTGTAGCGACCCTGTCCTTTTTGATAATCTATCTATAGGCAATTACTTTGTAGATGTTCAATTATATTCTGCTGATTGGGTTTTTATTTGTGAAACACAAGAAGCCATCAATATTACTGCCGTAACAGAAGAAGATAATGGAAATGCAGGAAGTGATGATACGGATAATGAGGATAGTGGAGATAATCAAAGCGACAATCCTTGTGAAAACGTCAATATTAGTCATACCGCATCTACTATTGTATTAACTAATTTTAGTACCATCAACAAAATCGTTAATATTTTTGATGAGAATTTTAATCAAGTTTATAATTGTTTTACGGATTGTTCAACAGAAGTAGAAGCCCCCATACCTAATCTTGGTAATTATATCATTGACATTCAATTATATACAGACGAGTGGACATTGGTTTGCCAGCAACGAACAAACTATACGGTTACTCCTTCAGAAATGTCGGATAATGGGAACAATGACGAAAATAATGAGGAGGAAGGTAATAGCGAAAATGCTCAAGCTTGTGAAAGCCTAGCCATCACCGCTTCTGGAACCCAAATAAGTGTAACTAATTTAACCACACCCAATAGTATTGTCAAAGTATTTAGTGAAAATTTTGACCTAATTTTTGAATGTATAGGTAATTGTAGTTCAACAGCCGTTGCAACCGATTTAATAGATGGCAATTATCAAGTTAATGTTAATCTTTTTGATGAAAATTGGATTCCTATTTGCGAAAAGATTATGCCTATCACTTTGGGGAGTTCTACTTCCAGTACCATTGCTCCAAGCGATAATAGCTTAGGGAATATCAACCAACAAATTCCTGCAATTGGTCGTCTAACTACTTCCAATGTTTCTTTCTATCCAAACCCTGCATCTACTGAATTAATAATGGAGTTAATGAGCATCGATCAATCAAAAGGGAGCATCATTATTTATAATCAATTAGCTACTTCGGTTTGGGAAGGAACACTCACTCAAACAAAACAGCGTATTGACTTATCTTTATTAAATAATGGCTTATATACGATTGTTTTTCAGATTGAAGGACAATTGCCTGTAGCGAAGAAATTATTGGTACAGAAGAATCGATAGAATTAAAAATCACAAAAAAAGGCTTGAAGCAACTGCTCCAAGCCTTTTTTTATATCTACTAACATTAAATGTTATTCTGCCTTATCCTCTTCCGCCTTTTCATTCATTGCTGCCAATTCTGGATCTTCGCCTCCTACATTTTCAACAGTTGTTTCCGCTTCTGCTGTTGGAGCTTCAGCTTCTTCGACAACTTCTGGTTCTGGTTCCGGCTCAGGGGCTGGAGGAGGTGGTGGTGTACCAGATAATTTAGCTAATTGCGCTATTCTTGCTTCTGCACTTGCCTCTACACGAGTAGCAATTTTAGCTTCTTTTTCATCAATCCAAGCTTGATACTTCTCATCTGCTTGTTCTTGAGTTAAAGCACCTTTTTTAACACCTCTATCAAGATGTTTTTTGTATAAGACACCTTTGAACCGAAGAATGGCTCTTGCGGTATCTGTAGGCTGTGCGCCTTTCATCAACCAATCAAATGCGGCATCTCGATCTAAATCAATCGTCGCAGGAGAAGTCATTGGATTATAAGTACCCAATTTCTCAATAAAACGACCATCTCTTGGAGCTCTTGCATCGGCTACCACGATGTGATAAAAAGGTCTTTTTCTACGACCTCTTCTTTGCAATCTAATTTTTACAGACATAATTGTTAAAGTTTATTTGGTTTAACCATACCCATTTAATCTCTGCTAGGAGACGGTGGGCTTTTAACGAGGGCAAAAGTAAGGGATTTTTGGGAATATAAAAAGAAAAGAAAGGTAAGGAACAAGACGACCAATTATTTTGTGTTAAAAATAACTGAATTTGGGTATCTTATAAGGATTTTTATTAAATTGTTGTATTCTGTTTTCTGAACTTCATAAAATGAAAAATCTAATCTTAAGGGAAAAGGAAAAAAATAACCTACACAAAAAGATAATACATATTATAAGGAAAATCCGTTTAGATCCGACACCATCCCGTCCGCAAGCGGTTCACAAACGGCGTTTGTTCATGTTAAATCCGTTTGCAATCCTCCTAGCCTGTCTGCGTAGAGCCTATTCAGATGCATCGGAGTTATTTTTTGCAAAATCCTTAATTTATGGGAGTATCATTTCTCTTAGTTGCATAGCCTGCAATAAAGATAAACTACCTGTCTCTGGCAATAATCTTTCAGCCTTAAGCATGCTAGAGCAGGAAGAGCAACAAAAATTAATTGCACAACTAGGCAATTATCAAGTGACTTGTAGATTACAAACAACGGACCTTATTCTCAATTCAGCTGGTACTTATCCTATCGAAGTAAATATAGATAGTTTATTTTTGGATACATTAGCTATCGACCTAAGTAATGATAGAATCTATGGTCTTTTTGTAGCCAATCAAATAAATGAAAACACGATTTTCCTATCTTCAGAATTATTAAAAAATAGGTATAAAAGCTATTTTTTCATTGATCCAGAATCAGATGTTGTAAGTTATATTGATTCTTCTGATCCATACATGTGTAAATGCGATAATAAACTATCATTCAAAAATGATTCTATTTTTTATAGTTATGATGTCCAATATAGCTACTGGTATAGTGTAAGTTGTTCAGGAGTTAAATAAAAAGGACTATAAAATTATATCCACTTTTATATTTTTATAAATCTCAATTCTTTTATAAGAATACTACTACCTTTTCATTTTTCCTTCTATTTTTACAAAAATTACCTTTTAAATAGTATATTATCGGTTTTTATCGAATTACTATTCAAAATTCAACATTCAGTCATTCAAAATTAAAATAATGTTAGAAGGTTTAAGACATGCCCACTCTGGTATCCGTTGGATATTATTAATAGCCCTTTTATATGCTATTTTTAATGCTTACAATAAATGGAAAAGTGGTGCATCCTATACAGATGGAGATAGAAAGGCTAGTTTAGCCGCTTTTATTTCTAGCCATATTCAATTATTACTTGGTTTAGGCTTATATACGATGAGTCCAAAAGTACATGCAATTGGAGAAAGTGTGATGAAAGAACCAGTAGCACGTTTTTTTGCGGTCGAACATTTAGCGATGATGATTATAGGAATTATTTTAATTTCCATTGGTCATATTAAAGCTAAAAAGGCAGCAGATGATACGCAAAAGTTTAAGACCACTTTTATCTTTTTCACAATTGGTTTATTGGTCATTCTATCGAGAATTCCTTGGCCATTTCAGCAATATGGAGCGAGTTGGTTCTAAATATAGGAGGACAGGATTTTTCAAGATTAACAGGATGCTGTCTATGCTAATTTAGAATTTTACATTAAAGGCTATGTACCGCCAATCATACATCTTTTTTCCATGAAACAATACCACGAGTTACTACAACACATTTTAGATAAGGGAGCTGAAAAATCTGATAGAACAGGAACAGGAACAATTAGCGTCTTTGGTTACCAAATGCGTTTTGATTTATCAGAAGGTTTTCCAATGGTGACAACCAAAAAGTTGCACTTAAAATCTATCGTCCATGAATTATTATGGTTTTTGGATGGAGATACCAATGTCAAATATTTGCAAGACAATGGTGTTAGAATATGGAATGAATGGGCAGACGAAAATGGAGATTTAGGACCAGTTTATGGTAAACAATGGCGAAGTTGGTTAGGAGCAGATGGACAAGCAACCGATCAAATTAAGCAAGCCATTGATTTAATCAAAAACAATCCTGATTCTAGGAGAATTATCGTCAATGCTTGGAATGTAGGAGATTTGCCAAAAATGGCATTGAGCCCATGTCATGCACTATTTCAATTTTATGTGGCAGATGGTAAACTTTCTTGCCAATTATACCAGCGCTCGGCAGACTGTTTTTTGGGTGTACCCTTTAACATTGCTTCTTATGCTTTATTAACGATGATGATCGCACAAGTATGTGATTTAGAAGTTGGTGAATTTATTCATACTTTTGGAGATGCGCATTTATATTTAAATCATCTGGAGCAAACAAAACTTCAATTGTCCCGTACACTTCGAGAACTTCCAACACTTAAAATTAATCGAGAGGTAAGAGACATTTTTGGTTTTAAATACGAAGATTTTCAGCTACTCAATTATAATCCCCATCCTCATATCAAAGCTGCCGTTGCTGTTTAAAAAACGGTTTTCCGAAAGGGAAAACCGACAATGGACAACAGCTTCAAACTGTCAGGAATTTAATTCCAGAACTAGTTTAAATAAACAATACATATAATATAAAAAGGTCAATTGATAGTGAGTGAGTTGACCCATTAAGCACTCCTCTTTTGGAGCTTAATCAATAGACAACTAAAATAAACAACAAATAAAAGAATGGCAGTAAGTATTGAAGAAGACTATGTTTTTATTAGAGAGGCGAGCCACTTAGAAGAAATTTGCACTCGTTTAAGCGATCAACCTTGGATAGGGTTTGATACAGAATTTATTGGGGAAAAACGTTTTTTCACTTTATTATGTCTGATTCAAATCAATAGCCCCATCGGCTGTTTTTTAGTAGACCCATTAAAAGTAAAAAATTTAAAACCCTTCCTTGATTTAATTGAAAATCCTGCTATACTAAAAATTACACATGCAGGAGAAAACGATTATCGGCTAATATATCAACAATTTAATGTTTTACCCGTCAATGTTTTTGATACACAAATAGCTGCTGGATTCTTAAATTATAACTACCCTACTGCCTTTAGAAAAATAATGGATAAAGAATTGAGTATCCGTTTAAAGAAAGGGTTTGCCGTAGCCGTTTGGGATCAACGGCCACTATCCGAAAAGCATATTCAATATGCTTTAAACGATGTCATTTTCTTAAAGGAATTATACGATAAATTACATGGAAAACTCGTTCGAAGAAAACGCTTAGAATGGTGTGAGGAAGAATTTGCTAAGATGGAGTTAGCTAGTAGTTACCACACCGACGTTTATGCAGAAGCGCTCAATAATAATATGATGCTTCATTTATCCAAAAGAGAGCAAGTTTTTATGTTACGCCTCTATAAATGGCGAATAGATGAAGCCAAACGAAAGGATTATTCTAAAGAAATGATTCTTAGTTCTAAGTACATCAATTTAATCGTTAAGAATATCAAGCAAGGAGAAGCAGCGCTAAAGAATAATCGGCTGCTACCCAAGAATTTTTATAATAGATATGGGGCTATTATCAAAAAATTATTTGATACCCCTATAAGGCAAGAAGAAGAGGCGGTGTTAAAGCGCATTCCCAAAAAACATGAAATTACCCCCATTGAAGATATTACCTATAGCATTCTCTATGCTTTAGTTAAACGAAAATGTCTGAATGAAGGCATCTCTCAAAATCTAGTCTTCCCTAAATCTGCGATGGCTAAATTTAAATTCAACCCTGATTGGTTAGGTAATAGTTGGAGGGCACGTATTCTGGGAAAGGAATTAGTTGACTTGTGCAAACGAATAGATAATTTGACGTATGAATTTTCAGAAGGGCAATTTATACTGCAATAAAAAAGTATTTATTCCCTATCTTCTTTGTCAGCACCTTGATGATTATGATTTACTCCCCGTTATTTTAGGGTTGGAAAAGTCATAAATTATAGTTCATACCTGCTTACCGACAGGCAGGCAGGTATGATTTCAGATTTATGATTTTTTGCGCACTCAAAAACTAGGGGAACTACCTCAACCTCAATACTTCAACGCTACTACCCTTGCATTTCCCACCTCCGAAATAGTGACCACAAAAAGATCTCCATATTCCTTTTCATCAATCATAGAAAATTCTTCTTTACCAATCAATTCATTGACTAAAGTCGGTGTTGTATTAGAGTGTCCAACGATTAATAAGCGATTTCCTTGCTGATTTGCCTTAAGTTGTTGGGCAAAACCTTTTAAATCTCTAGGATTATAAGCTTGTACCTTTTTCCCCAAAGCCTTGGCAGTAGGTGCAGCAGTCAATTGCGTTCGCTGATACTCCGTAGAATAAACTTGGTCTATACCTGCTTCTTTTAAAATAGTCTTCAATCGGAAAGCTCTTTGAGTACCTTCGGCGGTTAATAAAGGATCTCGACCTCCTTCTTTTGCTTTTTCTGCATGTCTCACTAAATAAATAACAGTTGTATTAGTTCCTTTTTTAATGGGCAATTTGCCTTTTTTACCATTCAAATAAATAACTTTGTCCTTAGAAATTTTAGCAACTGGATGTAAATTATTTAGCTGATTATTGGTCGCACATGCAACTATTAGCAATAAATAAGAAAAAATAAGTGATAGCTTCATAAATTTATGATTTAGTATCAAAAGTAGCAAATGCCTGTAATTTATCATAAAAATTTACCTCATAGTGGAGAATTAGGCTGTTGGCGCATCGACGAAACAGAAGCTTATTTTTTAGATAGATTAGAATTATTTCCATCAGAAATTCAGCAATTATCTAAAATAAAAGGTCGGTTGCGTATAGAATGGTTAGCAAGTCGATGGCTTTTGCATACCATGTCTGGCAGAACCTTAAGGGGAGCTTGCTTAAAAGATAAATATGGCAAACCCTATTTAACAGATTCCAACTTTAATATTTCCATCAGCCATTCTTGGAATATGGTTTGCATCATGGCGGCTCCTTATGCAATTGGGATCGACATTCAACGAGAAGTTAGCAAAATATCGAGAATCGAAAAAAAATTTATGCGACCTGTGGAAAAAGAAAGCTTACAAAATGACACAAAAATTCCACATTTACATATATATTGGGGGGCCAAAGAAGCACTTTACAAAGCTTATGGTCGAAAGCAATTAGGTTTTGTACGACATATTCATGTCGATCCTTTTGCTTATGATTTATCCATCGGACATACTACTGCTGCTATTCACAAAGAAGCTTATCATGCTTATTTTGATGTTTTTTATGAAAAAGTGGCAGAATGTTATCTGGTTTATGTGATCGAAAAATAGGTGTCAGGTGTTAGGTTTCAGGTGTCAAATTAAATGCGTATATAAATCTAATTTGATAGCCGAAACCAGACACCTAATACCACATCAATTAATCCTATATGAAAGTTACTCATTTTATGAGTCAAGTAAATGAAAAAGTGGGTAAAGCTACATCCTGGTTAACGGTTACCCTAATGCTATTAATCTGTTTTAATGTAGCTATGCGCTATCTATTCAATAATTCAGAGGCTTGGCGAACGGAATTAGAATGGCATTTATTTGCTCTAATTTTTTTATTGGGTGCAGGCTATGCACTTAAGCATGACAAACATGTACGGGTAGATTTATTTTATGCCAATTTCTCTGAAAAACAAAAAGCCTTAGTCAATTTTATAGGTACTTTACTATTTTTAGTTCCTTGGTGTGCCATTATTATTTTTGCTTCTTATAAATATGCTCATAGTTCTTGGTTGATGAATGAAGGTTCTCCAGATAATGGTTTGCCTGCACGATACCTCATAAAATTTTCAATTACGCTAGGTTTTGGTTTATTATTATTACAAGCATTCGCCCTATTAATAACTTCCTTTAGTACTTTAGTACAAAAAGAAGCTAACGATTAAAAAGATTCTTTGACAATTTTGCATTGGGGACAATCGTAGCTCAAGCTCAATAACAAGTATCCAGCAACTAGTATCAATTATAAATAATGGAAATCCTAGCAATCGTCCTTTTTGTCTGCATATTTATACTAATTCTTTCTGGCTATCCCGTTGCCTTTACACTCGGTGGGCTGTCTATTTTATTTGGTTTGGCTTTTTTAGGCCCTGATTTCTTCAATTTTCTGCCTTCTCGTATTATGGGGACGGTCACGAATGTTGTCTTATTAGCTGTTCCGCTATTTATTTTCATGGGGATAATGCTGGAAAAATCGGGACTCGCCGAAAGTTTGCTGGAAACCATGGCGATGCTCTTTGGTACGGTAAAAGGAGGTTTGGCAATTTCAGTAGTCATTGTAGGAGCATTATTAGCCGCTTCCACAGGTATTGTTGGGGCAACGGTCATTACAATGGGATTGATTAGTTTACCGACGATGCTAAAGCGAGGATATAGCCCAGAATTGGCAACAGGTACCATTGCTTCTTCGGGCACTTTAGGGCAGATTATACCACCATCCGTAGTTTTAGTATTATTAGGAAGTGTCTTGAATGTTTCAGTAGGAGATTTATTTGCTGCCGCCTTAATTCCAGGTTTATTATTAGTGATTTGTTATATTTTATACATTGTTATTTATGCTCGACTTTATCCAGATAAAGCCCCTAGTATGCCTGCTGAAGAAATTGATGCTTTCCGAGGGAAAGGTTTTATGATGCGGGTCGTTAAGGCATTTTTATTGCCCTTAATTTTAATTGCATCGGTATTAGGGTCTATCTTAGCAGGTATTGCCTCTCCTACCGAAGCCTCTGCAATTGGTGCATTGGGGGCCACTATTCTGACCATTATTCAAGGAAAATTCAGTTGGCAAGTGTTAAAAGAAGTCATGCAAGAGACGACTCATCTAACCACTATGGTTTTTATCATTCTAATTGGCGCAACTACTTTTGCATTAGTTTTTAGAGGGATGGGTGGAGATGATTATTTAATTGACTTAATAGAAGGGGCTAATTTATCACCGATGGCGTTTCTATTTTTAGTCATGCTAGTCGTTTTTATAGCAGGCTTCTTTATTGACTTTATAGAGATCATTTTTATCATTGTGCCTGTGGTTGCACCAATCTTTGTCAATTATGATATGAATCTGGTTTGGATTGGTATTTTATTGGCGCTTAATTTACAGACTTCCTTTTTATCTCCTCCTTTTGGTTTCTCCCTATTTTATTTAAAAGGAGTCGCCCCAGAGGGGGTCACAACCCAACATTTATATCGAGGTATTATCCCTTTTGTATTAATACAAGTTGTGTTTTTAGTAGTCGTTATTTTCTTTCCAGAGGTTGTCTTTTTATTAATTGATTGATAAGTAAAGCATAGTGTTGGGGCGTAGGGCTAAAAGCAGAAGTGTTTTCAAAGAATTGATTGTTTTAATTCCAAATGTTTTTTAATTTTCGGTTTAATTCCTTTCTCCTTCATGCCCTAAATCCTCTGCTGAACGGTTATAGTAGTTTTTCTTTTAAATTTTTGATAAAAAAGTAGGCCAAAAATTAATAAAATAAGCCAACCAATATATCCTTTTTTCATGCGATAGATACTAGGTGCTACTAATTGACAATCTGGATCATCACAGTCTGTCATGCCGTCTCCATCATCATCGACATTATTAGTGCAATCTTCGGGTAGTGGAGTGATCGTTACAAAAACCGTCGCAGAATCACAAAGGCTTCTAACAGGTAGAATACCATAGCAAAAGACATAGGTAAAAGAATCTAGTCCTATAAAACCAGATGCAGGAGCGTATTCAGCAACAAGATTAATAAAATCAAATTGAGTATTGCCATTCAACGAAGGAAAACCAATCTTAATATTAGTTGTATCAATATTTTCTGTTCCTAAATCATTCAATAAAACTTGAATGGTTAAAGGTGTATTAATAGGTGTTTCCGTAGTATCATTAATAGCATTTATTGGGCATCCTCCTAATTCTGTTTGTTGTTCATATTCTTCTCTGGCAAAAAACCAAGTATTAATCGTATTTAAGTCTCCAAAATCTTTATTCGTCCAAGGATGGCAAGGGACGTCACATCCATTAAAAGGATCTTCATTGGTTTGGGTAATTCCTGTTCCATAAGCATCTGGAATATTGGT
Source organism: uncultured Saprospiraceae bacterium (assembly GCA_964644655.1). Lineage (GTDB taxonomy): Bacteria > Bacteroidota > Bacteroidia > Chitinophagales > Saprospiraceae > JAFMDF01. Next base: position 9,538 of record CAZXYA010000082.1, on the reverse strand, counting down.
ATCATCATAATAAATCTTTTTAGGGCTTCCATTATCTGGTAACGGACGAATAGTCGTTACATCATAACCTGTTAAAACATATTCCGCATCATAAATAGGAAAATGATAAATACCCTGAGTGTAACGAATCAATAAATCTGTATTTTCAAGATCTTCCACCCCTCCAATTTTATTACCAAAACCATCTCTACCATCCCAAGGAACACATCTAGTATAAGGTGACTGTTCATTAGGTTCTGGATTGACCTGAAAAGCAATTAATACATCTGCTGTTCCCTTATCAAAAATAAAGTCTCCTGATGTTCGGTCTAAATCAATCAACACATCAATCTGCCCTGGTTCTGTCATAATTGTCTCGACACAGGCTGTCCCATTCTCGCAGGCAAAAAATTTAGGCGTAATCAAAAATCTACCTAATACCCCAGACGGATACACATTAATATCAGGGTCATTTAAAAATATGCGATGTTGAGCTGCCGAGGAACGAATACCATTCAAAGACTTTCGGTCTTCAATAACATTATTTGTCTGAGTGGTTCCAGCATCATTAAATACCACATTAAAAGCAGCAGGTTGAAATCCAGCCCCATTAAAATCTACAGAAGTGACAATATTTTGATCTGTATAAATATAGAATTTACCATTAAATGGTCGATCAAACCAAGTAAAATCTGGATTGGTTCCACAAGAAGTAGATGGGGCAAAAAATGCCCAGTTTCTAGAAAAAACCCGACCATTTATGGCTGTTGGAGAGGGTGATTTTGTCGCAACCGTAAGATCAAACCATTCAATGGGCATAGGATTATTCAAAGAAACCGCATTATTGACTCGACTAAATTCCACATAATAATCACCCGCAGGTAAGCCACTAGGATCAAAAACAAAAGGGGCATAGCCTGCTCCTCCAACAATTGGTGCAGGCCCCGCAGCAGCTTGACTATAAGTGGTAATATTAGCGGTAGTTGCATCCAAAATCTGTCCACTAATATTATCTCGAATCGGATAAACTACCCGACCTGTCGGGTCTTTAATTCTAAAAAAGCCAATGATGGGAGTCGAGCCATTGCAAGGATGATGACCGCTTCCTACAGGTTGACTAAAACCTAAAAACAATTGTTCAGTAGCAGGATCATCAATATGTACATATAGTCGTTGGTCATCACTACCATCGTAGCGACCAAAATCATTATAAGCAGTAGAGTTGGTATAAAAATAGATTCTATCGGTAGGATTCGGGGCTAATTGTTTTGTTCCTTCCCCGAATAATATAGAGGTTAGCAATAGAAAAAATAATACAAAAAAGTAGTCTAATTTAGTGTTAGGCTTAAACATAAAGGTCGTCTTTTGAAATAATGCATGTACTCCAAAATAAATCAATGGGCAAAGCAATAGATTTCTTCTTTTAATTTCATGATAAAGAAAAAATACTCCTTTTCATTAATTTATTTAGCCCAATACCAATATAGTATACAAGCTATCGACCTTTAATTTTTTCTCTCTAGGGAATAAAAAATAATCAAAAAATATCTTCTATTCGTTTTGCTATTTTCCGACAAATTTTATAAAAACGTTTTCCATCTTTTTACTTGCATATTTCATTCCATTTTCTCTTAATGTGTTCATCTTTCTACCTTTTTTCCTCCATTCAATCGAACATATCTTAAAATACTGGTAATCAATATTTTGAATCAAATATATAATTAATTATATATTAAAAAAGTTTCCTTTTTTCTACATTTTTTACTTAAAAAATCTTTTTAGTTTAGTTGTCAGTCTTTTATATTTTAAATTAAAATATAATAAAAAATTCATATTAAATATAATCATAAAGCTTTTGGCACAGTAATTGCAAAAAATTATAATGTGTAAGTTTTGGTTAAAGAATTGTAAGATTCGTTTTTTCCAGCCCATGAAGAGTCATGGGCTTTTTTTTGTCTGTAAGTAAAATTCTAATGCAAATGAGGAAAAAATCATTCATAGTTCATCTATCATAAAAGGTTTTTTTCATATATCATAAATCCATTTTTAGAAAAACAAACAGATTTAAGATTGATGACAGATGATTTCAGATTTGGACAAAAAACGATAAGCCTTTTTTTGATTTATTTGGACTCAGTTTATCCCGTCTCTATCATCCCAAGCATGAATAGAATCCCGTTTAGTAGCATATTTTTCCAAAAAAAGTGGAATCGCTCGATTCGTTAATCTACTAGGTGCATTGGCTAAAACACAAATACCTAGTTTTTCTTTTGGATGAATAAGTATTTCTCCCCGATAGCCATTGACAAAACCTCCATGATAAATCAAGGTATCTTGCGCATTGGTTAAAATTCGCCAGCCCATACCATAAAAGGCATCTTCTACCGTTGGCCAATCATGAAAATAACGATTTTTGTTATTGGTATTAATCCGAGGTTTAAAAATTTCATCTAAAGTTTTTTGTTGAATCACTTCAGACCGATTTCCCAATAAAAGCTGTAACCATTGTCCCATATCCGCAATACTAGCATTCACTCCTCCAGCAGGAATCGCATTATAATATTTATTAGAAATAGGGCGTTGATGCCAATTTCCATTTCTGCCACGATGCGGTAAAGCAATATTCTCGGCTTGGATAAAGGCCTCGTATTCAGTAGAAATATGGGCAGCTTGCAATGGAATCAGCAGTTCTTTTTGAAAAATTTGGGACAAAGATTCTTTCCTAACGACCTCCATTATTTCTCCAATTAAACTATAGGAAGCATTCTGGTAAGCATATATTTCTCCTTCTTTGCCTATGAGGTTCACTTTTTTTAATTCGCCCGCAATTTGTCTCATATCTAAACCTGCTTCCACCAAATTGGTGTAAGCATGATAAGGCAAGCCAGAAGATTGAGACAATAAATGAATTAGGTTAACTCTTCCCGATTGTAAAGAATCTTTTAAAATAAACTCTGGAATATACTGGTTCACTTTATCTGTCCATTTCAATACCCCTTTTTCTACCAAAATGCCCGCTAAAATTGCCGCAAACCCTTTTGATAAAGAGCCAACCCGAAATACCGTATTAATATCTACTGAATCATTGGAGAAAGCTGCCTTCGTTCCATGACCTGCCAAATGTAAAACCGTAGTATCTTTGACAATCACTAGACCAGCCCCGGGTGTTTTTGTTTGATTTAAAAGCGATTGAAATGCATGTACATATTCTCTTGTAAATGCTTGTAAATGAGGGTTTTTAGGGGGAGATTTTGGTCTGTTTTTTTGAAAATTTGTACAAGTAATAAATAAAGGTAGCAATAAAAATAAAACAGATAGTTTTTGATTCATGAATTAGGGATTGGGACAAAATAGATTACTCAAATTTAAGGAAGTTATTTTGTATCAAATCAAGAAATAAAAATAGGGTTATATCTGGATATTTGAGTGTTTTTATGACGAAGAGTTGATGCAAAAGAACAACTTAAAATGGGGAATTTATTTTGTCCCAATCCTTTAGTTGTAAAATGCTAGATAAGGTTGGTTTGTTGATTATGAAGGGCATTTTCATAAAAACAATAAGTCTAGCATTATAACAAATTTTGCCGTATCTCCGATGAATCGGAGTAAACTAAACGGCAAAATTTGTAAAAAGGGGATTTAAAGGGGGAACAAACAATATTTTAGTTTTTATGAAAATGCCGTTTTACTTATGTACTTAATAAACCCCATTCATAAATCCACCATCCACTACAATCGTCTGTCCTGTAATATATCGACTAGCAGGAGATAATAACCAAACAGCTAAAGCGCCCATATCTGCGGGGTTCCCCATTTGTCCAGATTTCAGGTTACTAATAAATGCTGCTTTAATAGTTGCTGCTGGTTGGCCTGTTTGTTCTGCTCTTTTATTAAAAATACGATCTACCGCAGAAGTATCATGATAGCCTGGTCCTAAAATGTTCATGGTAATGCCATGTTGTACGACTTCTTGAGAAAGTGTTTTAACAAATCCAACAACTGCCATTCTAATAGAATTACTCAATACTAAATTAGGAATGGGTTGCTTGACAGATACGCTTTCTATAAAAACCAAACGACCATATTTTTGGTCAATAAATTTGGGCATCAACCGCTTCGTCAAATCTACTTTCCAACGCAAGACGGATTTATAGGCACCATCCCATTCGTCCAAAGTAGCTGCCATGGCAGGATTCGCAGGAGGGCCTCCTGCATTAATCAGCGCACCAGCAAGGTGTCGATTATCTACCTTTTTTAAAATCTTGTCTAATGTTTTTGGTTTAGTAATATCCCCTGTAACCGTCTCCACTTGTTCTGTATATTTCTTTTTAAAAGCACTTAATTTAGTTGCCGTTCGAGCGACTACAATAACGTTAGCGCCTTCTAATACCAGTTTTTCAGCAATAGCAGCACCAAAACCACCTGTAGCACCTCCGACTATAAATAACTGATTGTCAATTTGTAAATCCATGTTTATTAATTTTGTCTAGTAGCGTGTATTTTTAGTTTTGTATAAGAAATAAGCCGCTAGAAGTCTATTATTTTTCGGCGAAATTAAGGCAAAATCTGAAAGGTCGAAAATTATTTCACTACTTTATTAATTTGTACCTTTGTTGGCAACCTTAAAATCTATAAGTCATGTCAAAAAACACGCCTCATAAGATCAATTTTTCTTGGTTAACCTTTGCCTTTTTAGCAGTACTAATATTGGGTATAATGATAGGCCTACAATTAGAAAAAGAAAATGCCATAGCTTCTCGAACTATGTTCCAAGAAAAAGCTCCTAAAAAGATAGATGCCTTACTCCATCTTTTAGAAGAACAATACATCCATAAAATCAATCAAAATCAACTTTTACAACAAACAATTGATCGAATTAAAACAAGTGAGTTTGATATAAATTACATTCCATCCAAATGATTAAAAAGAATCAATGAACAAGTTGATATTAAACCTTATCGTTAGGAATTGGTTTCAAGAATATAAAAATGAAAACTTAAACCTAGTGCTTTGTCAACATTGATAAAGCACTAGATAAGTTTTCATAAAATTTCAATAGATTAACAACCGTAAAATCGTACCTTTGCTAGGAACATCAAAAAAATAACTAGTGCCGCAGAACACAGAGCATACAACTAATAAATTTTGGCTACCCTTAGCTTTTGCTTTTGTCCTTGTTTTAGGTATTCTTTTAGGCGTCAAGCTCCAAAAAGAAGTGCCTATTGCTCCTACTCCAAAAGGAGATCGATTAGTAGAAGTGCAACCGGGGAAATTGGAAGAACTACTTCGATACATTGAAGCAAGGTATGTCGATGAAGTCGATAGAGATGAACTCATCCAAAAAGCCATTGATAATATTTTAAAAGAATTAGACCCCCACTCTACCTATATTCCTTCTGACCAATTACAACGAATTAATGAGCAATTAGATGGAAATTTTGAAGGCATTGGTATTGAATTCCTAATCGTCGAAGATACCATTGTCGTCATCAGACCTACTAAAGACGGTCCTTCTGACAAAGCAGGCATTTTAGCGGGAGATAAAATTGTTTCTGTTGGTGATTCTACGATTGTCGGTCAAAAACTAACCGAAACGAATATTATTGATTCACTCCGAGGAGAAAGAGGAACAATTATAAAAATTGGCATTATTAGGGAAAATCAACCAGCTATTCAGTATTTTGAAGTAACTAGAGATGAAATTCCGATTAATAGTGTAGATGCAGCTTATATGCTGAATCAAAATACAGGATATATCAAACTCAATCGTTTTAGTGCCACCACCCACACAGAATTTTTACAAAGTTTAGAAAAGATGATTGACGAAAAAGGACTAGAAAATGTGGTGATAGATGTTCGAGATAATCCTGGGGGCTATTTGCAAGAAGCAACGAGTATCCTCAATCAATTTTTTAAAGAAAAAGATAGATTGCTCGTTTATACAGAAGGTAGAAATGTGCATAGAAGTGATTATGAGACAACGGGAAAATCTTTTTTCTCTTTGGATAATATAGCGGTATTGGTAGATGAAGGATCTGCATCTGCAAGTGAAATTTTAGCAGGAGCAGTACAAGATTATGATCGAGGTATTATTATTGGTCGCAGAACATTCGGTAAAGGCTTAGTCCAAGAACAATATAAATTATCAGATGATTCAGCTATCCGATTAACCGTAGCAAGATACTACACACCATCTGGTCGTTCTATCCAAAAAAGTTATGAGGACCTAACAAATTATGATGAAGATTTAACGAATCGTTTAGAAAGTGGTGAATTAATCAATGGTCAACAATTAAATAAGGCAGATACAACGCCTTATTATACGAAAGAAGGAAGAGTGGTATATGGTGGAGGTGGGATTATACCCGATGTTTTTGTTCCTTTAGATACATCCAAAGCCAATCCTTATTTTGCCCATTTACAACCTTATATACGACAATTTGTTTATCAGTTTTATCAGCAAAATAAACCTCGACCTGATAATGGCAATTCGGTATTAGCTTATAAAGACATGGAAGATTTTGTGGATAATTTTGAAATTACAGACCCTGTTTTCCAAAGTTTCCAATCGAGTATTGAGGAAGAAAAATTAATTATTGAATCCAAAAGTGTAACAGATTTAGTGCCATTGACCAAGTTGTATTTAAAAGCACGATTAGCCAAACATTTATATGACGAAAATGGGCTTTATGCCGTTTTAAATGCAGAAGATGATGTCGTGAAAAAGGCCTTACAAATATTAGCCTTGCCTAACCCTATTACGGTGCTAGAAGAGAAGGACAGGTAGGCAATAGGCAGTTCTCCATAGACCATAACATAGCTCTTTGAGCTGTGACAACAGTAAACATTATTCCTCTCATCAAAAAAATCTTGTCATCCTAAATCTCCACAATTATGCCTGCAAAAAAAGCTGAAACAGCTTCCTTTGTTTTAAGATTTACCCAAAAAATTTTTCAGAACGAACAAAAAGAATCAGAGGTACAATGGCGTGGAAATATTCGCCATGTCCAAGGTGGAGAAGAGAAACGGTTTTCGGAATTTAAAGATGTGGTTAATTTCATCCAAGAAAAGTTAGCGGATTTAACCATCCAAGCAATGGAAGAAAAATCGCCTGAAGAACAAAAAGGTATACTTTCTAAAAGTTTTGATTTATGGAAGCGAATGTCTTTAACCTATCCAAAAATGGTGATGGACACCATCAAAGATCCCAAAGCAGGTGTTGAGCAAATTCAGGATGAAGTCAATCAACAATTCAGTCAAGTAAAGGAAGAAGTCAACCAGCAAATTAGCCAAGTAAAAGATACCTTAAGCGCTCGCTTAGATCCTGATACGTGGAAACCTGCTACCAAAAATGATATTCAGCAGATGATGAAAATGATGGAAAAGCTCACCAAGGATGTACAACAACTTAATTCAAAAGTAGAAGAATTGTCAAAGTGATGGCAGGTTTCGGTTGTCGGTTATCAGTTGTCAATTGGAGCAAACGGACAACTGATAACCGACAAACGATAACCGACAACTGATTATGGATACAATCGCCAACATACAAGCAAAAAAAGAGCAAACCAGTTTGCAAGTGCAGACCATGGGCACTTTTCAAGTTTGGCGAAATGGTGAGTTAATCAGCCCTAAAGATTGGGGTCGAGATAAATCTATTCAGTTATTTCAATTTTTGGTAACCGCTAGGCATCAGCGAGCTTTACACAAAGAACAAATAATTGATAGAATTTGGGAAGATATTGATAGGAAGTCTGGAGAACAGAATTTTAAAGTCGCCCAACATGGCATGAATAAAGCGCTAGAACCTAACAGAAAAAGTCGCTCCGAAGCCAAGTATATTACTCGTCAAGGAGTCACCTATCAATTAAATCTTGCGGACATTTGGATTGATACCGATGCTTTAGAAAAGTACATCAGCATAGGCAATCAATTTCTTAACGAAAATTCTCCAATGGCTATTGCCGCTTATCGAGCAGCTATTGATCTATATCATGGCAGTTATTTACCTAATAGATTATACGAAGATTGGTCAAGTGGCGAACGAGAACGTTTACAAATCCTTATTCTGGGTGCTTTTATCAATCTAAGCGAATTACTAGTAACGGACAATCCAATGGAAAGTATTCGACTTTGCCAGCAAGCCCTACTCATCGAAAATACTTGGGAAGATGCTTATCGCATACAGATGGAAGCTTATTTAAAAAAGGGTAATCGACCTATGGCTATTAAGACTTTTCGTCAATGTGAGGCGGTGTTAGAGAAGGAATTTGGGGTGAAGCCTTTGCCTGAAACGAAGGGGTTGTATCAACGGATTATTGATTTATAAACAAAAGAGGAAAGTAGTCAGATTATAAATAAATCTCAACTTCAACCTCAATTTCAAAATCCGTTTATATCCGTTTATATCTGTTAAATCTCATCCAAATCCGTTTTCAATCCTCCTAGTTACAAATTACCAATACCAAATTATCCAAGCAAAGGCGTAGCACTATGCTTCAAATAAGCATTTTCCAATCTTTTATCATATTGATTGACCGCAAAGTTCTTCCCATTATAGCCACGAGCAAAATCAGCCCATCGTTTTTCTCTAAGTGGCTTTAATAACTTGGTACTTTTGATAAATTCCCCAAAAGCTTGTAAATGTTCTGCTTCTGAACGTTTAGATCGTGCGACATAATCAATCACATCAAAAGCAGCTACTAAACGATAATTAAAGCCCATAATCTGGAACATACCCCAAGAACAGGAAGCCAAAGCCGCTTCTAATATTTTAGGACTTTTACCAATATTTCTAGCTTTTTCTAATCGGATATATTCCTTTGCACCACCTTCATAAAATGCCCGATTAAACCTAGGAAATAGTACATTTTCATTCCCCGTCACCATCGTTGCTGGATCAAAGCCTCTTTTCTTTAATTCTCGCCAAAATATATGTCCTTCAAATAATATGGTCGGTCGATTATCTTTTAGAAAACCACTTCCACTACTTTCTACTTCTTGGACTGCCTTAACAAGTGGCACTTCTACATCAAAAGTTTGGGAAAAATCAACAAAATCTTTTTCGGAAAGACGCATCCGATTAATTGCTATCGGTGGGGCCAATTCAAATAATTTGGTCCAAGTTTTTGTAAAAACGACCCCATCTACTACTAAACCTTGCTTTTGTTGAAAGTCTTTAACAGCTCTATCCGTTCCCCTACCAAAATCACCATCTACCACTAAATTATGTCCAAACTGATTCAATAATTCTTGTAAAAGAAGAACTGCTTCTTTATTGGGAGTATCTTTTTTTAATAAAGTTTTTTGTAATCGTTCTATCTCTTCTGATGTAAGCGGTGTTTGATTAAAGGTAGTAGGCGGTAAAATCAATAATTTAGCCCAGGTTTGGGCATAAACTACGCCATCTGCTGTTAAGTCATTTTGCTCTTGAAAAGCCTTAACCGCCCTTTCTGTTATTCTACCAAAATAACCATCCGCTTCTAATTTATTATCAAACCCATTTAATAATTCTTGTAATAATTGAACAGATTTTCCTCTGGAACGATATTTTAATAAGTAC
>CAZXYA010000081.1:0-22575 GCA_964644655.1 uncultured Saprospiraceae bacterium | reverse complement strand
AAGTTTTTCTCAATACATGAGTTGTCAATCTCTTTGCCTTAACCCCTGATTTAGTGTTTAAGTTAGATTATGATTTCAACAAGATTTAATATACAAAGCCCCTTGTTTTATTAGGATTATAGTGTTTCACTTAAACCAGTAGTCTAAATAAATGTACATTAAATGGAACAATGAGTTTATAATCAAAAATACATTTTTTGTCTTATTTTTAGGTTATATTTATAAAGGAAACTGCATCTTTGATGCGGTATAGATTAAAATATTGCCAATGAAAAATACCATATTGATTAAACCAAACACACCACAAGAACTAAAGTTGGTGTTATTGCTCTTAAGCCATTTAAAGATACAAAGTGAAGTATTAGAAGGCACGGAAGAAAATAATATCGAAGCAACTAAAGGAGTAGATACTTTAAAATATTGTGGAACTGTAAAGTTTGGGGGCAATCCTGTTGAATTACAAAGACAAATGAGAGATGGCTGGAGATAAATTTGTACTAGATACTAATATTTTGATTTACCTATTTAAATGGTGATAGGGGTTTAGCAGAATCGCTACATCTCAAGGAATTGTATGTATTCTGTCATTACAGAAATGGAGCTATTGAGCTTTCCAGATTTGTCAGAAGCTGAACGATTACAAATTAAATCCTTTTTATTAGATGCTACTGTGATAGAATTATCAAATGCCGTAAAAGAGACAGCAATTGCCATTCGTGCCACTCACAGAATAAAACTACCTGATGCTATTGTATTGGCTACCGCCGAAAATCTTAACTTACCTTTGTTGACTGCTGATAGACGTTTGGAAAGAGTACTAACGGTAGATACTCAAATTTATGAGCCTTAATTCTTTACAGAATTATTTATTAAAGGGAAAGGAATACAAAAACGGATGCAAAAAACTTAAAAAAGAATAGCAATATCTTTGTTATCTTACAATAAAAAAGCCCTCGTAATTATCTGAATTATAAGGGCTTAATTTTTTAGTTGACCCACAAGGAAGAGGTGGAAACTTTTTTAGTTACTGTAAATCAATTAGTTATCAATGGTTAGTCAATAAAAGTACTATAAATGGTACAATGAATTTACTATACTTTATATATAATTATTTGCAATAATCGACTATCTTAGCTACATATTAGTATTATTTCGATAATACAGTACATATAATTCTGGATTGTTCTCAAAATAACCAAAGACAAGAAAAACTTACCACTTATAAAGTAAATCCTACCGACTGTAAATCGTATCACATTTTTACAAATCTAGTTTATTATTTTCTCCGCAATTTATTTTGACGGTTATAATACGATAGTCACATAATGAAATCTTAAATTTCGATAGGATTGGTTAAGATTGCTTAAAATATTTTCAAAATTGGTTATGAAAATGTGAACTGTTTATTTTTTTCTAAAGCTAGAATATATTTTTGAGAAAAAATCCTACCTTTAATAAACACAAGACTAAAAACTCTTAAAACTAACAATATGAAAAAAATATTAAAAACAGTATTTTTAATCTTTATTGCCACTTACTTATTTGGTGAAACAACTCCAAAATACATCTATTGTTTTTGTACTTATAAGCCTGCATTTGAAGAAGAAAAAAACAAAATTGGAGCAGCAGGATTTATGAATAAACCATTTTATTTGGGTCAGTCGGAATACAACAATACAAGTATGGATATTTATAAAAGAGAAGTGGAGGAAAATTGGACATCCTATATTAATACTACATATCCCCAAGTAGTCCGTCGTTCATATTTGCCAAAAACAAATTTAGTTTGCGTGGCAGAAAAAAATAAAACTACTGCTAAGACGGAAATAGATAAAAAGTATTATAAGAAAAGAGAAAGCATTATTCAGGGTGAATACAATAAGGGTATAATAATGATAGAAGATAAGTATTTTAGTGTAATTCCCGTTGATTATATTGATAAGACGAATAATACTCCAACTGAAAATTACTCTAATAGTAATTCTAGATCGTACAATAGTCAATCAAATACAAAACAAGAACCACCACGAGAAAGAGAGGTTAAAGCGATAGAAAGAGAACCAGTTCGTGAAAAGGTTATAGAACGCCAAAAACCTAGTAATAGTTATTCTAGAGGTGTACTATCAAATGCTGCTCCTGTGATAAAATACCCTACTGATCCAGAAATACTCAAATCATCCAGAAATCAGGAGAATTTAGGCAAGTTAGGAATAAATGAAACTATTGATTATATTGTAAATATACATAATGAGTATTGTGATTTTAAAGACTTCGTTATTTTGCTAGGTGGAGGTGAATGGGTAAATTACAAGAGACGTGAAAAGATTATAAAGTTTGAAGGTTTAGTAATGACCCTTGAAGTTGTATTACAAAGTAACAAAAGAGTTGTGACTAATAGGATAAAAACTATGGAGATAACACACACACACTTTACTACGAAAATTGACTTTTCAGAAGTTATTTATTCTCATTATAAGAATAGAGAAACTGATAAACATGAATATGAAGAAGGTCCTTATACTAACTACTTAGTATGTAAGAATGACTATGAATGTTTTAGGCGTGATATTATAGATAGTGACTATTCTAATCCTACATTGAAAACCTCCAAATATTCTTTTGGACATACTGATAAAAAAAATATTGAAAGATTCTCAAATGCCGTCAAGCACCTATTAAAGATTGTTAAAGATGCGAACATAGAAAAAAACGACCCATTCGCTTCTAATACCTTTCATGGCACAAAAAGTAGTGCAAATAGCAACACAGGAAAATCATATAGTTATAATAAATTAATACCAAAAAAGGAATTAGAGAAATGGCAAAGCCAAGGAGATAATAAGGAAACTCTAACTAGAGATGCTGAAAATGGAAATTCTGGTGCGCAAAGACGATTGGGAAGGGTATATGATATTGTCTATAGCGATGATGAAAAAGCAGTTTATTGGTATAAAAAAGCTGCCAATCAAGGAGATGTTATTGCTCAATATAATTTAGGATATGCTTACGATAATGGAGAAGGTGTCTCAAAAAGTGAACAGCAAGCAGTTTATTGGTATAAAAAAGCTGCCAATCAAGGAGATATAGACGCTCAAAATAATTTAGGATATGCTTACCAGAATGGAGAAGGTGTGTCTCAGAATTACGAAAAGGCAAGATATTGGTATGAAAAAGCTGCTAATCAAGGACATGTAGCTGCTCAATTTGGTTTAGGCATTATTTACAGATTAGGAGAAGGTGTATCTCAAAATTACGAAAAGGCAAAATATTGGTATGAAAAAGCTGCCAATCAAGGACATAAAGATGCACAATACAGTTTAGGTGTACGTTACGCCAAAGGACAAGGTGTATCTAAGAATATGCAAAAAGCAAGATATTGGTATGAAAAGGCATGCGATGGAGGGAATGAAACTGCTTGTAATAAGCTATAATTAAAGATAGAATAAAACAAGTGAATATATTTAATAATACACTATATGGTATACTGTACTATTTGACCCCTAAAAATGACCTCAAAACACTTGTTTTGAGGTCATTTTTTTTCCTATATTAGTACAATTCTTATCAAGATTTGTACTAAACTATATGATAGAAAAATACGAAAATCGCAAATATTTAAATTTAGAAGAAAGGGTAGAATTTAGGAAAGAAGCAGTTAAAGCAAACGCTAAAGTCAAAATGTTTTCTTTACTCCTATACTATACTGGAATAAGAATATCTGAAGGACTTAATATTTTAGTATCACAAATAGATTTTGATGATAGTTGTATTGTGATTCGATCACTAAAAAAAAGGAAGATTGATTATAGACGTATTCCAATGCCGATATACTTCTTAAAAGAGTTAGACGAAGTGTTTAGACTTAAAGAACGTCAGGCAGATCAACAAGAAAGAAGAAAAAGAATATGGAGATGGACAAGAAATACAGCATATTTGAAAATCAAAAAAATAATGAGGAGTGCTAATATAGTGGGGCTTCGAGCAAGCCCTAAAGGCTTGCGCCATTCTTTTGCTATTGCCTGTTTATTGAATGATATACCTCTCAAATATATACAAAAATGGATGGGGCACAATTCTCTTGAAATGACTGCCTTATATGCAAACGTTCTGGGAAAAGAGGAAAGGTTGATCGCTTCTAAAGCATGGTAATAATATTGTAGGCGACATATTTCGCATAATATCCAGAGAGCGAAATCTTTCCTAAAATCTTACCTTATTTCAATCGGTATTCTCACCAAAAAGTAGTAACTTTTCGATACTCAAATAGCAATTACGAAATAGAATTATGGAAGAAAAGTTACTTAAACCTGTAGTCAATCAGATTGCCCGGACCTTCGCCAGGAATAATATCAGTTATAGTCAATCCCAATATATTTTTAAAGAGGTCAGAAAGAAGCTTGAACTGAAACCACCAAAGAGAAATAAGGGAACGGTCAAACGATTATCTAGAAAAGAATTCCAAGACTTTCTTAATGCTGCTTATGACAAATCACCTATGGTGGGATTGATGATGCAAACCTTATTTGAAACAGGTACAAGAGTCAATGAATTTACCAGTTTCAATGCAGAGGATATTTACTTTGAAGAGTTACGGATGATCGTACAAGAAGGAAAAGGAAGTAAGAGGAGAGAAATTCCAATTGATGAAGGTTTAGGTCGATTACTAGCTACTCATTTAACTAAGCGTAAATCAGGGCCATTATTTCGATCTCAAAGAGGTAAGCGTTTTTCAGATAGACGTATCCAGCAAATAGTGGAAGACATTGCTGAAGATGCTAATATTCTATCTATCAAAGTTACACCTCATTCTTTGCGACATACTCGTCTTACCTTTCTAAGTGAAGATGGGATGGGTAAAGATTATATCCAACAATTTGCAGGACATGAAAGTACAGAGACTACGGAAATTTATACTAAGACTGCTGCTTTGGATTTGGATCGAGAGTTTCGGAAGTTAAATTAGGGGATGTAAGGAATGAGTGTTTTTATATGTTATTGACTATCAATGTTATATATTATTTTAATTCATAAAATCAAGTGATTTAGTTCAATATATTTAGCAGAATAAGGTAGATTATGTATTTCCAGTTTAAGACACTATTTTTATGTAACGCTTATGTAACTGCATAATAGTGTTTGTTATCTAAACGATTGATAATCAATCACTTCTAATGTAACTATAAAATGGAAATTTCGGAATTACATAATTTATTAGTTGAATTAACTACTCTTAACGGTGAAAATGAGTGGATTGAATTCAAATTAAATAAGATGAATCCTGAGGAAGTTGGTAAATGGATAAGTGCCTTATCAAATGGTTCATGTTTAGTAGATAGAAGGTTTGGGTACTTAATTTTTGGTGTTGATGATGAAACCAAGAATATTATAGGTACTAAATCTTTTTTGAAAGAACAAAAAAAGGGGAAAGAAGAGATAGAACATTGGCTAGTACAAAGATTAAACCCAAGAATAGATTTAAAATTTTATGACTTCGATTTTGAAGGAAAAAAAATATCACTAGTAAAAATTCCTAGTGCGATAAGCCAACCAGTTAGATTTGTGAATACTGCATATATTAGGGTTGGTAGCATCACTAGGGATTTGATTCAATTTCCAGAAAAAGAAAAAAAGATATGGCGAAATGAGAGTAAAATTCCTTTTGAACTGCAAATTGCGAAGGAAAAAATTAAAAAGAGTGATTTAACGAAGTACTTGAGTTTTAGGACTTATTACGATTTAATGAAAAGTAAGTCAAATCCTAATCTTGATGTTGCTATTGCAAAATTTATAGAAGAGTCTCTATTGATTAAAAAAGGACATTTCTTTTCCATAACAAATTTAGGAGCTATTCTATTTGCCAATGACTTAAACCATTTTGATAAATTATTTAGAAAATCAATAAGGCTAATTTCTTATGCGAGTACTGATAGACTTGAAACGGAAAGAGAATTTACAGGAAGAAAAGGTTATGCACTTGCATTCAGTAATCTAGTAGATTTTTTAGATGCGCTCTTGCCCAATAATGAAATTATAGAGCGTGCTCTTAGAAAAGAAGTGAAGATGTATCCAACGATTGCACTTAGGGAATTAATTGCAAATGCTCTGATCCATCAAGATTTTGAAATAAAAGGAAGTGGTCCAATGATAGAAATATTTAAAGATAGACTTGAAATAACTAACCCCGGAATTCCAATAATTGATGTACTCAGATTTATAGATCATAGTCCACAATCTAGAAATGAGAAATTAGCTTTCTTGATGAGAAGATTGAATATATGTGAAGAACGAGGAAGTGGAGTTGATAAGGTTGTCGCTGCATGTGAAGCCTACCAACTTCCTGCACCTGAATTTATTGTAGGTGATAATTTTCTTAGAGTAAAAATATTTAGCCCTCGGAAACTTAGTAAGATGGATAAAAAAGATAAAATAAGAGCTTGTTATCAGCATGCTTGTTTAAAATATGTATCAGGTGAAAACATGACTAATTCAACACTAAGAACGAGATTTAATATAGGGCAAAAAAACTACCCAATGGCATCTAGAATTATTTCAGATACAATTAATGCTAATTTAATAAAGGATTCGGATCGAGAGAATAAATCAAGAAAACATGCTAAGTATGTACCTTTTTGGGCATAACAAATTCAGTTTAAAAGTCTCTTCACTTTTTGGAAAGTAAACGCTGACACATTACATATTTAATCACTTGATTTTCTGCTATACATTTTTAAGACTTAAAAACCGTCTAAAACCATGTATTTACATCAATAAAATACTAACCCATTTTTTCAGTACACTTTTTTATTTGAGTCACGCCTTTAACATCCGGAATTTCACATTTATCTCCTGAGCTTCGTCACATCTTCCTTTATCGAGTTGTCACGCTTTAAACTCCGGATCTGTCACAATAATTTTTACAGCTTGGTCACGCCCATGCTCCTGGTACCGTCACGCCAATTTACAGCGCTATGTCCTAACTGAAGGTTACAAAGCTAGTACACCTGTAGAAATAATATTTTTTAAAAGTCACGCTTTAAAAACTTGACAAGTCACGCCATTAGTAATAAATTGAATGTATGAAATTAATACTATCAATTTTTGCAGGAATAGACCTGCTAGGTAAAGCTTTTACTCGAAATGGTTTCTGTGTAGTCAAAGCGGATGATCTAAATTTAGACGGTGGAGATATACGAGATTTTAAAGCCCCTGCTAATAGATTCGATTCAGTTATAGGTGGTTCGCCCTGCCAAGACTTTTCTAAGCTTAACCGTAATCCTAAAGGCTATTCGTTGGAAATGCAAGGCGAATATATAAGAGTAGTTCGGGAAGCTTCGCCAGCATGGTTTTTATATGAGAATGTGGTCGGTTTTCCTCACTTTGAAATTGATGGATATACGCAACAACGATTCCAATTAGATTTGGCGTGGTTCTCTCCCTTCAGTCGAAGACGAGATTTTATCTTTGGCCATAAAGAAGGGATTCTTTTAAATCCAATCGTAAAAACGAATGGAACAACAAAAGGAACAGCGGTAACAGGAAGCGACAAAAGAAGCTTTCAAACCATGTGCGAGATTCAAGGATTACCCAAAGATTTCGATTTACCATTTTTGAGTCTGGAGGGAAAAAAACAGGCGGTAGCAAATGCAGTGCCTATGGCCATGGGAAATTATTTAGCTGCATTAATCGGAAGTACTCTATATGATATAGATAAAAAGGAAAGTCAAAAGATCGAATATAAGAGGTGTTCTTGTGGTTGTGGTCGGATCATAACAGGTAGGCAATTATATAGCAGTGCAACTTGTCGTAAAAGAGCGCAACGGCAAAGAGACAGACATCAAGCGCAATGGGTACAGCAAATGAAGATCGCAACAGAAATACCTCAAATACAGATACAAAATATTTTATCTACTTATTCTTTAGATGAAGAATAAAAAGTGTCCATAAATGTCATACTAAAAACTTCAGGCGTGGTACGTATCAAAAAAATAACTTGGTTTTCTGCTATGTTTTATTAGATGAATGCTCCGTTAAAATGGATTCATCAACAATCATTGAATCACTTTCTGACCTAACATCAATTGATTTAGTAAATTGAAAGTTAATAGCAATATTTAATCTATTTGTTAACTTATGAACAATCAATAAAGAATCCCATTCTTCTTGTGTCAATTGTTCTTTCATTTCATCAATAATCATAGTAAAAAATATTTTTACAAACAAAGCGACAAAGATAAAAAGTGTCCGTAAATGTCACAGATTAAACTCCAGTCGTGGCACGTTGATTAAAACCATATTTGCTATAAATCGTACATATTGGTATGGAAGTAAAAGAAGAAAATATCCTTTATCATTTCAATATAGCAATAGGTATTGAAGCTCCTTTCCAAGTTCGTTTTATTTCTAATATTCCTTTTGAAAACGAAAACGATAAAGAGGCCGCTTTAGAATTGTACCATCAGGTAGAAGTTCGCAAAGGATTGTATAAAGCTTTGATGCAAAATATTTACACGAAATGTGAGACAACAGGAAAGGTTTTTAGAGAAGTAAAAATTATTGAATGGACTAGGAAAATTTGGATTCAAAACCCTAACTAGAAATAATGAAATCTACACCAAAAGACTTTTCTCATTTTACAATTTTAATTCATAGAATAGATACTAATGAATTGATGTATACTATCTATTTTAGAAATGAAGACGCTTACAATGCAGCATTAGAAGCTTATAATAGAATAATGATTTCGTCTCAGCTTGTAAAATGCTTGGTTCAAAATTTTTTATATAAATCTAGAATTACTAGAAAATATCAATTGACAACTAACGTTCTTAAGTCGTCTAGCACGATAGATTTTTAGGCTAATTTTTTTTAGAATAAGCTAGCTCAATGATTTTTACAATAGCATTAGCCGTTGAGGAATCTAAAGAATGGTCGGCCGTGATAAATTTGAGAACAGCGTCTTTAGTTAAGATCGTATTTGCATGTTTATAACGTGGTGTGAAATAATCCGCAGATACCTCTAACCAGTTACAAATTTTTAGATAACTTTCTAGTTTAGGCATTTTCCCTTTTTCAATATTATGCAATACAGTATAAGTTATTCCTCCAATTTCTTTTGCTGCAACTCTCAATCCTTTTGTTCCTCTTTTTAATTTCACTTTTTCTGCTAGAAGGTCAATATTAATCACTCTATCCATTGAAATCTTTTGAAAAATTGGTAAGGTTGTTGTCACTAGTAAATAATAATAGGTGTCGTCAGTACATGACGACAACCTTAATTTAATAATAGGTTGCTAATGTCTTTAAAATCTATTTAGCAACCCCAAAAAACCAAACAAATGAAAACTTTAGAAACGTATTCTAGTAAGAATACAATTTCATTTTCAAATGAAAACGGAAAATTCACTACTACATTATCAGATAATGTAGTAAAATTTGGTCTCTCTGCTTTCGCACTTATTGTAATTGTAGACAATATAAAAAAAGAGCGTTTAAGAAGAAAAGAGAAATAAAGTTTATTGCAATATAGCGAGCAAAAATCATGCTCACTATACTTTCTAAAGGATAGCTAAGTCATTAGCTATCCTTTTTGAATAAATCTATATAGATAAAACCTCTAAACTGAAGAAAACCTACCACCTTGATTATAATAAAAAATCTGCAACTCGTCCATGTTTCTAGTAGGCTGGCCATACGGACTATTTGGTAAGCTCGCCCATTCTCTATTCAATTTATTTATAGCACTAACAAATCTACCTTGCTGTATATCAATGTACGCACCTCTTCCCTTAATTAAATCAATAGCAGCTTTATTTTGACTGTAAACATCGAAACTAAGAGAAGTATCTTTTCCTTTAATAAATTCCCACGTAGGTTTGATGATTTGATAAGCACCTGCTGCGGTACTCTTACAACCAGAAGGAAGATTTAGTGCAGCACAAAAATTATCACTCAAAATTTTTCCATTCCATTCACCCGTAATGGCAGGATGGTCGGAAAAATTCCTAATTATGTGGTCATAGCCAAAGGTGACAGCATAAGGATTAGGCTGGTTAAAAGTTCCTTCTGCGTATTGTATCGTATTTAGGAATGCTTCAACATTTTTTGATGGCTGGTCAATTGGATCGGTATTTTCGCTATCCGAATCATTTGAATTAGGATTAATATTTGGAGTCTTAGCTTTTATCAAAGAGTACCCAACCAAGATTCCTAAAACAATTAGAATTCTTTTATTTCTCTTTTTCATTGGATAGCTTTTTCTTTACGATTCTCTAATTTCAATCTTCTTTTTCTTCTGCTTTTTTTGCTCTTCGATACAACAATAGCAACTCCTAATAATCCTAAAAGCCAAAAACCAAATCTTGAAGCATTTCCACCGCTACCATTTGAGTTATTGTCATTGTTATCCGTGTTTCCACCACCACCAATTATAGGCGATCCTATTTCTTGTTGTGCATCTACTAAAAGCTTATCTAATTTTTCAGAGGTGATTGTTCCTTCAAATCGTTTAACCTCTCTCCCTTCTACTGGGTCTTCTTGTGTGACTTCTATAGCGACAACAGTTGATAAATTAGTAATATTAAAGTTACTAGCAACAGCTTGAAAATCTGATGAGTCGCTAATATTAGAATAATACCAGAATAGATTTTCTTCATTTCTATTTCCCCATTGCTGGAAAATATTGTTTTCCGAAATAGCCGACGAATCTACGAAGGCTATGATATATATTTGATTCATAATGGTTTGGTTTTTTGAAGCTTATAAAGACTGTTAAGAAGCCTTTTTATTTTTTTTAGATTTAAGACTTTTTAAAGCTGATAAATCAGTTTTCTTTTCCCCTTTTTTTTCTGAATTTGCTATAATAAGGATTATTAATCCTCCTAAAATTGCCAATGGCCAAGGATTGAAAATTGTTTGTTTTCCACCAATATCATAAAAGGCATTCAATACAAATTCTTTTAAAGAAAGAAGAGAATAACCACTATTGATTTTAGAATGAAAAGAATAAATTTCTCCTTTTTTTTGCATAATAAAAACATCTCCTATTTCTGCATTAACATTAAGTTCTACTACCCGATAAAGAGGTAATACCAATAACTTCCAAGAAAGCTCCATCTCTAAATCATTAGCTTGTAATGAAGCTGAACTAATTGCCTCAAATTCTATATTTGCAGGATGGTCAAAAGAACTTACATTTACTATTATTACATCTTCCATTTTTAAGGGTTAATATTAAAAAATGGATAGCCCCAAAAGAGCTATCCATCTAAATAATTACAATAGGACTTCCTTTTTTATACTAATCACACCATTGTTTGTGTGTAGTTCTCCATCTATTAAAACATATCCAGTAAACGTACCTGTTCTCCAAGTATTTCTAATGATTGCAGGGACGCTTCGATCATTAATGTCTATGAAGAAATTTACATCAAATATTCTTCCTGTATTTGCTAATAGGGTGAGTGGTTCAGAAAAAGTAAAGTTTGTAAAATGCTCTCCTTTGTAGCTCATTTGCCCAATAACCTTCTCTACTGTAGTCTCGATAGAATTGGCGTTAAATATTTTAAATTTAATATTAATTTCAAGGTTGCCACGCTCCGAATGCAGAGGTCTTATCGAGACGCTCTCAATCAATTGGGTAACTTTACTAAGACTATTACTATTTGTTTTTTGTTTGAAATTACTAAAAATAAATCCACCACCAATCAGCAATAAAGTTGCGCTTAATAATTTTCTCATAACTTTAATTTTGGGGTATTTAGGAAGCTTCTTTAATCTGCTTTTTCTTTTTCTTCTTCTTATTACTCATAACTAATCCTACAAGTCCAGCAGCTACTAAAACACCTCCTACAATAGCTATACCATTACTTTTTGATTCTTGTCCAGGGCAAAGAATTTCTTTCCCTGTAATAGGATCAAAGCACTTGGTGCTTGCTACTCCATCAACAGAACAATCAGGCAATATATTTCCGTTAAAATCATAGCACTTCATTATAAAGTTGTCATCAACTTCTGGTGTGGCAGCAAATGCAGCTTCTCTTAATTTAGCTTCTTCGTTTCGTTTTTTGAAGCTTTGTATAAGTTGAACTATTATTATCGTAACCTTAATAATTAAATTAATAATTTGTTCTTCTTTGGAAGTCGCTGGTAAAGCACTACCACCAGTTGGAAATATTATAGGTGGCGTTTGTGTTTGAGGTTGGATGAACTGGGCATTAGGTGAGCCGATTGGGGCCATGAAATTTCTAAGACCTTCCTCTAAGTTAGCAGGTGTTTCGCCAAATTGTTCCATCACACTTATAGCCAGTACGTCTTGTACTTGTATGGTCGGAAGATTTGTTGCAATTGCTGCATCTCTGACCCAATTGAATTGTAAATTTTCCTTTGCTGAAATAGCAGGGTTAAAAACGGATTGACTGTTCTTGATCGTAGTATAAAATAAAACACCTCCAGATTTCCCTATGTGCTCTGTAATAATGTTTTTGTAAGGAATTCGACTGAGGCAGGTTCTAATATATTCGGTTTTAGAACGGCTGGAGCTAGTACCGTATCGTCGATCAGCTTCGGCAAGACAAGCGTCTATCTGTTCCTGAGTGGCCGCAAATGGAAGGGAATCATTGTTGTTAAGGTTAGCTAGTCCGTTTAGACTAAAACTAGCAATTCTTTGATCTTGTCTTAATGCTGGAGAGGTAGAAAAGCGGTTGTGATTGACATGATTTTGCGTCCAGTTATCTGCCGATAAATTAGTTAGCAGATTTTGAACGGCTAGTGGATCGTGAAGATTCGGTACAAGCTGTTCTAAATTTTTAGCTCTGTTAAGCCAAATAGTAGCGGTAGCTTTGTTACCTTTCTTATTTTCAATCTCTGACATTTTTCTGGCATATACTTCTTTGATAGCAATACCAGATTGACCTGTTGTTAGTTCCTCGAAAGGAACTTCATTTAGTTTTTTGGACATCTTGGGGGATATTTTGGTTTAAATTGTTTTCAATAAAATAGCGACAATTTTAATGCCGATTTTTAGATAGCATAAAATATTGGAAGGAAAATTGATAGATTATTATTTTATTTAAAATTACCATTTAGTTTATTGGGATATAGAAAGGTAAGCATCAGCTTACCTTTTTTATTTTACATTAGATATGTATTTTGTAGCTCCTAATTCCTTTGTTGCTGCAATGTATAAACGTCTTACTTGTTGTCCATTTAGTGGCCTGTCATAACTATTTTTAAGTCCTTTTTCGTTTAGTTCAAAAGCAATTGTTTCATAGCTTTTTCCCTTGGATCGCTTTTTTAAAATCATCTTTTTTAATTTCTCATTTACTGCTTTATTGATAGTTGGACGTTGCTCTAAGTCTTTAATTTTTTGTCTAAGTATTTCGTTTTCTTTTTCTATACTTTCCGAATTTATCAATAGCCTCAAAATTGAATTTTCTTGATATGGATCAGCATCATTTATCATTACTGAATTTTTATTTTTAGCAAATTCAATATATCTAAAAGCGTCATTTCCATCCTTTAAATTTGCTGAAGCATTCTCACCAAAAAAGAAGTCGATTAAGTCTCCACTCGTTTTAACTTGATTACTTACAATTAATATTTCTACCATTTTGTGTACGACATTATATGTATGACTATAGTACGACATTGTACTAAGTGATACAAAGGTTTGATTAATAGGGTTTTAAAAAATAGCGTAGTTCACAGTAGGAAGGTCAAATAGTATTCCATATTATTTTAATGTGATTTGGAAAAGACGTAACGACTAGGTTTATAGAGGATAGATTTGTTATTCTCATACAATGTATGACATATTATTATCGTTGCTATCTGGTGGCAAAGTCGTCGCAAAGTCGTGGATTTCAAAAATTGGAATAAAGTGAATACCTGACCTAAATGGTACTTTAAGTAGTTGATAATGAATTTTTTATATTTAAAAAGCACTAGTGGAAAAGTCGTCGCAAAGTCGTGGATATTTGGTCGCTATTTGGTAGGTGTATGGGCATATAAAGGGAAAGCAATTAGTTTGCTTTCCCTTTATACTTCCGATTACTTTAAATAATCATTATCAGAATAGGAATAGTAATCGCTAGAAGATATAATTAATGAATCTACAAAATCTAAATCTAAGAAATTTGCTTGACGCTTAATCTTCCTAATTAACTCATAATCCCTACCTACTTTTAAATTTCCTGCTGGCCTGTTGACTGCTATCATAAATCTAGTGGATCCAGCAATTAATAATCTATTAAATAGAATTCTTGTATCTAAATGAATATTGCCAATTCCTCCAGATTGGATAAGCTCCACTCCTTTAAGATTAAGACCATTGTCTAAGTGCATTAAATACAATTCCATTTGATAGTTGATTTTGTTGCTCCAGTTTTCTTTAAAAATTTGGTATGCAGCATAAGATCCTTGTACCTTAAATGGTGGATGATTATTTGGAGGAATAACTAATTCCATTTTTATTACGGGGTATTTATTAGGACTTGATTGATATGTTGTTAATTTATTTTTCATTGATAGATTTTTTAAGTTTGCTAATCGTTAGTTAGTTTATCCTCGATTGGGTTCTCCTATTCTACCCTCCTCTTCTAGCTCTTTTACATACTTGGAAACGGTTTGACGGCTAATATCCACACTATCAGCTATACGGGTAAAAGTGGGTTTTTCACCTGTCTTTTTTAAATAAGAATTCCAGTATTTTAGTATCTTTTTTTTCTGCCGTTCCTTGTGCTTTTCTTTACTTCTATTGATGTTAAAAACTTTACGTGTATTGTTAAGTTTATGGGATAAAGTTTTCACTCCTTTGCCTAAAACAAAGCCAATAGGACGGCGTTCTTCTGGTTCGTTGCTTAACATTTCGCTTGACGTTTTAACGGTGGGTTTACTTAACATTTCATTGGTAGAAAAATAACGATCTAGATCAGGTTCTCCTAGTGTTTGTCCTAGTATTTCCTCCCAATCGTTTTTAGTTGGTTGGATATTGTCGGTTTTATTGTCTGGTGGTGGTAGGGTAGGGGAGAATGCTCCTTCTTCAATACTTATGACGGCACCCTGTTCTTGGATGGGAATTAAGGCAGGAAATTTTGCTAAACGGGTTCTTATTGCATTGTGAGGTTTTCGAGTTAACCACACCAACGATAAAAGAAAAAAATCTCTAATGATACCAGTCTGGAAGAAGGTAGGTTTGAAATAGTTCTTTTCTTCGATGCCTGTACTAATAAAACTGATAACTACCCAAAAGCGAGAGAAGACAAAGCCAAAGACTGATAGACCTGCCAATTCTCGTAAGAACTGTCCAATCCAAGTATTTCGTCTTTTTTTGGCTTCTAAGGCTTCATCATTGCGTTTGGTATCTTTAGCTTTGTCGGCTGCGATTGTTGTTCCTGCCTTTTCTAAGGCTGTGTCACGCTTATTTTTAGAAGCTTTTAAATCTTTATCGAATTGTTCCTTTAATAATTTCAGTTCATCCGCCATTTGTTGACGGGCTTCATTGATTCGTTTTTGAAAAAACATTTTTCTACTTCTGTAACTTTTGACCTCTCTTACCTCTAATCTTTGGAGAATGGTTATTTCTCCCTCTAAAGCATCTATTTTACTTTGATAGCTTTTTTCTGTAAGGTTCTTGCGATCTTGGTAAGAGTTATCCAGGTCTTTTTTATCTGATTGGTAGTTGGCTTTAATATCTCCTTCTTTTCGGTCTGCTCTTTGATCGTATCGTTCCAAGTCCAGTACGTCCTCCACATGGTTAGCAGCTACAGCAAAGGTGATATTTCTTTTAGAGACAGTATAGGAGAAATAAATTATCACTATCAAAACGATAAGAGGAATACTGACCTTTAGCCATTCAATTAAGGTAGCTTTTTTGAATTTGAAATAATCAGTAAAAAAAGACTTAGTGGAATAAGTAACGAGTTGAAAGGTGAGTACTTCCATTAGAAGAGCAATCAACAAAGATATTCCTATAGCTATTCCTAATTTTGCTCTATATGGTAGTTCTGGAAGGTTCTCGAATAAAAAACCATATACCCCATATCCTTCACTGAAGAAGGAAATAAATTGGCATAAAAACCCAAAGCGGGAGAATACCACCGAAAGGGGGGAATCAATGTTGAAAATTTTTGTTTTGTCCAATTTTGGAAAAGATAAATGAGTTAACATATCTTTGTAATGATTTTTGCTTCATCCCCTGCTTTGTTCATACCTTTGTAGGGGGATGGAGCGGTTAAAAAATCTCCCTTCCCTAGTTCCAAATAGGGGAGGGTTTTTATTTTAATGATTATCTTCTATCTCCTATACCGTAATCAGCTTTTTTGTGGGGCACTAAGAATCTAGTTAGCTTAACTATCATTTTATCCATCTTATCTATGATTTCTTTTTCTTGTGCTCTCGTTTTCGATTCACTCCAATCTTTGCTAATATTTTTTAAGCCTTTATAAGCCGCTCTAATTTCTTTAAGTGCTTCAATATCTGGTTCTGTTATTTTCGTTGTATAATTTGAAATTCTTTGCACGAACACTGCAAGCTCCAAAGAACCTGTAATATAATTTATGATAGCTTCCGCCATTTTTTCTCTGTAATAATTGACCGCCTCATAATATTTTCTGCGCTCTTTAATTTGTCGCTTCAAGCGTTGCTGTGATAGCAAAATATTTGTGGCAAGTTCTTTTGTAGGTAGACTTGATGTTTTATTATCCATGTATTATTTTTAAGTGGTAAAAAAAATCAACTGTTTTAATAGCACCCAAGTAAGAGAGAATCATTGATAGAATAACCAATAGTAATAATGAGGATGAGAGTAAAATAGATTTTACTTTTCGCAACCCATTCAATTGGATAAAAGTAAAAGTATATCTAGCTATTTTTTGAACACCTATTTCAAAAAATATTATCAAAACAAGAGTGATCCACAATGAATTAAATTGTATGATTTCTATGTCATTAGTATATCCAAGCCTTAAGAAGAAGGATGAAATATAATAATAAACGATCCCTGTTTTTGTTATAAAACTGATACCTTGTGCTGCTCTATTTACTATAAAGAAGGGTGAATTGCTAGATTGTTGGTTTTGCATTTTTACAATATTTAATGAGTATAAAAAAACGGTACTCTATAGCTTGCTCAATGCGATTAGGAATGTTTGTAAACTTTCAAATTTCTGATCTTCTAATTGCTTTAATTTTTCCTCGAATAATACTCGTTCTTTTGTTGGCTGTAGATTTCTTTTACTTTCCATAGGAATATCAAAAAATACGAACAACGTTTGCCCAATTTTTTAGAACTTCTTCAGATAGGTCTTTTAAAGACATTTCTATATCATCTTCCATACAAGCATTAATTCCTCTTTCTTTATTATAGCGCAAACCAATGATTCCTTTTTGTTTTTCGTAACTGTAAGAGTAAGATCTAATTTCTTCATTTTTAGTGTTGATTTGAAAAGATTTACCTTCACTTAAAGACTTATGGATATATTCGGCTAAATTATATTCTGTTACGTGAGGAAACTGAGAAGGAGAGAGAGACAAGCCATACTCTAGTTCATTCATTAACTTGTATAGTTTCCCTAACATATAGAAATGTCCACTTAACTCTTTTATGTTAGTACCCTCATTAGAGGAATTAGTAGAATCTACAATAAATTCAACTATAGAATCCCTAATGTGTCTAGGGCTACTATCCTCAAGGAAATGTTTTTGGAAACCATTCAATATGCGAAGTTGATAATCTGTTAGTTCTTGTTGAATTAAATTATTGTTAGTTGTAGTCATTATTATTTTAAGTTTTAAAGTGAAAAATATTCTAGCCAGTAAATTATTACAGATAGTAGTTTATTGAAATTATTTTCGATTGGATACAGGTATCCTTACTTCTTGACTTGCTTAGATATTTGCAAAAATCGGTGCAGAGAAAACTCTTGAATTGAGGGTATATTCTTTACTGCTATTCCTTGACAAAATCGTTTGTATTCTTCCTCTAAATGGGTTTTGAAAATTTTAGAAAAATGCTTAAACCCTTCTTGGTTGTAACCAATAGAAAAAGGTTTTTCTTTCTCTACTTTGATAAGTTTTTTTAGGTAGTCAGGCATAGGCACAGCGTTTTCTGCTTTCTTTACTTTCTTTTCTAGTTTCGATTGTTCAGCAGCTACTTTGAAACGAGTATCTACATATTGTGCTAACCAATCAAGAATAGTGGGAATATCAAAACGATCATAGGATTTCCCGTATACACTGCGAAGGCAATTTTTGCTGAATAACTTCAAATCTGCAATGGTCAGATAATAGAAATCTTCAAGGATCAGATCCGCTAATAATGTAAGATCATCTTCATCCATTCCCTTTCCAATTTTAAAGCATTTTGCAAGCTTTCGCATTTTCGTAATTAGATACACTTTACAAATAGCTTCTCCTCGATACTTTTTCAAAGTCGATAGGGTAGCGACATTGAGCGCAAAGACATCTGTATAATTTCGTACTTGTATGCTTTGTGTATCTGTTACCTCATAAGCTAATACCGCCTTACTAGGATCATACTTTTTTAGTTCTTGCAACTTATAGGCTATCGCAAGGCTAGTGGCTTGATCGGGTAGCTTAGATATTTTTTCCGAACAACTTTTCGCCAATAGCAGTTTTCGATTCATTAAACTGGTGTCCTTTCTTTTTACTAGTTCCATTTTTAGATAATTTTATGTGGGTTATAATTTCATTGAATTTGCTTGATAAGATCGAAGGCGTGAAATTCCGAAGATAGAATTTATCATCTAGTTGAATCACTTCCCTTAAGAAAAAATCAAACTGCTCTAACAACTCATTTTCTGTGAATTCCTTTCCTGTTTGTTTGATGATTTTATTTTTTAGGTTCGATAATTGTCTACTTTCTTTTTGGGTGAACGAAAAAGAAATCGCTTCACCAATGACTCCCTGCCATCTTTTTTCAAAAATCACTTTCATTCCTTCAAGCGTAGTATCTTTTCTTTTTTTGAGCGCAACCTTTTTTTCTTTTTGAGAATCTCGGCTTCTATTAGATTTGGATTTTTTAGGGGCAAAGGCTTTAGCCTTTTTTCCCTTATTAATTTTCAATACTTCGTCTTTTCCAATACTTATAGATTTCAATACTTGTGTATTACAATACTTAGTTGACGTGTTTTCCGTTAACGGTTCAGCCGTTGACGGAATAACCGTTGACGGAATAACCGTTGACGGATATTCAGTTAACGGTAATTCATTTTTTTCTTCACCATTAAAAGGGATGATATATTTACATTTGATCTTGTAAATGTTACTACTAAACTTTCCCCCTTCAACAATCCTTTGTCTTTTTTCTAAATAACCGTGAGCAACTAAAGTATTCATTCCTTTATTCACCCTATCCCTTCCCATTTTTGTGACCCATTGGATAGTCTTTTTTTCAGGAAAAGACGTTTTCTCTTTGCCGATATATTTTGAAATTGCAAGTAATACCGCTGTAGCTTCTGGACCGATTTCAGGCATTACTTTTCTAAAAAAATCTCCATGTATGTTAAGCATACGATAAGATTAGTAATAGCAATTCTAATTAATTAGAATTACTGAAATAGTGTTTCACAAATTGATGTAATCTGCTGTAATAATTTTGTTATACGGCTGTCAAGAAGTTTTACTATAACGAATAAAAAATATAGATTTCGATTGAAATTCTCGGTATGTTTCATTATTTTTGTAATCATAATAAGAAATCTTATTATAGAAAAAGGGTGGTCAAAAATTGACCTTCATTTTTTCTTACTTCTTTTAAATTAAAACGCTTGGTCTGGAAACTGGAGCGTTTTTTTTTGTCTTATAATCATTCGATTCCTTTCCTTTAAGCTGCTTTCTTTCCTTCCGTTAAAGCAAGAATTTCAGAAAATCTATAATAGCGTTTACCGCCTATGCGATGACTTTTTAAAATTCCTTTTTTTTCCCATCGCCATCGGGTAGTGGCACTAATACCTAGAATATCTTCTACTTTTTTTGCTGTTAAAAGCTCCTGACTTGCATCTACTTTTACCATGATTTTTATGTTTTAGAAATTTAGAAAATTGCGAAATTGTACGCATTGCATTGAAAAGTCATTGTCTGTTAATGTAAAGATATACAAAATGTAGTGTAAAATCAAATTACACCACAATTTATACGTCATTTTTTATAAAAAAACACCTATTTCTTGAATCGAATCGAATCCGTTCTTATTGCATCGTTTATAGAATGTCTTATTTCATCTCTTATAGTTTTAGCAATTGAATCATCAATTATTTTTACATAAGAATCAATATTGTTTTTTTTAAATTTGAAATCATTCAAGAGTGGATTGGTAGTAAAGTTGCGAAAGTCCTTCATTTTTTTTTCGACTAATTTTGGATTAGATAAGAAATTATAAAAGTCCTTTTTTAATGAATTAATCCAGTCTAGGACTGTATAACTGACTGTCTTTATTCCTTTTTCGTAATACTTTAGATAAAATAGATAACTAGCAATAATTAAATCTTTATTATTAGATAATTTAAGGTGAATGTCATTATCAAAAATTTTGCATAAGTGATAATATTCAAAAAGATTAACCTCTTGTCCTGTAAGTTTCGTTTTTTGCTGTGGATAGAATAAATATGAATTTACTTCTTTCCTATCATTGTCTAATTTTTTTAAAATGGCATCATATGGATTAGCAGCAAGAAATAAATCACCCGTGTAAAGAACTTTATATCTCCAACTAAATCCTTTTAATGTGTAAAAATCTTCTGCTATTTTAAATTCGAGTCTGACAACTTTTTCAATATCATTTTCTAAATCATCAAACTCCTCTGAAGTATATCCATTTTTAATCCTTTTAGTTAAAGACTTAAAATCTTCCTTACTATATCTTTTATCATTAAGTGTTATAGCTGTATTCTGCCTATTAAAATTTATTCTAATCTTTATAGGGAATCTAAGAACACCATCTTCATCTAAGTATTCCGAGAATTCTTGAACGGTTTTACCAATAGCATGATAGTATTTGAAAGATATTTTTTTATATCTAGCCATTTTAAATCTTAATATCTGCCTTCCTTAATTCTTGGATTAAATCCTCATCATCTTGTTTGATATACTTTAAAGTCATAGCAAGGCTTGAATGATTTGCTAAACGCATTACCAATTCTAAAGGCAGTTTAAACTCTTTATTCATTAGATTAATAAAGGTTCTTCTACCGATATGAGTTGTTAGATTTTTATCAATCTTTGCCAATTTTGCCAAGTCCTTCAGTAATAGATTAATGTGGTTTATAGTAAAATTAAAAAAAGGTAAATTATCAAAAGTACCATTGCCGCCAGCTTCTCGCTCCCGTCTATCTAGGAGGTCTTTTATAAGCTGTTCGGGTTTGGTGAGTCCATTTTCGTTTTTATCTCCCAAAAGATACAAGGGCATAAAGATTCGTTTATCTGTTTTAGGAGATTTGCGCATCAATATCACCATTCCATCTTTAGTTTGTTTGATGTGAGTTGGTGCTAACATTTTAGTAGTACCAAACCGAAAGCCACACCATAAACAGATCAAAATAAAATCCTGTATGCGGCCCATACGGCGGTTATCTTCCCCAAAAGGTAGCTTTTCTATACGTTGCAATTCTTCCAGCGTTAGCCACTCTCTGATAATATTTTCGTCTCGTTCTCTCTTGATCTTGTACTTAATATAGGGGTTCTCCTGGAGTAAGTCTTCCGCAATGGCTTTATTGATATATGCCTTGATCGTTTTGTGATAATTCCAAACAGTATTTTGAGAGGTTACGCTATCCAGATTCTTTAAATAAGCATCATAGCGTTTTATTAGTCGCACGCTTACCTCTTCAAAATAGATCGGCTTATTTTTATTAAAAGCATGAAAGGTTTTAAGGTGAGTGCGGTGTGTTTTAATGGTCTTAGGCTTATCCGTGGAGTTCGCCAGTTCATCCTCCCAAAATTCCGTAAAGCTTCTATACTCCGCCGTCGCTCCGCTTTTATATTCTCGTATGCGGTCTACGGGAAAACCCTTTCCTCCATAACGACGGATCATGGCCAACTCAAACGACTCTAAAGCATAAAGCTGGTCAGCTATCTGTTTATTAAGAAGATCGGAAAGTGGATGAGTAGAATTGATACGTCTATTTGTGTAATCCCATTCGGTTGGTTTTACACGAATGCCAGTAGGTAGGTAAATGGCATTCTTTCCTTTTTGATAGGCTCTTATTTCGATTGGTTTCTCAATAATAGCGTTCTTTACATTTCGTCTATTAAAAACGACTCCATAGAAAATTCTTGATAGTTGCATCATGACCATTTTATTGTATTTAAGTTAATGAATGGACAATGACTTTCCTATGCAATTAACGTACAACAAACAGTACAATGAACCCTTATTTTAAGGGTGTAATCATTTGAAAGCGTATGAAACAATATGTTATCATCTGAACGCTTTCAAATTGATTATCAGAATTTTAAAGAACTCATTTATCTCTATATGAAAGCGTATGAAACGCTATGATAGAGACTTAGTTGACCCACAAGGACTCGAACCTTGAATGTCGGTACCAAAAACCGGTGTGT
>CAZXYA010000080.1:0-22588 GCA_964644655.1 uncultured Saprospiraceae bacterium | reverse complement strand
TTTTGCATCGTTGCGACGTAATCTTGGTATTTTTTTTGAATTTTTGACATGTTATTTTATTTTTTTGTAGCCGCAAAAAGCAACATCCCCCAACCAACAATAAAAAAAGTTCCTCCAATTGGTGTAATTGGTCCTAACCATCGCCAGCTTTCAATCCCTAAAAACTCTCGACAAGCCAACAAATAAATCGACCCTGAAAAGCAGATAATTCCTGCGGTAAATAGCCATCCTGCATAGCGTAGCCATTGACTATTTTTCATCGGAGCTGTAAGAATAGCTAACAAAATTAACGCCAAAGCATGATAAAATTGATAGCGAATGCCCGTATCAAAAGTCGCTAATTGGTCAACCGTTAAGTAGTTTTTTAAACCATGTGCGCCAAATGCGCCTAAGATAACGCCTAGTAAGGCAAAGAAACTGCCTAGTTTTAGGAAAGTATAGTTCATATTTTTCAGTTGTCGGTTGTTGGTCATCCGTTGTCGGTTGTGTCGAGCGAAACCGACAACTGACAACCGAAATCACCGTTGTACATAAATCACATATTTCTCCGCAAACTCTTCTTCTTTGAAAAAGTCATTAATTGGATATATTTCGACATAATTGCCCTTTGGAATATCTTTAGCTTCTGTTCCTACATCACCACCTTTGAGGGCTAAAATACCATTAGGAATCGCATGCCTTTCTGTATTTTTTAATAATCGTTGACTCCAACCAATCAATTTATCTAATCGGGCAACGGCGCGTGTCACCACAAAATCAAATTTTCCTTTGAGTTCTTCAGCTCTAATTTGTCGAGCGGTTACATTTTTTAATCCAATAGCTTCCGCTATCTCTTGGACAACGGTAATTTTTTTACGAGTACCATCAATTAAAGTAAAATTTACTTGTGGGTATAAAATAGCCAATGGAATACCTGGGAAACCACCGCCTGTGCCTAAGTCTAATATATCTGCTCCATCCCGAAAACGGACTACGGGTGGAATGGCTAAAGAATGTAAAACGTGCCGTACATATAAATTATCAATGTCTTTTCGAGAGATGACATTAATCTTCTGATTCCAATCTTTATAGAGTGCTTCTAATTGTTGGAACTGATTTTGCTGCGTTTCACTTAAATCAGGGAAATAAGAAAGAATGGCTTCCATACCGTATTTTAACTTTTTCACGACAATAATCCATTATTGTTTAGTCGTTTCAATAAAGGCTAATTTCTTTGCAAAAGTAAGGCTTTCAGCAAATACATTTCACAACAGCGATTTATGCAAAAAATAATAGTTACTCTAATCTTAGCAATCCTATTTTTGACTGCTTGTCAAGAATCGACTAGCAACAAAACAGCAGCTGTTAAAGCTACTTTAGCAAAATCAACTGCTATCAAAATACGACCAGATTTACCACCTATTTATGAAAAATTTGAAGATTTAGCGCCCATTTTTGCCCAACAAAATGATACCACTTATATTATCAATTTTTGGGCAACTTGGTGCGCGCCCTGTGTCAAAGAATTGCCTTATTTTGAAACATTAACGGAAAAATATGCGACTCAAAAAGTAAAGGTAATTTTGGTCAGCTTAGATTTTAGCAAACAGCTAGAAACAAAACTAAAACCTTTTTTAAAAGAAAATAAGCTACAATCTGAGGTCTTAGTTTTAATTGACCCTGATGCCAATAGTTGGGTAGATAAAGTAAATCCTGCTTGGTCTGGGGCGATTCCTGCAACCCTTGTCTACAAAGGCAAGGAAAATAAGTTCTACGAAAAATCTTTTGAAACTTTAGCGGAATTAGAAGAAATAGTTACGCCATTTCTATAGGCGTTTTTAAAATTTAAAGCTATGGAAAATTGGATAAAAGAGCTTCCATGACTTCAAGCTCTAGAAGCTCTAAAGCATAATTTAAGTACCTGAGCAGAAATATTCGACACTTTTTGAGGATACTAAGTTTATGAGATTTATGAGTTTATGAGATTAGCATTTGGTCTAATTTGTTTACCTCATTTATCTTATGAACTCATCAACTCATTACCCATTTTCTAAAGTGTCGATTAATTTTGTATAAGTACTTAAATCCTTTAACAACAAATCAATTCTAACAATTTAACAATATCAATTCCTTAAATCATGAAAAAAGTAATCAACTTAGCCATTTTACTAATTGCCGCTATCGGCATTTTTGTTGCAGCAACGAATGTTAATAAAACAGGAGGAGGCTTAGCAGTAGGCGATACCGCACCTGATTTTTCCTTAAAAAACATTGACGGAAAAATGGTGTCTTTAGCCAATTATGAAAATGTGAAAGGATATGTCGTTATTTTCACTTGTAATACTTGTCCTTATGCAGTCATGTATGAACAAAGAATTATTGAATTACATGATAAATATGCCGCAAAAGGTTATCCTGTTATTGCCATCAATCCAAACGACCCAGAAGTGAAAGCAGGAGATAGTTTCGAGAAAATGCAGCAACGCGCATCAGCTAAAGAATTTCCTTTCGCTTATTTATTTGATGATGGGCAGGAAGTTTATCCTGCTTATGGCGCAACGAAAACACCACATATCTATTTATTAGATGCTAATAAAAAGGTGCAATATATTGGTGCTTTGGATAATAATCCACAAGATGCAAGTGCCGTGACCACTAAATATGTAGAAGAGGCAATTGCCGCTTTGGAGGCTGGTGAAACGCCAGCAACGACCACTACGAAGGCGATTGGTTGTAGCATTAAAGTAAAGCGGTCTTAGTTTTAAGTAACTCCGAAAAGTCCAATTTGAGTGAGATATACCATATTTAAAAAATATGGCATATCTATTCTCGGTAAGGGAACGCTAAAAAAATAAATGCTCATTCTTAAAATGATAACGTGCTGATTTTTAGTACATTTTTTAATTTTAATTCATTCCTAGTCTGCTAAACTACTACCTTAGCTATGGCGCCAATCTTTCAATCTTCCATTTATTATTTTCTAGCGTGTAGCAAATTCTATCATGCAAGCGACTAGAACGACCTTGCCAAAATTCTATCAAGGTCGGTTTGATTTGGTAACCTCCCCAATGGCTTGGAATAGGCAAATTTTCTGCGTCTTTATATTTCTCTTTTAAAGCGAGAACGTTTTGTTCTAAAATACTTCTATCCGCTATTACCTGACTTTGCGGAGATGCCCATGCACCAATCTGACTACCTTTTGGACGGCTTTGAAAATAATGGAGAGAAACAGATGGAGGCACTTTTTCGGTAACACCTTCTATTCGTATTTGCCTTTCCAAATCCTTCCAAAGAAAAACCACCGCAATATTAGGGTTAACTGCTAATTCCCTTCCTTTTCGGCTTTCATAGTTGGTGTAAAAAATAAAGCCATTTTCATCAAAACCTTTTAATAAAACAATTCTAGCGGCAGGTTTTCCGAGTGCATCAACTGTAGCAATCGTCATCGCATTGGCTTCTTTAATTTGACTATCTAAGGCCTCTTGCAACCACTCCTTAAATTGCTGCATAGGATCTGCTTGAACATCCGTTATTTCTAGTGTTTTTGCTCGATAATCCTCCCTTAAAGCTGCTATAGTTTGATTATTTACTTTCATGTTTTATTTTTAGTATATTTAAAACCACCCTAAAAAATGCTTGATATTTATTAAGAAAATCCTAGTGGTAAAATGAGTTAAATGTTGGGCGATACTTTCAAAGTCTATTGATACCCCACAACTTGTTCCGATTCATCGGAATCTTTTTTTGGATAAAAAGGAGCAGTAGCTCCGACCACATTTGTATCAAAAGCTTATCGGATTGCTCTTAAGGTGCGTAGCACCGACCACATTTGTTAAAATGTAGTTAAATGTGGTCGGTGCTACGCACCTTTGGTACGGTATTTTAGACACGAAACATACAAATGTTATGGGTACTACGTACCTTTTTGCCCTAAAGCAAACTTGTGGGGTGTCGTTAGATTTTCAAAGTATCGTCCAACATTTAACCTTAGGCCTACCAAACTTTAGGTCATTAAATTTTAGGATCGTTTCAAATTTAGTATAAAGGAATTTCTATTCCTTTATAAAAATGCTAGTGAGGAGTAAAACGCTCCTACATTATTCACAACAACAAAAATTCAAAAGAGATTCAAAAGAAAAGAAAAAATGGAAAGGAAAATGAAGATTAAAAATAAAAAACCCTGTCAAAAATCACTTGACAGGGACAAAACAAAAAACAAACACTATGAACAAACACTATCTTTAATCAAAATTGTTATTAAAAAAAAATACAATAATGATGTTGAGTCTAATAAAATGTTTTTCCCTCCATCAACAAAAACAAAGTGTTAGAAACACTTTAGGTAATGGTCGAAGGAGGGAAAAAACACCCCCGAACGAGCCGGGGGACAAGATAAAAACAAAAACTATGAACAAACACTCACCCTATATTCGATAGAAATAGACTATTTAACGTTTATTAATTAAACTTCACATAATCACAACCACTATCATAATAAATCGTTGATAATCAAATATTATTCAAAATTAATAAAATATATAATAAAAATTTATATTTATATTAATTTTTATCACTCTTATAGCCTTTAAAGAAAAATTGTACCGTTAATGGTAGTCAGTAAATTTAAGTGCAAATTAAACTCCACTTAATTTAGACAGGGGAATTACTCGAAGAGTATTAGTATCAAATATGTTTAGTAAGGGAACAAAAACCGAACCAAAAAATAATATTGGGAAAGAAAAATTTAAAAAAAGTAAAAGTGCCCATTTTAAAGCGCTTTGGCAAGTCTATTTTCGGATTATAATAATTAATATTCTTTGAATAAAAAACAGCTTCTTTAGGTGGAAAATCTATTTTTTAAAGTATCCTGTCAATCAGAGGTATAAACCAGTATTGATTATCAGTTAATATTTCTACCCCCGATTCGTATGTATCAATTATTTATAAAAAAATAGCACCCTAAACTATTCGTTAATGGGCATTTCCATTAGCCATCTTGAAGCTGCTTTCCTGTTCTTTTACCAACAACCAGAGTACCGAAGAAACAGCTAGTGCAATAGCTGAAATAATAAATATAACTGACTGATTCTCAAATCCATCTAAATACCCACCAAGCAAAGAAGCAAAAATCTGAGGAATAACCACCGATAAATTAAATAAGCCCATAAATAAACCCATTTTTCGTTGGTCAATGACTTCTGACATAATAGCAAAAGGCAAACTAACCACCGCTCCCCAACCAATGCCCACAAATGCCATCAATAAGAAAAAGGAAGTTTGCGTAGTCCCTAAAAAGGCAAGGGCGGCATAACCAATAGCCATAATCGCAATACATATCGTATGAGTCTTCACTCGACCAATTCGCTCTGAAACAGGCTGCAAAACAGTTGCTGGTAATAAAAATCCAACGGCATTTAAAATAGCAAACGCTACCCCTAATCCAAAACCAATTTCATTATTTAAATCTTGTCCTAATTCTTCCTGCAAGCCATAGCCCATTATGTTTGTTTTGACAAAGGCAAAAGAATAGACAAACATTGTTTGTACCCCCAACCAAGTAAAAGCATGTGCCAAACAAATTTTTAGAAATTCAGGAATATTGGTATCTTTTTGAGCAGCAGCTTCTGAAGGGTCTTCTGTCAACGTTTCTTTATCTGCGGCTAAGTTTTTAGGTTCTTCAATAAAAAAGGTTGGAAAAATAGAAAATAGAAAGACAATACCTGCTCCAATATAAATGAGGACATAATTACTAATGAATGCCCCAATGAGATAAGCCAAAACGCCAAAAAAACCAGAAACGGTCTGCATGATGGTATAACCTCTAGTTCGCTTCTCCCCTAGTGGCGTTACATCCGCAATGACCGATCGAGTTGGATTAAAACTAATATTAATAGATAAATCTAATGTCAAAGCAACAACTAAAGCAACGGTCATTATACTATCAAACCCTAACGCTCGATCAATAATATCTAAATTGGGTAAAGCCAAAATCATTAAGGCTGCCAAAGTTCCACCAATCAAGATAAATGGTCGTCGTCGCCCGCCCCAAAACCAGACTTTATCACTTACCAAGCCCACTATCACTTGCCCAAAAATGCCTGCCAAAGGACCAGCTAACCAGACCAAGCCAATATCTTCTAGACTAAAA
This sequence comes from uncultured Saprospiraceae bacterium, assembly GCA_964644655.1. Lineage (GTDB taxonomy): Bacteria > Bacteroidota > Bacteroidia > Chitinophagales > Saprospiraceae > JAFMDF01. The sequence goes on along the minus strand of CAZXYA010000080.1, from coordinate 16,461 downwards.
CCATATTTGGTATTCAAAATCCAACTAAGCGCAGCAATCTGTACACAAAGTGCAAAGCCCATTGCCGTAGCAGGCAAACTCAATAAGGCATAGAAGGTATTAGATAACTTTTTTTGAATAGTTAACATTGGACGTTGTTTGATGTGATAATTTAATAAAACTAAAGGTTGGAAACACGAATAAAGTCGAAAGGTAAGAAAAATAAATTAGTCCCCATTTATCTTTTTTTGAAAAAATGGAACATCATTTATGCATTTCTAACTTTAGCTGCATCTATTAGGCAAACACATTTATTACTCCAACTAAAAAATCCATATCATGTCTCCAAAAAAGAAAGCTTTAACCTTAACGATTCCAGAACCTTGCGGTGAAAATTTCAATGCCATGACACCTGTCAAAGGGGGTAAATTTTGTGGGTCTTGTGAAAAAACAATTGTCGATTTTAGAACGATGAATGATTACCAGATTTTGCAATTCTACAAACAAAATAATGGGAAGATTTGTGGGGTATTCAATAACCGACAATTAAATCGAGCGATGCCTTTTCCTATGGAAGTAAAACCTACTAGCAATTGGAAAGCAATAGCAGCATTGGCAGCAGGCGTATTATTTAATGGTGGATTGGCTTCGCAAACAACAACTCCTACTGTTGGAAAAACAGCGGTCACCACACAGACCATTAGTCAATCTGACCAAGCAGAAGATCCAACAATTCCAAATAAAGTCATTAGAGGAACCGTCAAAGACCAAGAAGTTGGAGAAGTATTGATTGGTGCTAATATCCTTATTAAAGGCACAAAGATAGGAACAAGCACAGATTTTGATGGAACTTTTGAATTAGTTATTCCTGATGATATATCGGCTTTTGAGTTAGAAGTCTCCTATATTAGCTTTGATACCCAAACACTCCTTTTTAATGATAAATACCCTATTCCCAATAAATCCATTGAGATTGAATTAGTTAGCGGTCACCATTATATGGAAGAGGCAGTAATCATGGGCATTATGATAGCGAATCATTTTGACGAAGCACCAATTTGTGGAACAGATGAAATAGTTGAAGTAATAGACATTCCAGAAATCACACCAGATTTGACAACTGAAAAAGGCATAACTACAGAAAATCAAATAACCGTTTTCCCAAATCCATTTGTTAATAACATTAAGGTGAGTTATGATTTTGCGACAAAAGGAGATTATTTATTTAATGTCTATGATATGAATGGTCGTCTATTATTTGCGAAGTCCTATCATTTATCAAAAGGAGCACAAACGGTAGAATTAGAAACCATGACGCAAAATTTAAGTGATGGGGTTTATATTTTGCAACTTTCTGATAGCCACGATAGAATTTTAGCGACGACGAAAGTTTATAAAGGGCAGGCGTGAAGCGGTTGTCGGTTGTCAGTTGTCGGTTCCGATAACTGATAACTACTATTTGGAAACCTGGTAATAAATCTGTTCCTGACTTCCTACGCCAATATCTTCAAACCCATTAAAATCCAGATAAACAGGCTTATTGGCATGGGTTTGTAGCAGCATACTCAATAATAATTCTGCTGCACCTATTGCTTTCCCTGCTTTAGAAGTCGCAGGCAGTAAAACCATAATTTTTCCATGACTGTAAATGAAAAAATTGACGGCTAATAAATCGCCTTTTTTATTAGTAATCCCATTCGCAAAACCCCAACCTCGATGCATGGCATTGTACATAATTCGCAAATAGGCAAAATAATTTTCTTTTTTATATTTTTTGGAATGGGCTTTATAAAAATCAACTACTTTTTCTGGTTTTAAGTTAGAAGCTGGTTGCAATTCTAAGTTTGCCGCTTTGGCTAGTTGATTATGAAAAGCATCCGTAAATCCATCTTTTAAGCCTTCATACGGTTGATTAAGGATTAACTGCTGACGACTTAATTTTTCTACTTTTAAACCCAAGTCATTTGGAATTTTGGCTTGATTAGAAATGGTTAATTTTAGAGATTTATAGGTTGTTGGAATAGCTTCAAAAAATTGCTGCATTCTAGTAGCGGATAAAATATTTTCTGAATAAAGTCCACCTTCGATAATCAATTCGGGTTGATAAAGCCCTTTTCGACCTAACCAATTTTTTTTCCAAATCAAGGGAAATACCGAACCATAGTCTTCTTCTATCAAGGCCTCCCAATCTTTTGTAATGGCATCTAAATACCAGATATAGCCACAAACGTTCCCGTTATTGGCATAATGTACACAACTATTCCATTTAGACTTATCTATAGTTTCTCTACTAATTCGTTTAATTTTCATATTTCTTTTTGTGCTGGCTTTTTGCGTTTCCACCGTTTATGCGACCATAACCAATATTGGGGGTTTTCGATAATAATTTCCTCTAATAGTCTAGTATGTTTTTCCGTAATTTCCCCATAAGAATAATGCTTAGGCTGATCTACTAAGGGAATAAATTCTATTTCATAATACCCTCTTTTCACCTTAGTAATCTTTCCAAAAACAACAGGATAGTCATATTGTTTTGCATATTTTGCAGAACCAATCATTACGCCTGTTTCTTGGTTCAAAAAAGTAGTCCAATAAGCTGCCCTAGCTAAACCAGGAGATTGATCTGCCGCAAAAATAATAGCGCGCAAACGCTTAGGAGCAGTTTTCAATCCTGTTTTCACTTCCCGTTTAGACCATAATTCCAAGCCAAATTTAGTCCGAGTCCCTTTAATCAAATCGTTAAAGAATTTATTTTTCAAAGGAGCATAAATCACAATAGGCTGATGTGGAATTTGTAGATTTACTGTGGTGGCTGCCATTTCCCAATTATTATAATGCCCTGTTGGGATAATGAGACTTTTTCCTTGTTTAGCATAGGCTGCTATCAACGCTGGATTAATAATTTTACAACGCTCTTTTATTTCCTTTTCTGAAATGCTAAATAGTTTAATGGACTCAATCATCAAATCGCAAAAATGATGATAAAAACCTTTAGCTATCATTGTAATGTCTTGTTCCGATTTATTAGGGAAAGCATTTCTTAGGTTGGTAAAAACTACTTTTCGGCGGTAGTTGATGACATAATAAATGATTAGGTATAAATAATCAGAAAGTCGATATAATATAGGTAGCGGAAGATAGGACAATGGTTTAATCAAAAGCAAAAATAATAATCTACCCATACTAGATTGGAAGTCAAGGATATTAAATGATTTTAAAACTATTCACCATCAAAATCAGAAATAGGTGTTTTTTCTACCATATAAGTACTATGACATAAATAAACTAACATTTATACAATTTCCGCTGGAATCAACTTTTCTACTTTTTCAATTTCTTCTTTCAAATTTCGGTCGATTTCTCGATACCAATTCACATGCAAAGAAGAAGCATTACAGCCGCCTGCATGTCCAATGCATTGCGTATGCTTATGCCGATTCTTGCAAACAGGACAAACACCTGTGGTTTTAAAAGTATCCCAAATATGTCCACAAGAAGAACAACCCCAATATTCACCACCATCGGGTTCCCATTCACATTTTGGGCAAGCAATTTTTGTATCATAGCTCATAGATTCTATTTTAGGCAAAATAAATTAATAAAGTGGTTATTCTGAGGAAATATTTTTTTACTAGACGAGGCATGAAGAAGTGTAAGCTTCTGAACCACGAAGTGGATGGGAGGCTTACAGACATAGCACCGCTATCTGCGCAAGCTTTTGCTAAGAGTTATAGCAAAAGTATTTTTAACGAAGTATAGTGAAAAAAGATGAAGTCATAATGGCTAATTAATTATTTTACTTTGCCTTATGATTAGTTTGTAAAGTTAAGTTACCTCTTCGATACTTCCAAAGCAATTCTATCTAGACCGACTAATTTGTATCTTTGTGCCATGTCCAATTCTCTAATAAGTATTTTAATGCCCGTCAAAAATACGGCAACTTTTCTACCCGATTGTTTGCATTCCATCCTTCAACAAAGCGAAAAAAATTGGGAATTAATTGCCATAAATGATCATTCTACAGATAATTCCTTAGCCATACTCCATACATTTGCCCAAAAAGATAATCGAATTAAAGTATATACCAATAATGGTAATGGCATCATTGATGCCTTGCGCTTGGCTTATCAACACTGTCAAGGACAATGGATTACTAGAATGGATTCAGATGATTTGATGTTGCCCAAAAAATTAGCTGTTTTGAAAGAGCAGTTAGTACAATATGGGAAAGGTCATTTGGCGACAGGGCAAGTACAATATTTTTCAGCAACAGAACTAGGAGATGGCTATAAAAAATACCAAGATTGGTTGAATAGCTTAACCTTAGCAGGAACTAATTTCCAAGACATTTACAAAGAATGTGTCATTCCTTCTCCTTGTTGGATGGTTCATCGAGGAGATTTAGAAAAATGTGCCGCTTTTCGGCCCAATCGCTATCCAGAGGATTATGATTTATGTTTTCGTTTTTACGAAAATGAGTTAACAGTCATTTCTAATAATCAAATTTTACACCAATGGAGGGATTATCCTCATCGCACTTCTCGTACTGATAAAAACTATGCAGACAATCGTTTTTTAGCTATTAAGTTGCATTATTTTTTAAAATTAGATCATCATAAAAATCGGCAGTTGGTAATATGGGGTGCAGGAAAAAAAGGTAAATTAATTGCTAGGCAACTAGTCGAACAAAAAATTGATTTTAGTTGGGTTTGTAATAATGAAAGAAAAATTGGTAAGGATATTTATGGGCAGCTTTTATTGCCTTTTAATGCGATTAAAAAAATGAATCGACCACAGTTAATTATTTCCGTAGCAGGAACTTTACCTCAACAGGAAATTTTAGCTTTTTTAGGAAAACAAGGAATGGAATCGGGAAAAGATTATTACTTCTTCTGCTGATAATAGTGCTATGTTTCCATCAAAAAATGTCAATCATATCTATGGAGGTACTTATCATTCCTTTTTTGTAACTATTCACCAGCTAGGACTTTTTCTTTACCATTTAGCCATTTAAGTTCATTTAGTTTGTCCTTATTGTTTTTCTACATGAACTTTAATACCTTATATGGTAAAAAATCAAAATGCTGAATAGTTACCTTTTTTTTAATTTAAAAAAGCATCCTTCTAAAACTGAATACTAAGAAATCTTGTTATAAAAACTTAGTATTTAAATACTAATTTTCAAAAAAATTGTATCTTCACCATCATATTTCTATTTCACTAAACTTAATCAAAGAATGGAATTTTTAACCACACCCGATTCAAGATTTGAGAATTTACCAGATTATCCTTTTGCACCTAACTATATAGAAATAGGTGAGGGAATGAAAATGCATTATGTGGATGAAGGTCCTAAAAACGGCGAAATTGTTTTATTGCTACATGGCGAACCAAGTTGGTCTTATTTATATAGAGAAATGATTCCTGTTTTTGTAGCTGCAGGATATAGAACAATTGCACCCGATTTAATTGGTTTTGGCAAATCCTCTAAACCTACTCAAACTTCGGATTATACTTATCAACGACATATTGATTGGATGAAATCCTTAGTCCATCAATTAGATTTGCAAGGCATTAATCTATTTTGTCAAGATTGGGGCGGATTGATCGGGTTGAGAATCTTAGCAGAAGAACCTGAACGATTTAGCAGAGGCGTAGTCGGAAATTCTGGTTTACCTACAGGTGAACGTGGTGCTTCAGAGGCTTTTTACAAATGGCAAAAGTATTCCCAAAAAGTTCCAGTTTTCCCTATTGGATCTATGCTTCAGCGATCAACGGTTCTAGAATTGACCGAAGCTGAAATAGCTGCTTATGACGCCCCTTTTCCTGATGAATCTTATAAAGCAGGGGCAAGAATCTTTCCTGCTTTAGTGCCAACAACTGCAGATAATCCAGAAACAGCTAATAATAAAAAAGCATGGGCTTCTTTAATGAAATTTGAGAAACCATTTTTGACTTTATTCTCTGATAGTGATCCAATCACAAAAGGAGGAGAAAGGGTCTTGCAGAAATTAATACCAGGTTCAAAAGGGCAAAAACATACCATTATTGAAGGAGGTGGGCATTTTTTGCAGGATGATAAAGGCGAAGAAATTGCTACTTTGATGATTGAGTTTATGCAAACGACTTGATTCTGGTTGCTGGTTGCTAGTTACTGGTTTGTAAAACTAGCAACTAGTAACCAGCAACTAGTCTTACTTACTCAAAGCCTTCAATTCTTTCTTCATCGCCACTTTCCGCCGCTCTTCTTCTATCACGACAGGTGCAGCGACTCTTGAATCACAATTTGGCATAGAACAACGTTCGCAAGTGGTATTAACCGTTCGATGTTTTAAGTCAGGGTCGTTTAAGAAATTAAAGATACTGCGCAACTTGGTATTTAATCGAAATCCGACAGTAACACTAACACTTTCTTTGGGATTGTGAAAATCTGGTTTTGCCAGAGAAATACATAAATATTCGTTTTCAGATTCCCAATATTTAGAAATTTGCACATTGACCAGTTCTTTAATACTAGGGTCTAATGCCATATTCATTCGCAATTTTTTCAAAATTTTAATGGCTACCCAGCGATGACAATAATGCTCATTTAATAAATTTCCATAAGGATTGTGCAATTGCCCAAGATGCAACTCTTGGGTCATAACAAATTGCTTTAAATCTTGACTGCCTGTCATTCGCTGAAAAAATAATTGTTCGATACCAAAATGATGAGGTAGAATATTTAATAGTCGTTTGAGTAGTGTTTCTTGTGTCACATCATACTTCTCCATTAATGCTAAAAATAATTCTGGTCGCCAGGTATTTTTTTGTACAATCGTTCGAAAATCTTTTACCAAGGTTTCCTCTTTCATTAATAAGGACACCGCAAAATAAGATGCGAAAAAATTATTCAATATTTTCTCAAAAGAAGAAGTTTGCACCATCCTTGTTTCTAAAGGACGCGTTTTGTACCCCATGTATTGAAAGCCCAATTCCCTAGCCAACAGAAAATTCTTTTGCGAATCTTCCAAGCCCTCATTAATCATTAAGACCTTACGTTTAGGGGCATATAATGACCGAATATTTGTCAAGTTTTCTTTGGTTGGTAGCGTTGTTCGATCTACTTCAATGCCATATATATCTAATAATTTAGTTTCCAAATAATCTCTAGTATAGGGCAGCGTTTCTGGTACCCCATATTCTGTTCTAAATTCATCTACTGCTTTTTCTAAGTCTTCAAAATAGTTATTATGCATGTCCTGATAAGCACGCAATGCCACTTCATAAAACTCCTCTTGAGTAATCTGATAATTCCGACGGATTTGGAAGATAGTCCCAATAAAAGCATTGACCTTATCGGGGGTATTTGTAAATAATTCTACTAATTTTTTGGGGCTAATGCCAAACTCATCTAGTGGAAAAAGTTTAAAAAAATCAGAACTCAGTAAATCGATGACTGGCTGCAATTTTTTAGAAGCATGCGTCGAAACCATAAAATCATAATCTACCCCAAAGGCATCTGCTAAAATCGTAATCTTATTTGGTTTCGGATATTTTTTACCCTTTTCTATATCACTCAAATAAGATAAAGAGAGGCTTGTTTTGTCTTGCAATTGCTGGTAAGATAAGCCTTGTTGCTGTCGCAAATAGCGCACCTTAAACCCAAAAATCATCTTTATTATTTGATTATCATCAATCATGCAAAAATTATTTTTTATTTGTTTTTATCGCCTTTAGCGAAAATTTCGCTACTTAAATGTTAAAGTTTCGTCTTATTCAAAAAAGTAAAATGTTTTCTCGAATCGCCATTTGAATCAAGAAAATGTGGCTAAAGCGGGCAAAATAGGGAAAAATTAGCTGTTTATGGTCTTTTCATGAAAATAAAATAAGCTTTATTGCTAAATAAATTCAATTAGAGAAATAAAATATTTTAGCGAAAATTTCGCTATTTACGAAAAAACGGCATAGCTTGTGCCTGTATTTAATCAACAAAGATAAATTTATAGTTCGTTTTTACTGATTTTAACTATCAAAGGTGAACAAATTCACCGATACAAAAAAACATTGCTTTTATAACTAATTAAAACTTTACAGCCATGACGATGCTTAAAACAGTTTTCGAGAAAAAATTCAACATTAAATGTAAGGAAGCACATTGGAATTTAGCACCTGAGTTATTAACAGAAGCATCCATTAAACAAGGACATGGTATTTTATCTGACCAAGGTGCATTGGTAATTGAAACGGGAGAATTCACCGGACGTTCTCCAAAAGACAAATTTATTGTCAAAGATACGATTACTGAACATACCGTAGATTGGAATGACATCAATCAAGCTATTTCTCCTAAACATTTTCAAGGCTTAGTAGAAAAAATGTTGGCTTATGCGGAAACACAGGAATTGTACATCCAAGATGTATTTGCTTGTGCTGATGCAAGGTATAGATTAAATGTAAGAGTGATTGCACAGTTTCCTTGGAGTTGTCAGTTTGCCCATAATATGTTCCAAAATCCAAGTACTTCAGAAATAGGAGACTTTAACCCTGAGTGGACCGTTTTATGTTTGCCTAAGTTTATGGCTATTCCTACAGAAGATGGCACTCGTCAACATAACTTTACGATTGTTAATTTTTCTCAAAAACTAGTGCTTATTGGTGGTAGTGGATATACAGGAGAAATCAAAAAAAGTATTTTCTCTGTTTTAAATTATACTTTACCGCTAGAAGAAAATGTTTTGCCAATGCATTGTTCTGCCAATGTTGGTAAAGATGGAGATACGGCTATTTTCTTTGGTTTATCTGGTACAGGAAAAACGACCCTTTCTACAGACCCCGAAAGAAAATTGATTGGAGATGATGAACATGGCTGGTCTAAAGAAGGCGTCTTTAATTTTGAGGGTGGTTGTTATGCCAAATGTATTAATTTAAGTGCGGACAAAGAACCAGAAATTTATAAGGCGATTCGGCATGGAGCAATTTTAGAAAATATCAAATTCAAAGAAGGGACTCGTACCCCTGATTTCGACAATACAGACATTACTCAAAATACTAGAGTTTCTTATCCAATTCATCACATTGATAATATCATGGCATCTTCTAAGGGAGGTAATCCAAAAAATATTTTCTTTTTGACTTGTGATGCTTTTGGGGTACTGCCTCCTATTTCTAAATTGGATAGGTCGCAAGCAATGAAATACTTCTTGTTGGGTTATACTGCAAAAGTTGCAGGCACAGAAGCAGGCGTAGTTGAACCGCAGATGACTTTTTCTTCTTGTTTTGGCGCACCATTTTTACCATTGGCACCCGCGCATTATGCTCAAATGTTAGGCGAAAAAATGGAGGAGCATAACACCAATGTATGGTTAGTCAACACCGGTTGGACAGGTGGTGCTTATGGCGTAGGTAATAGAATTCAATTGGGTTACACAAGAGCTTTAATCCAGGCAGTATTAAAAGGAGGTTTAGCAGAATTACCTTTTAGGAAAGAAGCCATTTTCGGTTTGAATATTCCTGTATTATGTCCTGGTGTACCTAATAGTATCCTTGACCCAAAAAATAATTGGGCAGATAAAACGGCTTATGAAACAACCGCTAAAAAGTTATTAGCAGCATTTGAAGAAAATTATCAACAGCAGCATGCACAGGATGTAGCAGAAGTTTCTTTAGCTTAAGCAACTATAATTTGTACCTACTCGTTTGAAAAAAACAAATAGTATTTTACTAAATTATACAAACTACTCGGACAGTAATATCCAAGCCAAGAAATCGCTATTATCATGAGTCAAATAGTCACCTTAGATGAATTTATTATTCGCCGTCAAAAAGATTTTCAATATGCAACGGGAGAATTAACGGGCTTATTAAGAGACATTGGTGTTGCGGCGAAAATCATTAATCGAGAAGTTAATAAAGCGGGCTTATTAAATATTTTAGGGGCTGCCCAAACAGAAAATGCTTCTGGAGATAGTGTACAAAAGTTAGATTTGTATGCCAATGAAAAATTAATCGCCTGCCTAAAAAATAGTGGCGAATGTTGTGGTATTGCCTCCGAAGAAAATGAGGAATTTATTCCTATTGAAGGGATTAGTGGTAAATCAGGTAAATATGTAGTGGTATTTGACCCACTAGACGGTTCTTCTAATATAGATGTAAATGTTTCTGTAGGTACGATTTTTGGTATTTATCGCCGAAAAAGTACAACAGATAAAACAGTACAACTAGAAGATTTTTTACAAAAAGGATCTGATTTAGTGGCGGCAGGTTATGTATTATATGGCACTTCTACGCTGCTGGTTTATTCTACTGGAAATGGCGTAAATGCTTTTACACTAGATCCAACGATTGGTGAATTTTGTTTGTCTCATAAAAATATCCAAATTCCAAATAGAGGAAATTATTACTCGGTCAATCAAGGATATTACTTGAAATTTGATGTAGAAATGCGTCGATATATAGACAATTGTTGTGACGAAAATCTTCGACTTCGCTATATCGGCTCAATGGTATCAGACATTCATCGAATTCTTTTCCAAGGTGGTATTTTTCTTTATCCAAATACGCGAAAATACCCACAAGGAAAATTACGCTTATTATATGAATGTAATCCCTTATCGTTTATTGTAGAACAAGCTGGAGGGAAGGCAATGAGCTGTCAACTAGAGCGAATTCTAGATTTGCCGATTACCCATTTACATCAAAAAGCAACGATTGCAATTGGATCGCCAGATATGGTAGACGAGATGAAAACGTTTGTAGAGCGATATACTTTACCACCTTTAGCCCATTCTAAAAATGGCGCTCCTGCAACCAATGAGACCTCTTCTGAACTAGAACTAGTGTGATTTTAAATTAAATATATATTCGATTTAGTTAGTAAGGCGGCAATGGTGATTATTGCCGCCTTATTTTTATTAGACAAACGGCAATCATTAATTTCAAGTTAGCTTAATTTTTCTTGCACTACCTAATGTTTGGTAGACCTATAGAGTCAAAAGAGGTCAAATGGTGGGCAATACTTTGAAAGTATCGCCCACCATTCAACTTCATTTTACCGCTAGGGTTTTCTTAACAAATATCAAGTATTTTTCAGGGTGGTTTTAAATATTATCTATAACAAAATCGCCTTAGTATTTTGACCTATCATATATTTGTACCATTCCTTTTCTTTACAAAAGATAATTCTAAAATTAACCAATACTACTTTTTTAGTAAAAAAAAATTGATTGAATCAGGTCCAATTAATTTATAACTATTTAATAATCAGTTTTTTATATTTTAAATTGACAAAAACTTGTCATAGCTTAAAAAAGATTTATAAGTCATTTTTAAAATAATTTAAAATTTTCTATAGAAAAAATATAAATATTTAATGTTTTGGCATAGGCTTTGCAATATTGTAATCAAATACTTATACCCCCCGAATAGTTGTCTCAATTACTCGAAAGTATTTGTACGGGGTGCATACTTGCTTGCTAAGTGTGTGCCTTTTTTTTATACCTAACCTATAACAAAATTTAGCCGTATAGTTTTTGATACTTAGGAAAGAAATAGGTGGTGCGCCCACCAATTTTGTCTATTTCAATTTTACTTTTCCCGTCAGGTGCAATCGCTCCTTCTTTTCGCCATTGCCAAAACCAATCGTCGGGATAATCTTTATAGTGAGCAGTTCGGTCAATGGCTTTCTGTAAAATTTCCTGTGTTTTTTGAATAATTTGGGTGAGTTGTTTTTTGCTGAGTTTATTAACTTTAGAGGCAGGATGGATTTTTAATTGGTAGAGTACTTCATCGGCATAGAGATTGCCAACACCAGCGAGTTGCTTTTGATTGAGCAAAAAACCTTTAATAGGTGCTTTTTTACCTGTGGTTTTTTCTAAAAATTCTTTGGTGGAAATGCGCAAAGCATCTGTTCCTAATTTAATTCGATTTAAATAAGCCGTTCTATCTTCTAAGTATCGAATTTTCGCAAATTTTCGTGGACAATCAAATCCAAGCCGACTACCATTTTCAAAATGAAAAGCAAAGCGTTCGTGCTTGGGTTGGTCTAAATCATCCGTATAATATTTTAAATCGCCTGTCATTCCAAAATGTAGCAATACATTATGCCCATTATCCAATTCTCCAAAAAGGTATTTCCCCTGTCGATAAGAACTAATAAAAGTAGTCCCTTCCAATTTCTCAGCGAATTCCATCCCACTCATATCTTGAATAATTGTATCGTCCTGCACCACCACTTCGCTGATTTTTTGCTGTAAAGAGGTGCCATCAAAATAGCGCTGGAAAGTATTGACTTCGGGTAATTCTGGCATATTTGTTCGGAGTTAAGGGTTTATGAATTTTATCGTACTTGAAACCATAAAATGAGGAAAGAGTTTAGGTGTACTAGTTTTTCTGGAATTAAATTGCTGACAAGTAACGCTAAAATCCGCATTATCCCAAAATCCATGTTAAAAACCAATCCGTGTTATCTCAAAATCCGCTATCCAAAGTGCCGCCAAGCCAAAGCCGCTCCTCCCAAAACCCCATCATATTTCTGTCCCATATCTGAAATCATCAATTTAATCTTTCCTCGGAAAGCCTGAAAAATTCGCTTTTCCATACTATTTCTAGTTGGAATCAATAATAAATCCCCTGCTTTGGTCAACCCACCTGCTAGAATAATCGCTTCTGGGCTAAAATAAGCGCCAGCATCTGCCAACTTTGTACCTAGAATTTCTCCTGTATATTCAAAAGCTCGCATGGCAATTGGGTCACCTTCTAAAGCCGCTTCGGCAATCATTTTACCCGTCAATTCATTATAACTATAAGCTCTCAAGGCACTAGGTGTTTTCATATCTGCCATCAACTTAAAGACCGTTCTTTTAATTCCATTAACAGAAGCGTAAGTTTCCAAACAACCAATAGATCCACAATTACAAAGTCGACCATTAGGATTCACATTCACATGCCCCATTTCACCAGCCATTCCATCATTTCCTAATAATAATTCTCCATTAACGATAAATCCACTTCCTACACCTGTACCTAAGGTCAAGACAATAAAGTTTTTCATCCCTTTTCCAACACCATATTCTTGTTCTCCTATTGCCACTAAGTTGGCATCATTGGTAATGACTACTTTAGTTCCTAAAGCTTTTTCAATGGCATTGACTAAAGGAACCGTTTCTCCCCATTGGAAATTAACTGCTTTTTCCATATTCCCTGTATAAAAATTAGCATTAGGTGCGCCTAAACCAATTCCTACTAAGGTAAATTCTTCTTGAATACTATCTTTAAGTGTTTTAAATTTAGTAGCTAATTGATTGATAAAGTGAATAAAATCTTGGTCTGCCAAAGAAGGGAAAACATCCCAACCAAGTACCGTTCCATCTTTTTTTACAAAACCAATTTTTGTTTGGGTACCTCCTAAATCAATTCCTAGTACAACCTTATTATTTGCAGCCATTATTTTTGAGATATGGAGAATCAGGTATAGAGAATAAAAGTTGGCAATCTCTATTTTCTATAATCGGTTCTCTATGCTTAAATTCAAATCGGAACAAAAGTACAAAAAAGTAATAATTATTGTATTTTTTACACTAAGTACTTTTTTATTTATTTTTGGTAACTGTTCAGCAAGATTATTTTTTAACCATAAAGTACATATAGCACATAAAGTTTTTAGTTCATGAAGGCACGCTATTCTACGGCTACTTTATGAACTCTATGAACTTTATCTACTTTATGGTAAAAAAAGTTAAGTGCTAAATAGTTACTATTTTTGTTAAATTTAGGGAAGAATTTAAAATTTATACTTCATCAGGTTAGGAAGTGTACAATTTTGAAAGATGTATTTTGCTTATGTACGAAGCAGACCACAGCCTAATATCCTTAGCTATTAAGGCGAGGATCTAATGAAGTTCATAGGCAAAAGACGCTTTCAAAAAGTTCAATTCTTATCCTGATGAAGTATATTCCAAATCCATTCTATTGATGCTCCATTTTAGAGAAATATTAGCCAGATTAGCCTTCCCGCTCGTAATAGGGGGAGGAATAGGCGCTACCTTTTATTTTATCCATGTAAAAGGCATGTCGATTAATGCGGTCACTTTTCCCGTAGTTTTTGTTGCACTCATCCTCATTGCTTTGTTAGAACGAGTTATTCCTTTTCGGTCAGGTTGGAATAAAAACGATGGAGATGTAGGAAATGATACTATTAATTTGATCATTACCCAAACTATTATTCCTAGATTATTTACCCCTTTTGGGTATATTATTTTAGCAGCAGTTACGGCTTGGTTGGCTGCCAAAATGGGCAACCAACTATGGCCGCATCATTGGCATTTAGTGGCTCAATTATTCTTAGCCTTATTGATTGCAGAATTTGGTAGGTACTGGGTGCATCGTTGGGCACATACCGTACCCCTTTTATGGCGATTTCATGCCATTCATCATAGCCCGAATCGTTTGTATTTTTTGAATGCTGCTCGATTTCATCCTGTAGAAAAGGTATTTTTCCTTTTGCCAGAAACCATTCCTTTTATTTTACTAGGCACTAATCCAGAAACTTTAGGCTTATATGCTGTTTTTAATTCGATTCACGGTTTATTCCAACATAGTAATATTTACTTAAAATTGGGCTGGCTCAATTATATTTTTAGCATGGCAGAATTACATCGTTTTCACCATTCTAAAATCATTGAAGAATCGAATAAAAATTATGGCAACAATCTAATTTTTTGGGACATTATTTTTGGGACTTTTTTTTACCCAAAAAAGCGAGAAGTTAGTACCATTGGTCTATACAATCCTGCCTATCCTAAAGATTATATTGGGCAACTGAAAGCACCTTTTCAAGGAGAGGTAGATAAGCCCGCAGATTTTTATGAACTAGAAGAATACTACCATAGTTTGGTTAAAAACGAAAAATGAAAACGCCTCAATTTCTAGTCTTTACTTTTTTTCTTTTTTTAAGAATAAGTGCTTATTCTCAACAACATAATTTCACTACCTATTCTGTGACGGAAGGTTTGGCACAATCTCAAGTTCAAACCATTTTAGAAGATAACAAGGGCTATTTATGGTTAGGGACACAAGGCGGTGGCTTATGCCAATTTGATGGGGCTAAATTCGTGACTTACACCACTCAAGACGGGCTAAAAAGCAATTATATCCACTCACTTTATGAAGATAAAAATGGAATTATTTGGATAGGAACAGCCAACGGGATTAATCAATTAAAAAATGATGCGCTATCTGCTTTAGAAATTCCTACTGAAAAATTTATCGTTCATGCTTTTTTAGAAACAGCTAAAGGGGCAATGTATTTAGCAACAGATGAGGGATTGTATTTTCTTGATAGTCAACATAGTCACCCAACCAATGAATTGACAAAACTGAAATCAGGCAGTTTTTATACACTTTTTCAAAAAAACGAACAAGAAATTTGGGTAGGCGGCAGCAATGGGCTTTTTAAAATAAAGGATAAAAAAACAATAGCTATTCCACCCTCAAACGGAGCTGATTTTTTGGATATTAGAAGTATTACTGCTACCAAAGAAGGCGTAATCTGGATAGCTGCTTATAATCAAGGGATATTTTTATCAGATGGAGATAAAATCCTTAGAAAACTAACTATTGCAGATGGGCTAAAATCTATTAAGATTCAAAGGTTGTCAACTGCAAAAAATGGAGATATTTGGCTAGGTTCAACAGATAAAGGAGCGATGGTTTGGCAAGCTAAAAATCGTCGTTTTAAATCCATTAATAACCAACACGGCTTACCAAATAATACCGTTGAAAGTATCATAGAAGATAGTTGGGGCAATATCTGGTTAGGAACTGCTGGTGGTGGATTGAGCAAATATGGCGGACAACAATTTGAGCATTTTACCAAAATAAATGGCTTAAACGGTAATTATATTCAGGCAATAGCAGTCGATACTACAAATCAATTATGGGTGGCTACAGCTAGTAATGGGGTGCAATTATTTAAAGAGGGCCAGTTTACTAATTTTAGTAAAAATTCAACTTTAGACCATACCATTTGCACCACTATTTTTGAAGATAATTTAGGACATCTTTGGTTTGGAACAACAGATAATGGTCTTACCGTTTTTTTAGATAGTTTATTTCTAAATTTTACTACTGAAAATGGCTTAGCAGGTAATCACATTACGGATATAACCCAAGATACAACAGGCGATTTATGGGTAGCTTCTGCCAATAATGGGCTGAGTCAAATAATATGGAATGATGCCGCACCTAGTCAATCTACTTTTACTAATTTTACTATCGAAAATGGCTTACCGAATAATCAAATTAATGCACTACATATTGATACCCAAAATAGCCTTTGGGTGGCGACTAATGGCGGCGGTATTGCTTTAATTGACCAAAGTAACATCACTAAAGTATTCACAAAACAAACAGGGCTTTTAGAAAATATTGTTCGTTCTTTTTCTGAAGACAATTTAGGTTTTTTATGGTATGGAACAGCCAGTTATGGTATTGGTAATATTGATT
>CAZXYA010000079.1:0-22671 GCA_964644655.1 uncultured Saprospiraceae bacterium | reverse complement strand
GCGTTTCAATTACTCGAATTTGCACGGGATCTTTGGTATCAGCTTGCTCAAGATAGTCAAAGATAACGGTGTTGTTTTTGACCACAATAACGTGATCAGTAGTCTCAATTGAAAGATTCGTATTCGGGTTTTGGTTTTGATAAAAAGACGGAGTGAAACCACTCCAAATAAACAGGCAAAAAAGCCCTAATATTCGTATGTTGGTAAATTTATTCTTTGCAATTACAGTCATTTAACTTCCCTTATGCGTTTGTGGTTAATAAAAAATTGAGTTACTATAAATAGCTAAATATCAACTATTTATTGGCCTAAAATAGAAGATTAAGTACTAAATTAAAGTAGTAGTCAATAAATTATAGGGGTATAAAAAGAGGGTTTCCTAAAATGATTGGTATATGAAAAGGGGATGCAACAAAAAGGGGTAAATGATTGGGAGAAAATAAAAGTGAGGGACGTTTTACAGTTAAAGGATTAGTCAAATTCTATACCAAATTGTATTGGTGACTACATATTTTTAGAATATAACCCTTTTAGGGTAGAGGGAAGGCGGCTGGTAAATCATAAATCTTATATCATAAATCCACTTGAATGAAACGGGCAGGTCTACCAATTAGGCAAAACTAGATAGATTTAAGATTTATGATGTAAAATTTATGATTTGCTCAAACAGTCGAAATTTTAGGACAAAAAAAGAAAGTATTTGGAAAATTACCTATGAAAAACCACCTAAAATTAGAACCAATCTCAATAACAACCTCAAAAATCAACTTCAAATTCAAAAACAAAAGCAAATAGCAAATAATGGAATAAAACCAATCATCCATTGTTGAGATGAACAATAGAGCATCAAAAAATAGATAAATCCGTTGGGACATAAATCTGTTGGGCAAAAAACACTCCTCAATGGATTAAGAAACTTCAATAGAGAGCGTCAGATAAATAATTAATAAAATCCGTTGCTAACTTAATCCGTTGCTAATTTTTTTTTAGCAACGGATTAATATTAGCAACGGATTTGACGAGCTAGACGATATTTTAAATATTTTCATAATATCAATTTTTTACCTGACCATCTAAAACTATCTATCTTTTAGTTGATCATCTAAAGATGAACATTCCCAAAAAATAAGTGTTGAAATTATTAATCTTTTAAAGACAAATAATAAGCTATAAACAGTAAGTTATAAACTAAAAAATACATGCGATTTCTTCTTTTTTGTTTATTAGTTGTTGGATTTGATCTTCTTGCTTTCCAGACCATACAATTAGCGATGTGGGATGTTGCTCCTCCTATAGTTTTAGGAATAACGATTACCTATTGGTTGATTCCTGTCGCCTTGATTGTTTGGATTTTGAGTAATCAAGCAGATACGACAACTTTAGCAAGTAGTGGAAAATATAGATTGACAAGGACGACTTTTCAACTAATTTATTTTGCCAAATTTTTATTACTCTTTATTTTTCTTTTTTTACAATTGAGTACTTTATTAATAGCAGGTATTGCTTCCTTTTTACCTAATTTTAATTTTTTGAATAATCATGCACCATTATTGGCTAAACTTAGCGTCTTATTAAGTGGAGGCCCCTTATTATTGATGATTTATGGAATGGCGAGAAACCGACATCGCTACAAAATACATGAAGTAACGGTACCCTTAACCAATTTACCAAAAACGTTGGACGGTTTAAGAATTGTACAAATTTCTGATGTTCATTCTGGTAGCTTTACGGATAAAGCACCGCTTAGGAAAGGAATTGAATTAATTAATCAAGCAAAAGCAGACCTAGTTTTTTTTACAGGAGATTTAGTGAATTCGATAGCAACAGAGATGGAACCATATACAGATGTGTTTGATAAAATTAGGGCAAAATATGGTGTATTTTCTATTTTAGGCAATCATGATTATGGCGATTATGTGCGTTGGCCAAGCAAAGAAATGAAATTGACTAACCTAAACAGACTAATTCACTTACAAAAACAGATGGGTTGGCAATTGTTACTGAATGAAAATCGTTTACTAAGTATCAATGGCGAAAAAGTTGCCATTATTGGTGTTGAAAATTACTCTGCTAGTCCTCGATTTTCTAAATATGGTGATTTAGCCAAAGCTTATGATGGTAGTCAATCTGCTATTTTAAAACTTTTATTATCCCATGACCCCTCTCATTGGGAGGACCAAGTGGCACCTGACCAACCAGATATAGCCATTACTTTTTCTGGGCATACGCATGGAGCACAATTTGGGATAGAAATCAAAGGCTGGTTTAAATGGAGTCCTGTCAAATATTTTTACAAGCAATGGGCTGGTTTATACCAAAAAGGACAACAGTTTTTATATGTAAATCGAGGATTTGGCTATTTAGGGTATCCCGGTAGAGTGGGCATTTTGCCTGAGATTACGGTGATGAATTTAAAGCGTGCAGAAAGTTAGGAAAAATACTTGCTTTTCTTCTCACTAAAATCCTATATTTGTTGTAAAAGATAAATAACGATATGAATATCAATCAATTACTTCTTGGAACACTTTTGTTTTTATTAATGGCTTGCGGCAATGATACTACCGTTAAGAATCAAAAGGCGACTTTAGTGGGGCGTTGGAATTTGATAGAAGGGCAGCGCAATGGGAAGGTGACGGATTCGCTTCGAGATACTTATTTTGAGTTCACGGCTGACGATAAAATGTCCACTAATTTACCCATTAAAGGTGCAATGAATAGTCCTTATAATATTGTAGAAAATGAGATTGTGCAAACGATTATCAATGATATTCAGATTAAATATCAGATTTTGGAGCTAACGCCAGAAGTTTTAAAACTGACTACAAATTTACGAGGATTTGATTTTGTATTTTCTATGGAAAAAGAGCAGTCAGAATCTTTGAGTTCGCTCTAGCAAATAAAGCTACCATAGGAGAATAAACTATGGATTCTGACAGGTTGGATAATGGACGAATTCTTCTCTTCCATCCGTTGGGAAACAAGCGCCAAATAAAAAAGTACTATCTTATTTAAAAATGCTAAAATAAGTTTTCCCATATGCCCGCTTATTGTCAAATCTAGGATGATTTTCAAAATCGTGATTGGGATTATGTTCTAAGACAAACCAGCCTTTTTTTGCTAATAAATCATTTTCAAAAATCTTATCAGGAATGGTCGCTAATGTTGGCAAAGGATAGGGGGGACCTGCAAAAATATAATCGTACTTTTGATTCGCTCGTTCGATAAATTTAAAGACATCTGCTCGAACAATATTGATTTTGTCTTCAATATCTAAGGTTTTGGCAGTTTGTTTGACAAAAGAGACACAACCGCCAAATTTATCTACATAGGTAACCTCTTCACAGCCTCTAGAAATAAATTCATAACTATGATTACCCGTTCCACCAAATAAATCTAAGACCTTTATTTCATCAAAATAAAAATGATTATTGATGATGTTAAATAAGCCTTCTTTGGCAAAATCTGTAGTGGGACGTGTTGGCCAATTTTTGGCTGGTGGAAAAAATTTTCGTCCTTTAAATTGTCCCCCAATGATGCGCATAATATGATTCGAAGTGATAAGATTATAAAATGCAAATATAATAAGATTCTAGTGGTCTTGGAATTAAATACAGAACAGACCAGTTTAATGTGAAGACGTTTCAGTCAGTTGTCGGGTTTAAGTTGTCAGTTTTCTAGTCGCTAACCTAACTGTCAACGGATAACCGACAACCGATAACTGATAACTGACAATTCCAGAAGCACTAGAATCTCATTATCGTATTATCTCATAGACTCATCCACTTTTTACTCTTTCTCTTCAAAGGTCAAAGAAACAGAGTTTATACAGTATCTCAAACCAGTAGGTTCTGGTCCGTCAGGAAAAACATGTCCTTGATGACCACCACAACGAGCACAATGTACTTCTACTCGCCGCATACCATAACTATTATCAACATCTTCACCTATATTTGCTTTATCAATGGGTGTGTAAAAACTAGGCCAACCAGTTCCGGATTTAAATTTAGTATCAGAGCTGAATAAAGGTAATTCACAAGCTCGACATTTATAGATTCCTTCTTTTTTATTATCCCAATACTCGCCCGTAAAAGAACGTTCCGTCCCCTGTTCTCTTAGCACATTATACTCTTTAGGAGATAAGACTTCCTTCCACTCTTCAGGTGTTTTTACCATCTTCTTAATGGTATCTCCCTCCATGTTAACTACAGTAGCATTAGTAGGAGTATTAACTTTGGTTATTTGTTTAGTTGGATTACATGAGAAGGCCAAATTACTGAGACAGAATAAGGCGAATAAAGTAATCACGCCAAATCTATTTTTGAAATTAGTCATCATATTTTTTTATTTATTGTTTGTTGATACTAAATAGACACTAAAGTATAATGATATGTTCTTTAAGAAAATGTATTTGAAAGAGAAAGGTTTTGATGAAGACGCTAATTGGAAGGTTTTAAATTATCTTTAACATTGTCAGTAATTAAGGACTAAGTACCCGAGTAGAAATACTCGACACTTTTTGAGGATACAATTCCTACCATAGGTGGCCTAAAGAGAATTTTAACACCAATAAATTGTCGATAAATTTTTAAATTTCAATCTCAACCTCAATCTCAATGCCCGCCGTAGGTGGTTTAAAATTGAAAATTAAATTTTACTTAGATACTTATTACCCTTGACGGATTATTTTCTATCTAATAAAGGCTTTACATTATTCGTCTCATCACATTCCCAAAGTCCTTGATAGACATCTATTGCTATAATAAAATAGGGCATATACCTTGTCTTTTTCTTAGTGGCTACCACAAAGGAACCAGAGAAACTTTCATTGGGCATTAAAACACCATTTTTGTCTTCCATACCTCCTTCGATAAAAGCACCGCCTAATACTAAATCTCCCCTAGATAATTTGGGCGTACCAGAAGCATAAGCACGAATTGCAATATTATCTTCGGTTGCCGCAGTTTCGCCAAACATGGCGGCAGGGCCTTTACCATAGTTCGTAATTTTAAAGCCTAATTCTACGGTTTTTTTAGATCGTTTTAAGACAAAAAAAGTATCGACTTGCAGGTCGCCACATAAAGATGGATCATATATATCCTTAGATGAAATGGTTTGAGTGGAATGATTGGTGCTTTTATCCTTGCTTGCTTTATTTTCTGTAGCCTCATTTTTAGCTAACACTTCTTTAGACAGGTTAAATTTTAATTCATAATTGTTGGAAATTTTACCTGCATCTAAGGTGAATTTCTTTTTTAATAAGGCTCGTTCTATGCTATTTGTATAGGCAGTTAGCCCATTTTCTGCTAAGCTCTTATCATAATTTACGACAATATTTGGAGCAGAACTAGCATGAGGTGTTCTAACTTTTTCTCGACCAGTATTGATTAAGGTACAACTAATTTTGCGTTGGTTTCCTTTCTTTTTTAGAACCTTAACGTTGGTGATTTTTAAACGATAACCTTGATAATTTTTTTTGGAAGGGAGAATGGTATCCTGTTTAGTGTAGCTACTAGTGTCCAATTGAGCATACGATTTACTACAGCTTGAATGAACAAATAAGCCAAGAAGTAAGATAATTTTTGCAAAGTGATTTTTTCCGTAATTTACCTTTGAAAAGGTCATTTATGTAATTTTCTGAACTATTTGTCCAATTTACAGCATTATTAATTGATTCTCAAATTTTTATCATAATCTTAACTAGTGGTTCTGCAATTGAATCCCTATCAGTTGAGAAGGGTTGTCAGTTATCGGTTGTCAGTTAGATTCGTAACTAGATAACCGACAACTTTTCAAATTAAACTGGTATTTATGTCATTTTTAGCCTACTAGCAGTCTGGAACTTGAAAATTAAATCGAGAATTTGTTGCAAAGAAGGAACTGGAAATTTATTTTAACCAGCAACCAGCAACCAGCAACCAGCAACCAGCAACCAGCAACCAGCAACCAGCAACTACAAACTCAAAGTAAAGACCGTCCCTTGCCCGACTACTGAATTTACTTCAATATTTCCTTTATGCAAGCGCATAATTTGACGGGATAAACTTAAGCCAATTCCGCTTCCTTCTTTTTTAGTAGTAAAGAAGGGAACAAATATTTGATCTAGCACATCTGGCGATATTCCTTTTCCATTGTCTTGGACTTCGATATAAGTCTTACCCTCATTCGTTTTGGTTGTTCTAATTTCGATGGCAGGCTTTTCAACTTCTCTGGCTGCTTCAATTGCGTTTTTAAGTAAGTTAATGATCACTTGTTCCATTAATTCTACATCGGCAATAAATACAACCATATTAGATGGGAATCTTAAATTTAGATTGATCCCATATTTTTTTAAGACAGGTTTGAAGAGTATATGAATGCGCTCTAATAAAGGTTGGGCTTCGACTAATTGAAATTTTGGTGGAGGAATTTTGGTTAGACTTCGGTAAGTTTCTGTAAAGCGTAACAGGCCTTCTCCTCGTTTTTGAATGGCATACATTCCGTCTCTGATATCCTCCATTTCTTCTTCGTCTAGTTTTTTATCCTTATCTGCTATTAACCCATTAATGGAAGAAGCCAAGGAAGTAATGGGTGTTACAGAATTCATGATTTCATGGGTTAGAATCCGAATTAATTTTTGCCAAGCATCTAATTCTTTTTCCTCTAATTCTTTTTGAATATTTTGAAAAGAAATTAATTTATAAGGTGCTTCCCTTAATTTAAAATCTGCGACACTTACGGATAATTCCAATAAGCGATTTTGAACGGTCATTTTAATCAGCTCCTGCTGACCACTTTCCAATCTTGAAATTAATTCATGTAATTCAGGGAATATTTTTTTTACAGAAGGAAAATCTTTCAAATAAGGTTTTCGGAGTAATTCTTTGAGTGCTTTATTCATCAAAATCACCTCTTCTTCCTCATTAATACAAAGTAATCCAGTATTTACATGCTCGATGATGGTTTGTAAATATTGATGGTTAGCGACTTTTTCCGCTTTAATATTGCGAAATTTAGTCGTTATTAAATTAAATGCCTCGTATAATTTTCCAAAAGAAGACCCTTTGTGATAACCAGAATAAGTCGCCGAAAAATCTTCATACTGAATGCCCATCAAGAAAGCCCTAAAATCTTCATTGGTTTTATCCATATAATTCACCGTATCCCAAAACAGAATAGTGGCAATGACCAACAAAATAAAAGTAGTGACATAAAAATTGGTGTAGTACATGCAATAGAAAAATCCAAGCATGATCGTTACCAATGATATTTGGCGAAAAGCTACATTAAATTTAAAATTCTTGAACATCTTGGTGAGCTTTGGTGATTTCTATGCCAAAGGTAAGGAAAAGGTGACGAGGTGGCAAGGTGCTATTAACCTCGCAATTGCCTAAAGGACAACATTAATATCACTAAAATAATAAGTACGGCTAGAATAATCATCGGTGTACCGCCTGTATTAGATAGATTTTCGACTAATCTTCCGCCTAATACCCACATAAAAATTAGCAATAATGGAATACCAATGATCTGTTTTAATCGCTTATCGTACATGTTGTATTATATATTTTGTTGGATGATTTGTTTAAACTATCAATTTGATGAATACAGTAAACCAACTTAATGCCAGTTTTTAGATTTATCTATTGTAAAATGAGATGAATGACCTTTAAGTTTATCAACGGACGGCTTTCTTTGGCTTAATTTGAATCTAACCGACAACCGACAACACTTCAAATTTATGGCCTAGACATTTAATTTCCCAACTGCATTACCTTCTACCTGCTTTCCAAGTAGCCCAAAGCCTAAAGCTCCCAAAAGACCAATCGCAGATAAAATAAACCATAATCCATTAAAGCCCAATTGTTCTATGATTAAAAACCCAGCAGAAGGAGCCACAACGCTTGCGATAGCCCAAGCAATGGTATAGAGCGCCATATACTGCCCTCGATTTGCATCACTCGCCCGACTAGCGACCCAGGCACTAGCAAAAGGCATATAATAAATCTCCCCAATTGTTAAAACGATGATCCCTAGCGCTGCTGCAAATATGGCGGCAGGAATCAAAAAACATAAAAAGCCAAGACCAACGAAGACGGCACCGATTTTCATAATGTAAAATTGGGTATATTTCTGTTCTGCTTTATACACCATTGGCATTTCAAAAAGGACAATAACCAGACCATTTAAGCCCATAAAAAGGCCAATTTGTGCTTCGTTTAAAGCAAGACCTTGTTTGAAAAATACAGGTATCGTGTAAAATATTTGCAAGAAAGCAAAGGCTAATAAGCCGATAATAATTAAAAAATACATAAAATGAGTATCCTGATAAGGCGAACTGGCAGGAGTAATAGGTGCATCAATGGTTTTTTCGGTAGCCATTTTTCGTCGAGTCTTAAACTCATTTTTTAAGGTTAATCTAAAAAGAACGGCTGCTGAGAAACAAGTGATGGCATCTGCATAAAACAACCAATCATAGCCTTTCCAAGCGGCTAAAATACCTCCCATAGCGGGACCAATGGCAAAACCAAGATTAGTTGCTAACCTTAATAGAGCGAATGAACGAGTAATATTTTCTGGTTGGCTATAATTGGAAACGGCTACTTTGTTAGCGGGGCGAAAAGCATCTGCCACTAAGCTTAAGGTAAACGCCATAGCTGAAATACCCCAAAAAGTTTCCATTCTTAGAACGAATAGTAAGACAATAGCGGTGCCGATTAGGGACCAAAATTGCACTTTATATTCCCCAATTCTATCCGTTAACCAACCACCGATATAAGCGCCTATTAAGGAACCTAAACCGAAAAAACTCATGATAATACCTGCTTCTTTTAAAGTAAAATGCCTAGATTGGGTTAAATAAATGGTCATAAATGGAAAGACCATTGTTCCAGCTCGATTGATGAGAGAGATGAGGGCTAGTAACCAAACTTCTTTGCTAAGTCCAGCATAAGCATTTCGATAAAGGATTAGGGTGTTTTGTAGCATTAAGATTGATAATTTTCAATTTAATAATTTC
The DNA here is from genome assembly GCA_964644655.1 of uncultured Saprospiraceae bacterium. Classification (GTDB taxonomy): domain Bacteria; phylum Bacteroidota; class Bacteroidia; order Chitinophagales; family Saprospiraceae; genus JAFMDF01. The sequence continues at coordinate 13,676 of CAZXYA010000079.1, read as the reverse complement.
AAATTTTCAAAAGATGGGTGTTTAGCGTCCATTCGTTAATGGATCGGTATCAACTATTTTTTGCTACAAACCTGTAAAAGTTAAAAAAGATTCCCTAAAAACAATATCAGGCAATTACTATTTAACCTCCCAATCACTATATTCATACTTAGCTCGTGTAAACATAATATTTCGATCCTGATCTACTCGATAACTACCTCTTGTTTTAGGAAATAAAAAACCACCGGCTTTGGTATAGCTTAAATTTTTAATGTAACTATATCGACCATCGTGTTTAATAAAATAGGCTACCATTCGACTATCTTTGGCATCAAAATAATACCACCAAGTATCCGATTTAGTATGATGTGTATTTTTATCGGCATCATAAATGGCTTTAATCACTTCTACTTTTTGTCCATCTTCCAAGGTATCCAAGCCCTCATAGCTTAACATTACTCCTTTATCCATCATTTTAAAAGGCACATCAATCACAAAAAGCGCAACGGTTACGGTGTTATTTAAGGCACTTGTTTTGGCAGTTTTATCAACTTCGTCGTCGATATACTTCACAGCTTGCCCTTCAACAGATTTAATTTTATGGTTTTTTTCCTCGGCTGTCCAACTAATATTAATACTTGGATTTTGCTGATAATAATAATCGTGTTGTTGGATAACTTTGGACTCAATTTCCCCCGATTCAAAAATTAATTGACTATGTTTTTGATAATGCAGTTCTTTTTTGTCCTGCCAGTTGGTTAGTTCACCTGAAGTGGCAAAGGATTTTTTTAGTAGGGTCACTACTTTTTGGTCGCTAATATGTGCATACGGGTTTATTAATTCCTGTTTCGTAGCACAACTAAACAAGACAACGATGGAGCATAAAAGTAGGAAAGAACGAATCATATTTAGGTTATTGAATTTAAGGAGGTTACATTCAAAAAACAAACATAATAAATAAAGCGGAAAGATTATTGGATTATTTCAAATGCATAGCAGTTGTCAAAGGAAAAAACATTTGTTCCCCATTGGCTCGTTCAAATAATATCTTGTCAAAATAGAGACTAGTATTTGGTGCTATATTTCGGAGCCGACGCTGAATATCATTCCGGGTGAAGTTATTGGTAATGTACTGTATCGCTTTTCCTTCTTTGGGAACAACCGTAAAAGTAACTTGTAGAAGCTTTACTTGTTCCGCTCCAATATAAAATTCAAAGCCTTTTTTAGAATTTTGAAATTCGGCTAAATCATAAGTTGTTTTATCCAAAACGGTACTTAAACCATTTAATTTAATTAAGGGGGGCTGGATATTAAAATCATAAAACTCAGGAAAAGTTTCTGTTTTAAAAACCTTGTTTGGAAGGGTATAAGTAGAACCAATATCATCTGGATTAATAAAAACATCCTCTGCGGTAATGACTCGTCGCACGGTTATGAAGTCTTTTACATGGATAATTTCTGCACTTCTACTTTTAGAATAATGATGGAGTAATGACTTGTTTTTTGGATTATGTTTATCCATTTTTACAATGGAACTTTTTCCAAGAGAAGAGTTTAATTGGAAACTAAAAGTAGAGGTGGTTAAGTTAAGTGGAGCATGATGGGCATTAAAATTATTAGCTACAATTTCAATAGGAATACTAAATCGGATATATTCATCATTGAAAACGAAACCGGGTAAGGCACTTAATGTTTGGGCCGAAAGATTTTTAATAAAATCGCCTTTTATAAAAAAGAAAATGGATAAGGTATGTCCAACTTTTATTACTTCCGCTATTTTTCTAAAATCTTCGTTGTAGCTTACCAAATCTTCTTCTTCGGCTGGTCTATTAATCCAGCTTTGGTGCCAGCTTTTTTTGTTCCAATGATTCACCGAGATACTAAATGGAACAAAAGCATCTTCTTTATACAAAGAAGGTTGATGATTAATCCAAGATTGAAATTCTTGAATACCGACTTTCACCCTTCTACCTCCTCTAGGGCCATGTAAGTAACGTTCCCAATTACCCCATTTTAGTATGTATTCATGGTCTCTAAAAATAGGTTTGACGACCGTTAAATTATCTATAGATTTGTGTTTGTCTCGATTGATTAGTTGGGTCCAATGGTGGTTAATCGAATCATTGGGTATGAAAAGTAGATTTGGGTTTTCGGAGACTTTAATTTTGGTAAAAAAGGTTTTCTTTTCTTCAGTTTCTATGGATAACCATAGCGCAAAATCATTTTGATACTCCTTTAAATTATTATAGAAACAGTCGGTAAAATCATTTTCGTCTTTACAAATAAGACTGGAACTATCCCGACGAATAAAAATAGCATTCAATTTATTGGGTCGTAAAATATGACCTTTGTATTCAATCGTAAAAGAATCTATCCAGATTTTAGCAAATTCAGCTTCGGAGAAAACTTGGTAGGCAATATCTTGTGGTTCCATTATTTCAGGATCGAGAAACGGAATTTTTTTCCCTCCCCATTCCATAAAATGATTGATTTTAGGTTTTGTCGTACTTAGTAAATGATTAAAGGAAACTTTTTCTATATACGGAGTAGGAGAGACATAACTAGCCTTATCAGGTTGATTGGTAAGCGCAAAGAAACCATTAGGAAACTGTTTGTTCAAATTCCAAAACAGTAAAAGTAGCAAAAGCCCCTTTAGAGAATTGATGACCCAATCGGGTGCTTGATTAGGCTTCCTTTTCTTTCTTGGTTTATCCATACATCAGTCTGATTGTTTTAGTGACTTCTCTGAGCGAATGATACGTCAATTTAAAGAAAAAATAGGAAATAATGTTACGCATTAGCATAGTATTAACAAATTCCTATTTTGATGAAGGATGGAGTCGCAAAATGTAACTTGTTTTTTAGTATGATTATCAGGAATTTAAGGAGTGATAGAGCTTCAGATAAGCAACTGATATAATCCGTTGGGAAAATAAATCCGTTAGGAAGTTTTTCTACCCAACTGATTTGATTCCTAACTAAATATGCTGTTCCTAACAATACAATTTTAAAATTCGCTTCATTTTTCTATTAAAAAACATAACAATTCCTTTTTGGCGAAAATTTTGCATTGGTTAAAGTTAAATTGAGAAAATACATGAGAACTACATTATCACTAGGCATTTTATGCTTATTATTTTCATTTTTTGCTAGGGCAGAAAATGGAGATTTAAAACAATTGGAGCAAAATGCAATCGCCAACGAAAATCCTACCCTATTTAATCGTGTCGCTAATGAATACTTTGAAGGTAAGGAATTATCATTAGCTAAGAAGAATGCGGAAAAAGCTTTATTATTTGCCACACCAACGGGCAATGCCCTTGATTTGGCGCAAGCCAATGAATTATTAGGTATCATTGCCAAGGAAAGGTTTGATTATACCAATGCGATTGAATTTCTTTTACAAGCCTTAGATGGTTGGAAGAAACAGGAAAAGCCAAAGGGAATTGCCAAAGTGAATCTAAACATTGGTCAAATTTTTTATTTTCAGAAGGATTATACCAATGCCCTCATACATCTAAATCGGTCCCAAACTGGTTTTGAAAAACTAGGAGATCAAACTGCCTTAGCAGGGGTGCATCAATCTTTAGGGGATGTTTTTTTAGCACAAAATTTTTATGGAAAAGCCAAAGAAAGCTATACTACTGCTTTTGATCTATATATTGAGCAAGAAGCTTATCAAAAAGCCGCCGAAATTGCTCGGTTTTTAGGGAAAATCACCTTGGAATTGGGCGATTATGAAGGTGCTTTAGTGTATTTTTCTCAATCCTTAGACCTACATGGGTCTTTAGAAGATTTACCAAATATAGCAACGGATTATAATGATTTGGCTTTGACTTATTTAGCACAAAAGAATTTTGAAGAAGCCAAAGAGAATAATACCATTGCCTATGATATTAGAACGGAACTGAAAGATACCATTGGTACGGCAGAATGCTTGAAAAACTTTGGTGTTGTTTATGCACAAATGGGCGATAAACAAAAGGCCATTCCTTTTCTTAAAAAATCTGCAAAATTAATAGAAGCCTTACCCGTCAGTACAAAGATACCTGCCTTATTTGAGGCGATTTCGACGACTTTTTCAACTGTAAATGATTATGAAGCAGCTTTGAAATATCAGAAAGCTTTTGCCAACAGTCAGCAAGCATTATTTGACCAAGATAAGGCTACAGCTATGTTAGAATTGACCACACGATATGAATCAGAGTCAGAAGCAGAAGAACATAAACAGCAAATTGCTTCATTGGAAAAAGATAAGACGGCTAATCTAAGATTAAGAGGTTTTTTATTAGCGGTGATTGCTTTAATTGCAGGTCTATTAGCCAACGTTTATATGTCTTATAAGCGGAAGAAAAAGGCAAATGAAGTGTTGAAAGAAAAGAATGAAGAAATCCTTTGGCAAACTTCTGAGATTGATCGTAAAAACATTCAATTACAAGAAAAAGCAGCTAGTTTAGATTTATTGAATAATAAATTAGTGGGGGAAATGGCAGAACGGGAATCTATCGAACGATCGTCTTTTGCTAGGGATAGTTTCTTAGCCATGATGAGTCATCAGATGCGGACGCCAATTAATATTATTGTTGGCTTAAGTCATTTATTATTAGAAGCTAATCCTAGAGAAGATCAAAAAGAATCGCTTAGAAATTTACAGTTTTCTGCCAATAATTTAGTCGTTTTCATCAATGATGTCTTGGATTATTCCAAGATTGAAGCAGGTAAATTAGTGATGCAAACTAGAGACTTTAAATTACCACAAATTGTAGATGATGTACATAAGTGGTCACATATTCCTGCTGAAGAAAAAGATGTGGTCTTGAGTTTTGAAATTGATACAAAAGTACCTGAGATATTAACAGGTGATCCCGTCCGATTAAATCAAATTTTGACCAATCTAATTAGTAATTCTTTGAGTTATACGGATAATGGTCAAATCAATACGAAGGTATCTTTATTCCAATTAAATGATAGAAATGTCACCCTAGAAATTATTATTGAAGATAATGGTCGAGGAATAGAAAAGGCTAAGTTAGAAGAAATGTTCCGCAAATTCACTCGTGACCCAGAAGCGGATATTTACGAAGGATTTAATACGAGTGGTTTGGAATTAGCGATTACCAAAAGATTAGTAGATTTACAAAATGGTCGGATAGAAGCATCGAGTGAATTAGGAAAAGGGACCATTTTTAAAGTGTATTTACCTTATGTCATTCCTTCTTCTACAGCTAAATTGGAACAAAAGACAGATAAAAACTTAGTCCCTTATCATTATTTAGTGGGTAAAAAGATTTTAGTCGTCGAAGATAATAAGATTAATCAATTGGTGGTTCGAAAAATGTTAACCAAACTAGGTGTTTTAGTAAGCACCGCTAATAATGGATTAGAAGCATTAGATCAAGTCAATGAAACCTATTTTGATCTGATTTTAATGGATATTCAAATGCCTAAAATGGACGGATACCGAGCAACTGCAGAGATTCGGAAGTCGGATAACCCAATGATTGCCAATGTCCCGATTATTGCCTTAACAGCTTCGGCGTATCTAACAGAAAAAGACAAAGCTCAATTATTTGGGATGAATGACCATGTCGGCAAACCCTTTGGTCCAGAGGAACTCATGGATAAAATAAGTCAATGTTTAGCCACGAAAGAAAAAGGGATTCGAGTGATTCGAGGGCTATAATAGCCGAATTAACTTGATTTCATTTATAGAATACATAATATAAAGCCTCCAATAGGGCGACTGTTTTAAATAGTCGCCCTATATTTTTTGGTGTTAATTCAATCCTAGTCTTTACATTTGCAGCATGAATGAAATCGACTTAGGTATATTTGACCATATTTTATTGTTTTTATTAGGAATTGTAATACCTTCTCTAGCCATTTTCCAATCTCAAATAGAAATGGAAACAATGAAATTTGATACCCAAATGAAAAAGCAAGTCTATTATCATAATGGCATTTTTCAATGGGTTGTGGTAGGATTTATTTTATTGACTTGGTGGGGAAGTAGTCGATTGTTTGTTGATTTAGGGTTTCAATTAGGAACTTGGACACCAACTGCTTGGGCTTTAGTCGCCATTTTCTTGGTGCTGTATTTATTTGATGTATGGTGGGAATTGCGGAATTCGGCAAAAATTTTGGAGACAAAGACCAAATGGTTAAAAGAAATTCCTATTTTACCCACCAATTTTGAAGAATTCAAACATTTTTTATTTGTCGCATTTACTGCAGGAGTTTGTGAAGAAATCATCTTTAGAGGTTTTATGATACACTATTTTTTAGCGGTTAATGAAAATAATGAATTGGGAAGTTGGCTATCCATCCTTATTCCAGCTTGTTTATTTGCCCTGGGACATTTATATCAAGGAGAAAAAGCAGTCATCAAAATATTAGTAATGGCGACACTTTTTGGGTGGATATTTTTATTAACCAAATCTTTATTATTATTAATGCTCCTTCATTTTTTAGTAGATGTCTTAGGTGGCTATTTGGCTTATCGGATATTGAAAAATGAAGAAACTTTTTAAACGATGTGCTTAAAATAAATACACCGATTCAAAAACTTATTTGTATTTTACGTGTCCCCCGAGCGCAGCTATGCTGCTACTAAAAGGGATTTTAAGGGGCAAAAATTTAAGATTTCCAACGGAAATCTTAAATTTTTGCCCCTTAAAATCCCTTCGCCGAGTCGCCGCAGGCGACGAGGCGAAATATAAAGAAACTTTTTGCTTAAAATAAATTTTACACAAAATTCATAATATTTAAAATACATGAGACTATCTTTATTTACAACGATGGTGATAGCTGTTTTGATAATAAATAGCTGTGCAGTAAATGCACAAGGTCCAAAAGTTGATTTGGACAAAGAAAAACAAGTTGCTTTAAAAGGATTAGATGATAAAGCAGAAAAGTACGCTCAAATTGCCCAGAATATCTGGGAATGGGCCGAATTGGGGTATCAAGAAACCCAAAGTGCAGGACTTTTACAAGCAACTTTAAAAGAGGCAGGCTTTACGATACAAGCAGGAGTAGCAGATATACCAACAGCCTTTGTAGCAAGTTTTGGAAGTGGAGAACCCGTTATTGGTATTTTGGGAGAATATGATGCTTTACCGGGCATTTCCCAAGCGGCGATTCCAGAGAAAAAAATAATAGAAGAAGGTGGATCAGGGCATGCCTGTGGTCATCACTTATTTGGGACTGCCTCAAGTGCCGCAGCGATTGCGATTAAAGATTGGTTGCAAAAAACGGGGACGAAAGGAACTGTCCGATTTTATGGGACACCTGCTGAAGAAGGAGGCGCAGGAAAAGTTTATTTGGTAAGAGCAGGACTTTTTGAGGATGTAGATGCCGTTTTGCATTGGCATCCAAGTAGTAATAATTCAGCCAATGCTAGTTCTTCTTTGGCCAATAAATCAGCTAAGTTTCGATTTTATGGACAAGCAGCCCATGCGGCTGGCGCACCTGAAAGAGGGCGTTCGGCTTTAGATGGCGTAGAGGCTTTAAATTATATGGTTAATTTGATGAGAGAACATGTGCCTGCGGACTCTAGGATTCATTACGTAATTACTAAAGGAGGAGAAGCACCAAATGTAGTGCCTGCTTTTGCAGAGGTTTTTTATTATACTAGACATCCAGAAATGCAACAGGTAAGAGATATATTTGAACGAGTTGTTCAAGCTGCCGAGGGAGCGGCTAAAGGAACGGGGACTCGTATGGAATATGAAGTGATACACGGTATTTATAATGTGCTTCCGAATGAGACTTTATCTAGAATGATGCACAAAAACCTAGAACTTGTTGGAGGAGTAGCGTATGATATAAAGGAAACGGCTTTTGCAGAAAAAATAATGGCTAGTTACGAAACCAAAGCCACACTTGATAATGCCAGTAAGATTCAACCTTTTCAAATCTTCCGAAAAGGTAGAGGCGGTTCTACAGATGTAGGTGATGTAAGTTGGGCGGTGCCAACTGCTGGAATGTCTGCTGCTACTTGGGTTCCTGGAACTGGCGCTCATAGTTGGCAGGCAGTAGCTGCTGGTGGGATGAGTATTGGAAAAAAAGGAATGATGGTAGCAGCTAAAACTATTGCTTTAACGGCTATGGATATTTTTAGAGACCCTGCTGTTACTGAAAAGGCAAAAATAGAATTAAACCAAAGTAGAGGAGATGATTTTGTGTATAAATCTTTATTGGGAGATAGAAAACCCCCTTTGGATTATAGAAAGTAAATATGGAATACGTTATTTAAAGGGGAGGGTGGAGCATTAAGTATCCTACCTAAATAATCGACATTTTATAGCGCGATGAGCTGATGAGATTTATAAGGTAATGAGATTGAAATAATAAACGTTTTATCCTCATAAATCTCGTTGACTTATTACCTCATCGCCCTTTTAAAAATCTAGATTAATCAATCCACATTACTTATCAGATTCCCAACAAAAAAATAGCAGGTTATCTTATACGATAAACCTGCATTGAAAAAGTTTTACTCGAAAATACTGTTTAGTTGGATTAGTTCATTGATTACCTATTTGTTAGTAATTCATCTTTATTAATAGACAAAGAAAGATTGGCAGTAGTAATAGCCGTTTCTGATTGAATAAATTCAATAGAATTTTCCTGACTTAATAAAGGTGGATTGGTGGTGTCATTTTCCGTTTGAATGGCCTGATAGAAAATGAAGCCGAAAAGGAATAAACATCCCATTTTGAGTAAGAAAGTCTTCATACCAAACTGTTTAAAATAGGTTTTTAATTTTCCTAATAAATAGGTTTTTAGCTAAGTTGTTAAATCTAGTATAGATGTTTCGTTAGTTGTTAGAAAAAAATAATATTTGTTATATATTTATTTTGATGCTAATTTAAATAATATATTTGTTTTTATCCTAATTTTAATTTTGCTTATTTTAATTTTGGCTTAAAAAAGTCCATTTTTGCTTGATTTGTCTGATTTTTTCCTTGGTTTTTCTTAAAAAAATGTAATTCTTAGAAAAAAAATAAATATTTGTAGACCTAATATATTATGAGTATCATGTATGTTAATTAATTAAAATGTGTATATATTATGAGTATTAGGTAAATTTCGTATTTTCTATTAATCAAAAAAAGCCCATTATTTTCATAATTAATCAATGGTAAAAGGTAACTACTTACCTTACCAATTCAAAACTAAAAATAGCAAAACAACGAGTATGATTAATGTAATTATTGTAGATGATGAACCATTAGCGCAGGATGTCTTGGAAACCCATATTGAAAGAGTACCAGAATTAAATTTGGTGCGAAAATGTAATAATGCTCTTGAAGCCAATGATGCTTTAAGAAATAATTCCATTGATTTAATGTTTTTGGATATTCAAATGCCCCAATTAACAGGGATTGATTTTTTAAGAACTTTATCTAATCCTCCATTGGTCATTTTTACGACTGCCTATCCAAATTATGCCGTAGAAGGTTTTGAATTGAATGCTTTGGATTATCTATTAAAACCAATTTCATTAGAGCGGTTTATTAAAGCGACGAACAAAGCGATAGACCAGATTAATCTTCAGAAAGGAAGTAACACGGTTGCAGAAGCACCCAAAGATGGACCAGATTATTTCTTTGTCAAAGCAGACAAAAAATTGATTAAGATTAATTATGAAGATATTGTCTATATAGAAGGATTAAAAGATTATGTGATTATTCGAATGGAAAATAGTCGAGTCATCACTTTGCAAACCATGAAAAGCCTGGAGAGCAAATTGCCCGCAGGTCAATTTAAACGTATTCATCGTTCCTACATAGTTGGGGTGAATCAAATCAAAGCTATTGTTGGAAATATGGTGGAGATAATTGAAAAAGGGCAAGCCAAGCATTTACCAATTGGTAAGAATTATAGAGAAGAATTATTGGCAATTATTAATAAGAATAAATTGTAATAATTATCTAAGTAACGGTAAAACAATAACTCCGACATTCGGACGGTTTCTTTTGCCTTCATTTTCCGCCAAAAATTATTTCCGTAGCCCTGCTATGCAAAGAATTTTTGGCGGAAACTGAAGGCAAAATAACCTCGTCCAATTTGACGGACTTATTATTTCACCGTTACTAAGCAGAAATATTCGACACTTTTTGATCGTAATGAGTCTATAAGATTATTGAGTTAATGAGCATAGCATTTAGGCTAAAATGCTTTGTTTACCTCATGACCTCCCATTTTTTAAAAGTGTCGTTTAATTTGAAACGGTTGTCAGTTCTCAGTTGCGAATCAAACGGATAACTGAAAACCGACAACTGAAAACCCCGACAACCCTTCTATTTATATAAATAGCTTTAGTTTTGCCTTACTTATTATTCGTTAAAAACCATACATGTCCATTCTATCTAAACTAAAGAAAAAAGCCAAGCAAATAGCAGATTGGGGGCGTTTGAAAAATAGCATTCAACCCGATCATGATTTCGGCGGTAAAGCCCTACCAACTACTCCTGAGTATAGTGATTTATCTCATTGGTTTGCCCATCCAGCAATAGCTTCAAAAGCCAATTTTACGCCTGATGGAATCGAGGAAAATGATGCTTGGAAAAACGGAGCTGCAGATGTGTTTTTTATCGCACCAACGCTGAATTTTAGTAAACTAGGTTGGAATGCCCCCATTAATCATCCAAGTTCAACGGAGCTAATTAGCGAAATGATCATGCCTGGGCAGGCATCGGTTTTCAATAGTTGTTGCCGCATCTTTTCACCAAAGTATCGGCAAGCCACTTTTTATTCATTTTTAGGCGATCGAAAAAATGGTCGAAAAGCCTTAGAATTAGCTTATGAGGATTGCCTGAAAGCATTTGACCACTATTTAACCCATTTTAATAAGGGGCGTCCTTTCTTTTTAGCAGGTCACAGCCAAGGTGCTTTACATATTATGCGATTGATTGATGACAGGATAGAAAGAACGGATTTGGCTAAAAAAATGGTCGCAGCCTATCCCATTGGCTTTTGGTTTCCGATAGATAAATTTGGTGCGACTTTAAAAACAGTTCTTCCCGCCGAAAGTCCCACCGCTATAAATTGTGTAGTGGCTTATGATACTTATTTAGAAACGGGTGGACCTATTAGAATGCTTGATAAAGCAGAAATTGTTTATGGAGGAAATAATCAAATTAAATGGGTGAAGAGGAACAAAAAAACACCCTTAGGAGTTAATCCATTAAATTGGACAAGAAACTTGACAAAAGTTACTGAAAAAGCCCATTTAGGCGCAGTACACTTAAATCTAAAAAGTATAAAGAAACCAAATTGGGCAGGATTTTTATCAGAAGAAACGCTCGGTTTAAATTGTGTGGGTTTATCCAAGCCTTATATAGAAGAATGTTCTGCCCAAATCAAGAAAGATGGTTTTTTATATGTTTCTACACCCAAAAATTGGGCATTCAAAAATATGATAATGCCTGGTGGTAGTTTACATATGTCAGATTTTTCTCTTTTCTATATGAATCTTAGAGCAAATATTGCTGAAAGGTGGAAAGCCTATCAAAAAATCAACGCCTAACCAGCAACCAGCAACAAACAATGGAACTAAAAGACAAAATAAAGCACTTAGCCAGCGAATATCACGAAGAAATTATTCATATTAGAAGACATTTGCACCAACATCCTGAGTTGTCATTCGAGGAAGTGGAAACAGGAAAGTTTATAGCAAAAAAACTAAAAGATTACGGCATTGCTCACGAACATGGAATGGCAGAAAATGGAGTAGTTGCTTTAATCAAAGGCAAAAATCCTACGAGTAAAATCATAGCATTGCGTGGAGATATTGATGCGCTACCGATTAAAGAAGCGAATGAAGTACCTTATAAATCCAAACATGAAGGCGTGATGCATGCCTGCGGACATGATGTACATACCGCCTCTCTTTTGGGAACAGCAAAAATTCTAAATGCGGTTAAAGAACATTTTGAAGGGACCATTAAATTGATTTTTCAACCTGGAGAAGAAAAATTACCGGGTGGTGCTTCCATAATGATAAAGGAAGGGGTTTTACAAAACCCTGCCCCCATTAGTATTTTTGGACAACACGTTCATCCACCATTAGAAGCTGGAAAAATTGGTATCCGTCCAGGGATGTATATGGCTTCTACGGATGAATTATATATGACCGTGAGGGGTGCAGGTGGTCATGGTGCTTTACCACAAAATTGTGTTGACCCAATTCTAATTACTTCTCATATAGTGGTAGCTCTCCAACAAGTTGTTAGTCGAAATGCTAACCCGACGGTACCAACAGTATTAACCTTGGGAAAAATTAATTCTACAGGAGGAGCGACCAATATTATTCCTACCGAAGTGAAATTAGAAGGCACTTTCCGAACGATGGATGAAAAATGGCGAAAAGAAGCCCACCAAAAAATGATTAAAATAGCAACAGCTATTGCCGAAGGAATGGGGGGCAAATGTGAGTTGGAAGTCCGAAAAGGCTATCCCTACCTGATTAATAATGAAGAATTAACACTTCGAGCTAAAAGAAATGCCCAAGCCTTTTTAGGGAATGATAATGTCATTGACTTACCTATTCGGATGACGGCTGAAGATTTTGCTTATTATTCTCAGGAAATTCCTGCTTGTTTTTATCGTTTAGGAACAGGGAATAAAGCCAGAGGTATTACTGCTAACGTGCATACAGATACTTTTGATGTAGACGAATCGGCTTTAGAATTAAGCATCGGTTTAATGTCTTGGTTAGCAATAAAAGAACTGGAAAATTAAATCATGCAGAAACTCTTACAATTTTTGAAGCAGCGGCTACAAGAAGCTTTACCTCATAGCGATATTCACAAAGAAGGTTTAGATCCTAAAGTATTGGATTTATTAGTAGAAGAGGAGAAAAATGCCAAAGAACAATTTAAAACCAAGCCTCCTCGAATTTGTGCGGTGATGATTGCCATTTATCAACATGAAGGCAAATTATACTTGCCAATGATGTTGCGCCCCACCAAAAGTCGAGCCCACCCTGGTCAAATTTCTTTTCCTGGTGGAAAAAGAGAAGAGCAAGACCAAGATTTAATTGAAACGGCTATTCGAGAAATGGAAGAAGAAGTTGGTGTACGGGTATCTAGGGCAAATGTATTAGGCGATTTAACGCCTATTTATATTCCCCCAAGTAATTCTTTAGTGACACCAATTGTGGGATTTTTGGAGGGAAAACCAAGTTATACTCCTGCACCTGATGAAGTAGAAAAGGTGTTGGATGTAAAAATGGAAGACTTAGCCAATCCTACTAATAAACGTGTAAAAAAGGTGATTCTGACAAATGGTGAATATTTTGAAATGCCTGCTTACGCAGTTAATGAGGTATTTATCTGGGGAGGGACGGCTCGGATGATTATGGAGTTGAATAAATTAATAGAGGAATTTGGCAATTATCCGTGATAATCTTCTTACAAATCTCCTAATTTATTAAAACATTCCCAATAATATGTAGACTTTTGTAGTGATTTTTGTAATTCACAAAGAAATCACCATTGATGCAACGATTACTTTCCTTACTAGCCAGTTTTTTCTTATTGACCATTAGCACTTTTGCTCAAAATGGAAGCTTGAGAGGTAATATTTTTGATACTGATACAGGAGAACCTATTATCTACTGTAACTTGCAATTGAGAGGAACAGGAACGGGCGCAACCACCGATTTTGAGGGCTTTTTTACTATGACTAAA
>CAZXYA010000078.1:12196-22683 GCA_964644655.1 uncultured Saprospiraceae bacterium | reverse complement strand
GAGCAACTCTTAGAGAAGTTCGTCCAGTTGATCCTCCAGACTTAGAATGTTTGGTTTCTCCTGTGGACGCTTGTGTAGAAGAAGGCATTTATGTGTTTGAAATAGATGGAACAAGAGGGGCGCCGCTATTTAATCCTATGACAGCTAATAGTTACGTCATTGCTTTCCAACGTTGTTGCAGAAATGAAACAATAGTAAATATTGAAAACCCTGAATTTTCGGGTTCAACCTATAAAATAGAAATTAATCCAGCTTCCCAAGCTAGTTGTAATAGCAGTCCTGCTTTCAATAATTTTCCACCGACTGTTATTTGTAATAATGAACCTATTAATTTTGACCATTCTGCGAATGATCCAGATGGAGACTCTTTGGTCTACTTCTTTTGCTCCCCATTACTCGGTGGAGGAATTGTTGGTGACCTCGACCTTGATCCAGATGGAGATGCTAGAGACTGTGATGGGGTTATACCCCAACCAGCATGTACCAATTTAGAAGAAGAAGTGCTGTTTATTAGTCCAACTTATTCAGCAAGGACCCCTATGGCTGGAGATCCGGTAGTTTCAATTGACTCTGTGACTGGCTTAATTACAGGTATTCCTAATATCCAAGGACAATTTGTCGTCGGTGTTTGTGTTGAAGAATATCGAGATGGACAACTACTAGGGAGTATTCAACGAGATTTTCAATTTAATGTCGCTGAATGTATTCAAAACATTACCGCTCAAATTCAAAGTGATGAAGTTCGGGAAAATATTGGGCCTAATGGCAATGTCATTTCAAGAGATTTTGCTTTGACTTCGTGTGGACAAGAAAGCGTTACTTTCATTAATGAAAGTTTTGAAAGAGCATTCATCAATGATATTTTATGGGAATTTGACGAAGGCACTATTATTAGGGATGATTGGGATGCGGAGGTAATGTTTCCAGAAGCTGGCGATTATGAAGGGAAATTATTTTTGAACCCTGGTAGTCCTCAATGTATTGATTCGGCTAATATTTTTGTAAGAATTTTGCCAGACATTACGGCTAATTTTAATCAATCCTTTGATAGTTGTATTGTTGGCCCTGTATCTTTTGTAGATTCGTCTTTTACAGAAGCTTCTGCCATCACTAATTGGGCATGGGACTTAGGAGACGGCAGTACCTCTAATCAGCAAAATTTAATGCACCAATATGCAACTGTGGGTAATTTTGATATTTCATTGACGGTTACAGATAATAATGGTTGTACAGATACAGAAATCGTCCGTATTAATTATGCCCCAGCACCTCAGTCTGTGACCATTGAGCAAAGTGCAAATGGAGGCTGCGATCCTACACCTATCACCTTCAACAATAGGTCTATGCCCATTGGCCCAGATTTTGATATTTTATGGGATTTTGGTGATGGGAACACTTCCACCGAAATCAGCCCAACTCATATCTACGAAGAAGCAGGCGTTTATTCCGTTTCCTTATCCATTGAAAGTCCAATAGGTTGTTTTGTCGAAGAAGATTATCCAGATTTAATTACTATTTTGGAATCTCCAGAAGCTGGTTTTTCCTTGACGCCAGAAGAATTATCTAGTGCAAACCCAAGCATTCAAGTAAATAATCAATCTTTTAATGCCGTTGAGTGGAATTATAATTTTAGTAATCAAGGTACTTCTACTATGGCTAATCCTAGTTTTACTTTTAGAGATACAGGACAACAGCAAATTGTGCAAATTGTCACCGCCCCAAGTGGTTGTAGAGATACCGCCATTCAATTGATAGACGTCATTCCGTTTGTGCAATGGTTTATGCCGAATGCTTTTACACCCACCAGAGATGGCGTCAATGATATTTTTATTGGAAATGGATTCTTAGCAGGATCTACTGATTTTATTTTTACTATTTGGAATCGTTGGGGTGAATTAATCTTTGAGACCAATGATTTTAGAGAAGGCTGGAATGGGCAAAAAGGAAATGTCGGACGGGATAGTCCTGCTGGGGTTTATGTATATGTGTTGAGTTATCGAACACCTCGGGGGGAAAAAGTGCAGTTGGAGGGGTTTGCTACTTTGATTCGGTAGTTACCTAAATTAAAGGTAACTTACGTTTACAAAATATCAATTAAATTAAACAATACATCTAAAATCCGTTGGGGAAACTAATCCGTTGGGTATATTTCTCCCCAACGGATTATTATTAGTTTTTTATCTGGCGCTCTAAAAACGCTTCCCATCATCTGATAGAAAGCGTTTTTATCATTTATCCTTTGGTAAAGTCGAATCTAAATTCGACGACAAATCCTAAAAAGCCAAACCAACCGTCGCCACTACTCTACCCGCCTTTCCATCCAAGCCAAATTCTTGACCGGCTACGGTGATAGCATCGCCAAAATGTCTTAAACTACCTTCATATCTAAGATCTAATTGAACTCTCCATAAGTCTAAACCGACCCCAGCTTGGTAACCAATTTTTAATCGGTCATGGTCAGATTGAAAATCTTCAATAACATTAGCTAATTTATCATCAGAACCTAAAAAGATTCTAGCAACTGGACCTGCTTGCGCTCGAAGTGGCCCTAATTTGATACCTGCCATAATCGGCACATCAATATTAGCATAAGTTTCTTCCCCTATGAATGTACCATTGCCATTATCAATTTCGAATTCTACTTTATTGGTGCTAAATAAAATTTCTGGTTGCAAATGTAAGCCTCGGCCTATTCTTGCCCAAAAACCAAATTGGTAGCCAAATTTGGCATCTTTTACGGCTAAACCAAAATCTTCTGCCGCATCGCCATTAGTTACTAGAAAATCTCCCAACTTCATATTATAAGTAGTAACACCACCTTTAATACCTGCTTTAAATTGGGCTTGAACGCTTGTTGCGAAAGTCGCTACTAGGGCTAAAACAAAAATTACTTTTTTCATAATCAAATTTTTTAGGGAGTTACAATCTTTTACTCGGAACTGTTGATTAGGGAATGATGAACGATGCCTGTCTACCGACAGGTAGAAATTCATAAAGAATTAAAAATCAAAGCTTACTATTCATGTAGATAATTCGACAAATATGACGTTAAAATATTTACTATTTAAACTTTTAAGTCAAGCTATCTGTGTTAGTATTAATCTGTGTTCATTTTTTATAACACGGATGATTTTTATAGCACGGATAGTTTATTTTTTATCTAACACACTCTAAATTAATTGTTTACTTCATTCATTTTCCCTTGAAAAGAATTGCACTCAAAACGAATCGGTGATTAAAAATGATATAGATTGTCGTTTAAGGAATCAAAAATTAACAATCTTTAACTGCATTTTTTTAAGGTTAACTTTTTCTTAGTTTTTAGTCGTGAGGAAAACATTAACCGGTTTTATATTTTCCTATCACCCAACTTTTCACTTTCGAAAAATCTAAAAACACATTAATTGTGTATTCATCTTTAAGAGTACAGAATTAGGAAGTTCCCCCTATTCGGTTGGTCGTTAAGAAAATGTTATTATAGGAAATGATAGACAGTTCACGGTAAGTGATTCTCAATAGAGTCGATGCAAAAAGACTATAAATTACTGGCAATCAAATAGTTATTAAATTAAAAAATCACCCCTAGTTTTACAACTAAAAAATGAAAAATAATTTTAAAAAATCAGAAAAAAATAAAAAGGAAAATTTACAAACCTAAAATTTCGTATTCTTTTAGAGAGATGGCTGCCCAAGATTGCATTACTTTTTCGACAGCTTTAATGCTTTCAGCAGCAATAGCAATCCGCATATCTTCTCCCTCTATATCGAAATCTAGGTCTTCGTTATAATATTCTGGTAAGCGAGTTAATTTTGTATTCAATTGCAATTCATTCAGATGGCTCCAATTATCAAAGCCTAAATCTTCATTCCAACATAGTTTATCTAAAAGGTTGGCTTCATTTTTCTGGGAATCGTATAGAAAAACAAGGAAAGTCTTGTGGTAAGATCGTTTAATTAGTTCAAGTTCATCATAAACAGGCACTCTTTTCCCTTTTATGATTCGGTAGCCAGTAACTTTAAAATCAATTAAAATTAAATCTCCGTAATTTCTATCAGAAACAGGATCTGGAATACTTTCAATAATCGCTCTTGCTGGGTCAATCTGTTTCGCCCAAATAATTTCTTGAAAATTATCATACCGCAATCGAATAGGAATCATCCCCATATCAAATTCTGGCGCCTCTTTCACTTCTTTTAATTGAAAGCCTACTTTATTCCAAGCCGTTCTTGCTATCTGCCATTTTTTTAGCGCTGTTGCAGCAATGGCAAAATTACGCCACATAATCTCTTTATTCGCTCCATTCTCAATGGCTCGTTGTCCATAGTGAAAAGCAGCTTTCCAATCATTATGATATTTATAAATAGAACTTAAATATTGATAAGGTGGATGCCAGTCAGGGGCTAATTTGATGAGTTTCTTATAAATTTTCACCGCAGTATATACGTCGCCTTTACGATCTAAAGCGACTGCTTTTCTAAATAAAGGTTTTATATGTTGTTGTGGTACTTGCAATTTTAAAGAGGTCTACAATAATATTTTTTGTGATTATTATATTCAAAAAAAAACAATTAACGCTTTGAATAATAGCATAATAATTCAAATATATCTTTTTTAAAATAAAAAAACAATTTGATTTTTTAGTATTTTTTTATATGCAAGGGTAGTTTTTTTATTAGTTTACTTAAAAAATTATACCCCTTCATAAACAGCCTTTGCAATCATCAAGTCTTGAACTGCAACACCTGTTAAATCTGCTATGGTAATTTGTTCTTCGGTTTGTCTACCTAAGTCTGGGCTGTAAATAATACTACCTAGTTCAATAACTGTGTCTCTTTCCAAATGGCCTGCTTTTACTGCCTGATATACTTCTCCTCTACTTCGACTCTGACTCAGACTATCTACACCAACTATATCTGCTTTGCCCAAAATTTCGGTTGCTAACTCAATTTTATCTTCCGTATCCGATCCCATAGCCGTGATATGTGTACCTACCTGAATCCAATCTGCTTGCAATAAGGGTGCTTTAGCAGGAGTAGTCGTTACAATTAATCGGCTTTGCTTGGCTAAATATTCCATATTGTCGGTCACTTCAATCTGCCAATCACTATCTTTAAAATGTGCTTGATAGGCCACTCCTTTTTCTTTGGACCGAGCGTAGACGATTACTTTACGGCACTTCGTAACACTTTCCAGATATTCCAATTGAAATTTGCCTTGGATGCCTGTTCCTATAATCCCAACACAAGCAAAATTTTTAGGAGCCATGTATTTGGCTGCAATTGCCCCAGCCACCGCTGTTCGAATATCGGTTAAATAGCCATGATCCAATAAAACGCCTTTTACCACTCCTGTTTTTTGGTCAAACAAAAGCATCATCCCTTGACTAGAAGATAGACCAAGTTGAGGATTCTGATAAAATCCAGAGGCTAATTTAACGACATAATACTTTCCTGATTTTAAGTATCCATATTTAATATGTAACTCTCCAGGAGGTGCTTCAAACAGCATTTCTCCAACAGGTGGAATAACCGCCTTTCCTTGGGAATAAGCGATAAAACCATTTTCAATATCTTTAAATAAATCTACCTTTTTAAGGGCTTCTTTAATTTGAGGTAAGTTGATTATTTTTGGTTGAGTCATATTGTGTCTTTTTTTCGTAACTATTCAACAAGCTTATATTTTAACCATAAAGTTCATATAGAACATAAAGTTTTTAGTGCATAAAAGCACGCTATTCTACCTCTACTTTATGGTAAAAAAATTAAGTGCTAGTAAATAGTTACCTTTTTTCATAGGGCGATAGTAAAGCATATATTTTTACCACAAAGTCATAGAGTTCACATAGTTTTTGAGAAAAGAATTATAGGAATATAGGCTATTTTGATGGCAACGAGCTAGTAAAATAGCCAAATAAATTTTACAATATGCTATATTATCAGTCTATGCTTTTTTCGCTAATTGGATAGTCATATCTCCCCCTTCAATCGCTTACTAATCACTTCCGCCTTACTATTAACGCCCAATTTTTTATAGATTTTTTTAATGTGATCTCTAACTGTTTCTAAAGAAATGGAATGTTTCCCCGCAATCATTTTATAGCTTAACCCTTCAGAAAGACCTTCTACAATTTGATACTGTCGTTCAGTTAATAAACTATTTGCTTTATTATTTTTAGGCTTGGGCGCAAAAAAACCAATCACTTTTCTAGCAATAGTTGGCGACATATAAGAACCGCCTCGGTGAATGATTTCAATAGCTTCTTTTATCTGCATTAAAGAGCTTTTTTTAGAAATATACCCAACAGCCCCTCCTTGTAAAGCCTTAAATATTCGGTCAGCATCCTCATAGCTACTCAACATTACAATATCAATAGCCGAATCTACTTCTTGAATAATAGGAATGCCTTCAATACCAGATATACCGGGCAATCCAATATCTAATAGTAAAATATCTATAGGTAAGCAAGTTGGTCCTTCCTTTTCAAACGCTTCAATGGAATTGACCGAAACAACCAATTCAAAAATCGGTAATTGCTCAAAAAAAGCAGTTAAATTTTCTGTAACCATAGGTTGGTCTTCTATAAGACCGATTCTAATTGCACTCATGCCGCTAAGGTAAGTCCACAATTTCAAATTTTCAATTTTCAATTAACAATTTTCAATTTTAAACCACCTTCGGTGGGGAATTGAAGTTGATTTTGAGGTTGAGATTGAAATTTAAAAATTTATCGACAATTTGTTGGTTTCAAAACTTACGTAAGAGCTTAATTAACTATACAGTTAAAATTTAAAAAAACGTAACTGTTCAGCAGAGTGCTTAGAACGGAGTATTAGACAGAAAATCAAAAATTATTTAGGATTAAAACGATCAATTCTTTGAGCATAATTCTGTTTTTAGCCCTTTGCCCTGCGTCCCCAGCACTATGCTGAATAGTCACAAAAAAACAAACAATGTAAGCTCATTTTAATAACCCTATCGAAGTTTGCAAATTGATAATTGAAAATTTGAAATTGAAAATTGAATTTTTCCTTATCTTTAGCTTTTTCTACAAAAATTAAATCCATTGTATTTATGAAAAAATTAGTCCTATCCTTTTTTGTCTTGGGTTTATTGACACCAGTTTTTGGTCAACAACACACTAATAAAAACAAGAAAACAGTTATTGAAAATGTAGAGGCAAACTATAAAAACCTCACAGAATTAAGCGATAAAATTTGGTCTTATGAAGAAATAGCTTTTCAAGAAACACAATCCTCAGCCGCTTTAGCAGAATATGCTCGCAATAATGGCTTTCGGGTAGAAACGGGCGTTGGAGAAATTCCTACTGCCTTAGTTGCTGAATATGGTTCGGGTAAACCCATTATTGGCATTTTAGGAGAGTTTGATGCCTTGCCTGGCTTGTCTCAAAAAACCGTTCCTACTAAAGCTCCACTACATGATGGCGCTCCTGGACATGGTTGTGGACATAATTTATTTGGTGTTGCTTCTTTGGGCGCTGCAGTAGCTATTAAAGAATTAATTGCTGCTGGTAAATTAAAAGGAACCGTCCGTTTTTATGGGACACCCGCAGAAGAAAAATTCTTTGGCAAATTATGGATGATTCGAGCAGGTTTATTTGATGATGTGGATGTAGTCATGGATTGGCATCCTGGAGCAGAAACCAAAGCAAATGTCCAGAGTAGCTTGGCTTTGGTTGATTTTATGGTAGAATTTACGGGACAAGCTGCCCATGCTTCTGGCGATCCTTGGAATGGTCGAAGCGCAGGAGATGCTATTGAAGCTTATACGCATGGTATCAATATGTATAGAGAACACATCAAACCAACGGTTAGAATTCATTATCATATTCAAGATGCTGGAAAAGTTGTAAATGTAGTCCCTGATTATGGTAGAATTTGGGTAAGAGTTCGAGATACAAAACGAACAGGAATGGAAATGGTCTATAATCAAGTCAGAAAAATGGCAGAAGGTGCAGCTATTATCGCTAATGTAGAACATAAAATAAGTCTAATTTCTGGCATTCACGAAGTTTTGGTTAATAGAAAAGGCGGTGCCAGATTACAAGAAAACTTAGAATTCTTAGGCGAAATTGAATATACTGAAGCCGAAACGGCATTTGGAAAAGGTATCCAAAAAGCAACGGGCAAACCCGAAGTTGGGATGGACACAAAAATCAATCCGTTAGAAGCAACTCAAGAACATCCAATGGGTGGTTCGACAGATGTAGGAGATGTAAGTTTTGTTGCCCCGACTATCCGATTAAGTGCCACTACAGCCCCAAAAGATACCCCTTGGCATAGTTGGGCGGTTGTAGCTTGTGGCGGTATGTCCATTGGGCATAAAGGCATGGCTTATGCAGCAAAGGCATTATCTATGACGATGGTCGATTTATTTGAAGATCCTAAATTGGTAGAAGCAGTTAAAGAAGAATTTAAAGAGCGATTGGGCGATTACCAATATAAGGCTATGATTCCTGAAGGACCACCGCCTTTGAATACGGGGTATTAATTTTTTCAATCTCAAATTCAATTTCAAATTCAAATTCAATTTCAACGATTCCAACTATGGGTAATTTGAAATTGTAGTTGTGGTTGAAATTGAAGTTTTTACAGCAAAAATTTCTTAACTCCATTTATGCTAGCACTAGCCGTAATTCATTGGAATGTCGATCCCGAAATCATTACCTTAGGTAGTTTTGCCCCACGTTGGTATAGCCTTGGTTTTCTCTTAGGTTTTATGATTGGCTATTACATCATGCAGCGCATTTATATCGAAGATAAAGTTAGTACAGAATCCTTAGATGATTTACTGCTTTATTTGATTGTAGGGACGGTTTTAGGTGCCCGAATTGGCCATTGCCTTTTTTACGAATGGGATTATTTTCAAAATCACCTACTAGAAATGATTTTACCTGTACAGTTTGAGCCTGAATTTCGGTTTACAGGTTATACGGGTTTAGCTAGTCATGGAGGCGCAATAGGTGTATTAATCGCTCAATGGCTTTATTCTAAAAGAGTCTCTAAAAAGCCATTGATTTGGTTATTAGATAGAATTGGCGTGCCGATTATGCTAGTTGGTTGTTTTATTCGTTTGGGTAATTTAATGAATTCTGAAATTTTGGGACATGCTACGGATGTACCTTGGGCTTTTGTTTTTGAAAAAGTTGATTTAATCCCTAGACATCCTGTACAATTATATGAAGCAATAGCTTATTTCTTAATCTTTTTAGTCCTTTATCGTTTATATTGGAAAACAAATATTAAGTACCAAACGGGTAGATTATTAGGTGTTTTCACAATTTTATTGTGGTCTGCTCGATTCTTATTAGAATTTTTTAAACGAGAACAAGGTGGGTTGGAAACTACGCTTGGGATATTAAGTACAGGTCAATGGTTGAGTATTCCATTAATTATAGTGGGTTTATATTTCTACTTTAGAAAACAAACAAAAATTAATGCTGTCTAGTAAGTCGGAAATAAAACTTTAGATAAGTGCTTCCAGAACTTTGTAGTTCCGAAGCTACGCTCCTTTGGGAAAATAGCTAAAAATGGCATATCTACAGACAGTTTCGGAGCGATGCTCCTTGGTAAAGAATCTAAAGACAGACGGTCTAATTAATTATAAAGAGCATCGCTCTGACTCCGTCTGTAGCAAAATGACCCTAAAAGTGCTGAAAAGGAGCATAGCTTCGTCCCCATTTTAACTCTTTTATTCTTTGGGTAATCAGTAGACATTTAAATTTTGGAAGCACTTATCTAAACAGTTCATAATTTTTTACCCGAAGTATAAATTCCCAATAAGTGCTTAATATTGATAGTGTTTTATAGGGTACATGACCAAGTTAATCTCTATTTAAAATTATGGGCTTACTAAAAAAGAATAGTAAAAAATACAATAGATTGTAGGCTTGAACTGTCACAAATATCAATATTTTAAATATACATAACCAATACCTATTATAGGTATTTTGTCATTTTAAAAAATTCGTAACCTTTGCAATCTGGATAATTGGCTTGGGGTTGTATAAAAGCCTTACATTGTAATGAATACTAATTTGTAAACAAATAGTTTAGTCCAAATTGTTGTATTGTTAAAATTGTTGTATTGTTTTGTATTACGTTGAAAATCAACAATATAGCAACCTAACAATTATCACAAAAGATTTAACTAGTTACAAAGATTATTTTTTTGCAAATTGAGATTTTTTATATAACCCGAAGATATTAATAAAACAAAAATTGCTTGATACCCTTCCTCTAAACCCGTTTAGAGCAGAGGTAGCTTGGCATTATGGCTAGCATTATTTACATGAACAAAACGGATAATCAACAATTTCTACAAGAAAGAGCCTCAGTTGAGTTTATGACTCAATGGAATCAATTGAGTAGGGGCCTAATAACATTGGATAATATTGACCAAATAATAGATCAGATAAAAATTTCTGAAGCCATACAATACCACAGTAACCGAGCCATTGTTTTATTTT
>CAZXYA010000078.1:0-12186 GCA_964644655.1 uncultured Saprospiraceae bacterium | reverse complement strand
AAAATGGCTCTGAAAAACCTTAAGTGCCAATAACTTGTGATGTAGGTATTTTTGGAAAGTGATATTTTGGAATTTTAGCACTATTATCGGGGTATTGTTTTATTTTCCTCTAAAGGCTTTAAACCCCTCTATTGGGGAGGTAATTTTGAAAAACTCTTTGGATATAACCAATCAGAAATAAATTTATGGAATATTGGGCTTTTCTTTAGATCTATTGTTTGGGAGCATATTGGATTTCCGCTGCAATTCATTAAATGGAATAAAAAAATAGAGCGCCTTTGTCCATTAACAGAAAGTAATTTACCTGCTCGTGCTTATTATTGTGGGCTAAAGGTCAAACATAAAGATGGACATGTCTTGAGAATTTTTATTGACCAACTCGTCCTTTCTGTTCAAGATAATAAACCTTCTCTTTATTTAGTTTTTTTAGAAGACATTCAACATCTAATGAAGGAAGCATTTTATTGGGTTAGACATGAGCGACCTAATACAACTGAACAAACCCGTTTTTTCCGTTCGAGTGGTCAAAAAAAAGAATTTCAAGACATTTTATCTCCCAGAGAAAAAGAAATTTTAATAGAAATTGCAAAAGGAGCCAATTCAAAAGAAATTGGACTGCAATTAAATATCAGCCCTGCTACTGTGACAACTCATAGGAAAAATATGATTGCTCGTTCAGGTGCTAGAAATACAACTGCTTTGATACAATTATGTCGGATGTGTAATGTGATTTAATTTAAAAATCCCTCCACATACGCCTGAATTCCTTGGTAAATATCGCCGACTACTTCTTCTAAGGTTTGATTCCCATTAATTTCAATAACTGTCTCCCCTCTTTCTTGCTGTAAATATTTAATCGCTGCAAAATATTTTTTGCGATAAACCTCTAACTTTGTTTCAAATAATTCAACTGGTTCATTTCTTTTGTTCATGCGTTCTCGGCACACTTCTGCGCTTACATTGAGAAAGAAAATCAAATCTGGTTTCCGAGCTTCTTTATTCAATAACATCACCTGATCGAAAGAAAAAGTTGCGGAACTATTATACACTAAAGAGGATAAATAATACCGATCGCAAATCACAACCCGTTTATCACCTTTTGCCAACCAAGGTTGAATTAGTCTGGAATTATGGTCTAAGCGGTTAGCTGCATAAGCTAAGGATAAAACATAAGGATCAAATTGTTTGATTCTCTTTTCTAAAATATCTCTGATGAATTCCCCTCCACACATTGAATTATTCGGTTCATACGTCCGTTTAATTTTACCCCCTAACTGATGTTCTAGTCGTTGCTTTAATGCAGCAGATGCAGAGCTTTTTCCAGAACCATCTAAGCCCTCAATAACGATAAATAGGGAATCTTTACCCATGATTGTGTAGTTTTATAGCTTAACTTATAATTTGGGCAAAAATACGGAATAATGAAGTAATATTTTTGGTTGCGGAGGTCTTTTCCCAACAGATTTTAGTTCCGAACGGATTTTGATAATCATGAAAAAGCGTTTAAAATATATCTATCAATTTTTATTTAAAAAGCACCTTAAAAAAACAGGGATAGGCCTGGCTTTTATCGGTGTACTTTATTATTTATCCTTACCTAATCCTTTATTTAATGACCCAACTTGTATGGTCTTGGAAGATCAAAACCGTAATCTTTTGGGTGCTAGAATAGCGAAGGATGGACAATGGCGATTTCCTTATCAACAAACGATTCCAAATAAATTTATAGCAGCTATTACCGAATTTGAAGATCGGCGATTTTTTTATCACCCTGGGGTTGACCCGATTGGAATTGGTCGAGCATTTGTACAAAATATTCGAAGTGGAAAAATTGTTAGTGGTGGAAGTACCCTCAGTATGCAGGTCATTCGATTGGCAAGAAAAGGACAATCAAGAACTTTTGGCGAAAAATTGATAGAACTAATATTGGCTACTCGTTTGGAGTTAGGGTATTCCAAACAAGAGATTTTAGCACTTTATGCTGCCAATGCTCCCTTTGGCGGGAATGTCGTTGGCTTAGATGCAGCAGCTTGGCGGTATTATGGTAAAAAACCTAAATTATTATCTTGGGCAGAAGCTGCTACTTTGGCGGTCCTTCCAAACAGCCCAGGCTTAATTCACCCTGGACGAAATCGGGATGCTTTATTAGCAAAACGAAATCGCTTATTGGATAGGCTTCATCAAAAAGGAGTGTTAGATGCGCTAACTTTAGATTTGACCAAAGCAGAAAGTTTACCCCAAAAGCCTATTCCTTTGCCTCGTTTAGCTCCTCATTTATTGGATAGAGCTTATCAAGCGCATTTTGCTACGTCCAAAAATGCCATTACTCGCTTAACCACTACGATTAATCCGACAATCCAAAAACAAGCAAATCGCATATTAGCCAAACATCAAGCCTTGCTACGTGGAAATGGTATTCATAATGCAGCAGCTATTATTCAGGAGGTGGAAACTGGAAATATAGTAGCTTATGTAGGAAATGTGGTAGGTGCAGGTGCTGCTCATAATGAACAAGTCGATGTGATAAAAGCAGCTAGAAGTACGGGTAGTATTTTAAAACCTTTTTTATATGCAGCCGCTCTTCAGGATGGGTTAATTTTTCCCAATAGTCTCCTTTCTGATATTCCTACTCAAATGCAAGGGTATCAGCCAGAGAATTACCATTTATCTTATGATGGTGTTGTCACCGCTAAAAGAGCCTTGATTCGTTCATTAAATGTTCCTTTTGTCCATTTATTACAAGATTTTGGTTTAGCCCATTTTCATTTTCTTTTACAACAATTACAATTAACCACTATTTCAAAACCTGCTACTCATTATGGTTTGCCGCTAATTTTAGGGGGCGCTGAAGGACGCTTATCTGAAATCACCAATGCTTACGCTGGAATGGCTCGCACCTTAAATCACTTTTCGGAATTGGATGGGCGGTATGATAATCGGGATTTTCGGAAAGGGAATTATATTTTATCAAAAAGTGCTTCCAAAACTTTTCCCGATAGCTATCAAGATGGAAGCACTAGCCTCGATAAATTTGGCAAACATACGGTCAAAGAAGCACCTATTTTATCGGCAGCAGCGATTTATCAAACTTTTCAAGCGATGCAAAAAGTAGAACGACCAGACTCAGATGGCAATTGGGATAATTTTCAATCCAGCCAGCAAATTGCTTGGAAAACGGGTACGAGTATTGGTTTTCGAGACGCTTGGGCAGTTGGGGTGACGCCTAAATATGCTATTGGTGTATGGGCAGGTAATGCCGATGGAGAAGGACGTCCAGGGCTACTAGGTGTTAAAGCTGCCGCTCCCATTTTATTTGATTTATTTGACCTCTTGCCTAATTCTGATTGGTTTCCCGTTCCTTATGATGAATTAGCCGCTTACGCAATCTGTCATCAAAGTGGTTATCGAGCTTTAGCTATTTGTAAGGTAGATACCATTGAGGCTGCACCTGCTGGAACAAAGGTATCAGCTTGCCCACATCATCGAATGATCCACCTGAATAAAACAAAGCAGTTTCAAGTAAATAGCAATTGTGAAAACCCTTTGGAAATGGTGCATCAACCTTGGTTTGTTTTGCCACCAGTTGAAGCCCATTATTATCAATTTAAAAACCCCAATTATTATCAATTACCACCTTTTAGGGAAGATTGTGTAAGCTCAAGTAATGATGCTAATAAAGCCATGCAATTAATTTATCCCAAAAAAGCGACTAAAATTTATGTCCCTATCGACCTCAATGGAAAACTCAGTCAAACTATTTTTAAGGCAGCACATAGTCACCCAGACGCTACCGTTTATTGGCATTTAGACCATACTTATTTAGGAACGACCCATACTTTTCATGAAATGGCGTTGCAGCCAGCAGTAGGAGAACACTTATTAGTTTTGGTAGATCAGGATGGGCAACGCTTGGAACGGCAGTTTGAGATTTTGGGGAAAGAAGAGTAAGGAATGGAGTGATGAGTGATAAGTGATGGGTAATAGCACAAAAAATCATAAATCCATCCTACAATTTATTAGACTTGTCACCCTTTGAAAATAATTCTATTGGTTTGTCAAAGAGGTAAAACAAAATCAACAAACCTGCCCACTCATCTGCGATATTCCTGATTCCTTTCTAGCGGATTTATGATTTATGATGTAAGATTTCTGATTTAAGATTTGGATAGGCCTAAAATAGATAGTCCAATACCCTACTATTTCTCCATATAATTCATCCGTCCAGTAGCCACCCCAAATTCTGTTTCCAAACGATAAAAATAGAGTCCTGCCATAGGCAATTGTTCGTCGATTTGTAGGGATTGTTTACCTGCTACAAAGTCTTGTTGCTTGGATAGGATAATTCGTCCATTATTATCAAAAATCTGCAAAGTTACTTGACTATCATTCGGTAATGAAAAAGGGATAGTTGTTTGGTAGGTAAAGGGATTTGGATAATTATCTAAGGCTTTAAATACTGTTATAGCTGAACTTTTAGTCTCCCAATTAATAGAAAAAGGAATAGTTTCATCGTTTGTGCTATAAATAATTGGAGCAATTTGATGATTGGTGAGCGTCAATGACTGAGATAAAACTCCGTCTTTAGTGGCTTGAAACTGTAAATTAATAAGCATTTCCTCCTCCTCAAAAGCAATACTTTCTGAGTTTGTCCAGCTTAAATTAAGTGTTCCATTATTTAATGCATAATCATCCTTGCTTAGTTCAATATTTCCATTCAAATCTAATAATCGAAGCTGTGCTGCATCATAATCTAAAGCAAATTGAAGCCCGTCTATTGTAAGATTTTTTGTTAAAACAAATGGAACATGAAGCAAATCTCCTTTTTTATAAGATTGGTTTTCCACTTTCAAAATAGCTTGTCCTGCTTCCATAGCAGTCCTATTGCTACTATTAACCTGAATTTTAGCCGTATTATTTAAATCTCCCATTTTTATGGCAATAAAGCGGTTGTCCAATTGAGGCCCTTCATTTTCTGCATCAATCGAAATAGAGCTTGGAAAAGCAGCACTAAAAGGATTGGTAGCATCTTCAAATTGATGTGTGGCATCTACAAAACGCCAAGATGGGGTATTCGGAAATTCATTAATAACAGACAAAATCATTTGCCGAAGCAATAACATATCAAAAGCGGTCACATCTCCCGAATTATTTAAATCCGCAGCGATCAATTTATAAGGAGAATCTAAAGGACGCAAGTTTAAAATATGTTTTTGTAATAATAATACATCAAAGGTGGTAATCCCATTTCTAACATTATTATCAAAAGGGTCGCCTGGAGCTAACTCATACTGTCTGGCTTCAAAATTATCAAAGAAAAAAGTACCTCTTTCATTCGTTCCTTGAAAATAGTTAATAGCGCCACTAGATAATCCTATCGCCACATTTGGTACAACTTTTCCTTGCGCTGTTGTAATTTTTCCTGCAACGGCTCTTGGGGTTTGTATTTCTTCACTACATAATAAAACCGAATCAATGACCCAGACATATTCTTCACAAGCAAACGTATCACCAGTTATCGTGTTGACCCCACTTAGTATCACTTCTTGGATACCTACTTCAAAACAAAGAAAACGATCCTGACTTACTGTCAAGTTTTTATAAAAAGCTGTATCTGAAATATTTAACAAAAATTCGGTAGGAGCTAAAGCAATGCGATTGGGTAATCCTTGGGGTAACATTTCAAAAGTAGCACTTTTAGTCAATGGGCATTGAGCAAAAGTGTAGGTCGAACAAGTAAGTAATACCAATAATGGCAATACCCATATTTCATGGAATTTAGACTTATGCATCGGTTTGCGAGATAATTTTGTTTGGTTAGACCGCACGTTAAAAGTGTTGTCTTAGAAGAGCAGCGTAAATTTTTTATTTGGATATGAGCTACTACTCAACTAGATTTAAATACTCTTGGACAAGTACTTAAGTTGCAAATTATCTGCCAATTATGCTTTTTTGTAATGTATTAGCCAAATTAAAACGTAGATTGTAGCAACTTGTCCTACCGACTACCAAAAAGTAGGCTACCTATGCGTACCATCGTACTTCCTTCTTTTATTGCTAATTGGTAATCTCCAGACATTCCCATAGAAATCTCTTTAAAATGAGTCGCTGATGGAAAAAAGGTCTTTTTTAAGGTATCAAATAACTGCTTTAATTGCCTAAATTCTTGTTTTACTTGCGTTTCATCATGCGTAAAAGTAGCCATGCCCATTACGCCTACAATCCTAATATTTGCTAATGTTTTATAAGTATCGCTGGTCAACATAGTACTAACTTCTGCTTCATCAAAACCAAATTTACTACTTTCTTCCGCTATGTGAAATTGTAATAAACAATCAATAACTCGATTATTTTTCAGAGCTTGTTTATTGATTTCTTTTAATAATTTTAAGCTATCTACTGCGTGAATCAAGCTTACAAATGGCGCTATATACTTCACCTTATTAGTTTGTAAATGACCAATCTGATGCCATTCAATATCCTTGGGTAATACGGCTTCTTTTTCGACTAATTCTTGTACTCTATTCTCTCCAAAAATGCGTTGTCCTTGGTCATACATGGCCTGAATGGCTGCGGTGGGTTTTGTTTTAGACACCGCTACTAAAGTAGTATTGGTCGGGGCTAATTCTTTTAATATTTGTTGAAGCATTTATTTTATTTTTTGGTAACTATTCAGAATCGAGAACAGAGAGTAGAGAAAAGAGATTAAATTTAGAATAACTGCAAATTATTGAAGCTAAAACTCAACGAATTTAAGGTTTGCTTAGGTTTTATCTCTATTCTCTCAATGAAATGGTCTCTATTCTCTAATCTAATGAACAGTTACATTTTTTGTACAACTAAAGTTCTACTATAAGTAGTCAAACAGAAATATTCGACACTCTTTAAGGGTAATGAATCGATAAGATTAATGAGTTAATGAGCATAAGATGTAGTCTAAAATGCTTTACACCTCATTCATCTTGTGAACTCATCACCTCATTACCCACTTTCTAAAGTATCGTTTAATTTTACTCAAGTACTTACGACGAACTCAAAGATTTTCCCATCAAATAAACCTTTATCACTCAATTTTAGTTCGGGAATAACCAATAACGCCATAAAGGACAAAGTCATAAATGGAGCCGTCAATGGACAGTCCATTTCTGCCTTTACAAATTGGTCAATGGTAGCGTATTTTTTTGCGGTGATTCGACCATCTGCATTGGTCATAATTCCCGCTACAGGTAAAGGCAAAATTAATTCCTTTTGTTCAGATACCGCTGAAATCCCCCCCTTATTTTTGATGATTAAATTGACGGCTTTAGCGATTTGTTCATCATCTGTACCAACCGCAATAATATTATGAGAATCATGTCCTACACAAGAAGCAATCGCTCCTTTTTTAAAATTAAATCCATGAATAAAAGCAATAGCAGGCGGGGCATCTTCATACCGATTAACAACCGTTATTTTTAATATATCTTTTTCCAAATCAGGAATAATGAAACCATTTTTTACAACAGGTAACACCTTAAAACTTTCTGTCACAATTTCTTGATCAATCACCTTTATCACGCGCATTTCGGGTTGATTAACTTTGGCTTTTTGTTCAAAGTCCGCTGCCGATTTAAGAGGCGTATTAAATTGATTGATAATGGGCGCTATGACTTTGGGAAAGTTAACTGTTCCATTTTTTGCCACACATTGCCCATTAATAAAAGTTGATTTCACCTCAAAATTGATTAAATCAGCCACTATAATAAAATCCGCAGGATCTCCTACCTTTAATAAACCAACATCTAAGCCATAATGTTGAACAGGATTAATACAAGCTGCTTGTAAGGTATTAAATAAATCATGTCCATCTCGTAAAGCCCTAGCAACCAATTGATTGATATGCCCTTCTATTAAATCATCAGGATGTTTATCATCTGAACAAAGCATAATTTTTTCTGGATATTCATCAATCAAACTATGTAATGCCTCGTAATTTTTAGCTGCACTCCCCTCTCTAATTAATATTTTCATCCCATACTGTAATTTACCCAAGGCTTCTTCATAAGTAAAACATTCATGATCTGTACTAATTCCCGCATCGATATATTTTTTGGCATCGTCCCCTTTTAATCCTGGTGCATGCCCATCAATTGGTTTGCCTAACCTTTTAGCTGCTGTCAATTTTGCCATCACCATTGGGTCTTCAAATAAAACCCCTGGATAATTCATCATTTCCGCCAAATATTTAATGTCTGAATTTTCCAATAATCGAGTAACACCTGCTACATCTATCCTTGCCCCTGCACTTTCAAAAGTCGTTGCAGGCACACAAGAAGGCGCCCCAAAATTAAACTTCAAAGGCACTTTTTTGCCATTTTCTATCATGTATTCCACCCCTTCTATTCCCATTACATTCGCTATTTCGTGAGGATCTGAAACAGTCGCAACGGTTCCCTGTAAAACCGCCAATCTAGCAAATTCTGAAGGCACCAACATCGAGCTTTCAATATGAATATGCGCATCCACAAAACCCGGTAAAATATAGTCTTTACTTGTTCCTATTTTAGACTCAATACCTACTATTTTACCATCCTCTACAGTCATTACGCCATAAAAAATCTGCCTATTTTTAATATCGACTATGTTACCCGAAATGGTCATTATGCTATTAGTTTTTGTAGTTATTCATCACTAGAATATAGTTTATTTTTACCATTTAAGGCATATAAGTTCATTTAAGATACTTCATAAAACCAACTATATGAACTTAAATAACTATATGGTAGAAAAATGTCTATTGCTGATTTTGGTGGTGAATAATTGCAATTTTTTTAAGATTATCCATGTTATTTTCACAACTCAGAGAGCGATCTTATCTTTATCCGTATTATTCAACATCCGTGTTACAAAAAATCCATCATCAAAATTACTCTTTTAAAAGAAAACAAAGACAAAAATCGGTCATCATCCTACTAAATTCAAAATATTTTCTAATTTCGCACTTAACTACCAAATAACCATAATTAACGCAGAAAGAGGCTAACACAAATGAACCCAATTGAACGCTGGATAGAAATTGTTTTACAACATAATGAGAAAGCTATCATTCCATTTTTGCAACAATTGAATGAAGCTCAAAAGCACCACTTACTCCCCCAACTTAGTAAGACGGTTAAAGAATACCTAGAAATCAAAGATAGGTTGATTAACAACAAGCATTTTTATGCTAAAAAAGCCTCACTCAAACAAGAACGCATCTTAACTTATTCTATTTTTATTTGTGCTGTGGAAGCTGAACACCCATTACACAATTGGCTAGATCCTAATTGGTTAATCACCTTTTTTACTTTAGAAAACATCTTACCTTGGTACTGCCCCAAGTGGTTAAATAAATACATCAATAGCTTTAGTAATCAAAAACTACTCCCTGCTGGTATGTCTTACGAATTAATCGTCGCCATGCTAGAAAAAAACTATATACAAGCATCCGAAGCATTAATAGCTAAATTATTTAGTCAACTTATTTTTTCAAATGCTCCTAATGAACGGCTAGTTTATCAATATACTCCAGAAAAATTAGGGCAATTTCCAATTACCTTAAATCAGCATATATGGTATATCTTTGACCATCCTACTGCTATTCATCATATAGATCGACAATTAAATATAGTAGATAGCGCATTACTACCAAAAGATTTATGGTATGCAACTATTCAACAATACGAACAATTAGGTCAAATTGATAGATTGCGCTTATTAGCCGCTTGTTTAACAGCCACCAGAAAATCTTTATTTAGTAAAGCTGCCATTAGTTGGTTCATTGGACTTTTTGATTTTTTAAAACCTACAAAAAAAGAGTTAATTGCTTTACAAGAAGAACTGATAATTGCTTGCTCCACCTCACAAGCAAAAGTGGTCAATTGTATCTTAAAAAACTTACAAAAAATAAGTAATACATCTGGTTTTAACGTTGATAATAGTTTAATAGCTTATGATAAAATATTGTCAAACCCTACGAAATCAGTTGTTTATAATGGATTGGTATTATTGGAAAGATTAGCCAAATTTCATCCCGATTATCAACAAAAAATCGTCCAGTTTGCTATCCAAGGTTTGGCGCATCGAGAAGAAGACCTACAATTAAAAGCAGCGGCTATCATCCAAGCTTATGGACAAATTCAACAGGAAGATTTAGTAATATTAATAGCTCCATATCAGTCAAATTTATTTCAAAAAACAATACAGACACTTCAAATTACTAACAAATCAACCCTAATCCAATCTACTGATAATCAATTGATTAAAAACACAAAAAAGAAAACATTAAGTAAACATAATCAAATTCTAGGTA
Organism: uncultured Saprospiraceae bacterium; assembly: GCA_964644655.1. Taxonomy (GTDB): domain Bacteria; phylum Bacteroidota; class Bacteroidia; order Chitinophagales; family Saprospiraceae; genus JAFMDF01. The sequence continues at coordinate 1,859 of CAZXYA010000078.1, read as the reverse complement.
TCCAATCTTTCACAGAATTTAAAGACTTAGCATTGATTGTTTTTGATAATAAAGAACCTTATCATTTTGACCATTTTTTGGTCGCTTTATTACAATTTCAAGCTGAACTAAAAGGTAAAAATATTGAAGCCTTAACCCCCGTTTTTAAACGAGCATATCAATTAGTCTTTAATGAATTGCCCAGTCATCAAGGGATGTTAGATAATATCTTGGCAATTTTTTTAATGGATTTGGCTGATTTATTAATTAGGCAGCATCCTAAAGGCAGCCAAGGTTTAAGAAAATTAGCCGAAAACTATTTAGAACAAGGCTTCTTTATTAGAGAAAAGGCCCCTCCATTTGATTTGCAGTTTGCTCATTTATACGGTTGGTATAATCCCTATGATCCTTCTCAGGTCTATATGCCCATTCAAAAATTATTGGCAAAAATTTTGTCTTTTTTGCATGAAGAAAAACCGATTGTTTTATTATCTACGCCTACGCATGCACCAACTTGGATTGATCCTGTCGTTTTGATCAAACGATTAGCGATATACCAAGAAAGAGGGCTTCTCCCCGACCCTATTGATTTGCAATTGGCAATTTCTAGAGTTTGTTTTGAAAATAAAACAATAGCTTTGAAATCGGCTAATACCCTATTAACAGGAGATTATTTAGCTTTGATTCAGTTTTTGCTGGCATCAAATGCTCCATTTCCTTTTCCTATTAGTCCTATAGTAGAAAGTACTTTCATCAAGACAAATGCTGGAAGCATTCAACTTTCTAGTCCTATGAAAGTCAAGACGACTAGCAATCCCACAAATCTAGCTACCAATAAAGCCGTACCAACATTTTATTATAGCTATATCACCGCTGCAATCACCAAAAATAATAGCGGTATCTTTAAGCAACAAATCTCAATTCCTACGCTAAAAATTGACTCAACTTATTTTAACGGCACTCACGATTGGATGATATTTTGGGAAGAGCGTCGATTCGAAGCATGGAACTATAAAACACAAAAATTAGAATTCACAGGCGAACCTTTTATTCACCGAGAATTACAAGTTAAGTTTAAAAAAGGGCTAACTACTAAGCATCATCCAAATTTTTTATATCAATATTTCCCCGGTAATGATGAAGCTTTCCGACCTAATGTCAATGATGTTCAGCGTTTATTAGGCATGTTGCCCAATAATCCAGATCCTTTGATTGCTTTATTAATTGCCGACAACTTAAAATATCCCAATTTTTGGGAAGCTGTTGCTAAAAAAAGGGTTTGGGAAATCCTCTCTTGGTTGACAAAGGTCCAACCTCCAAAATATGGGTATGCCGTTCATTTGTTTCTAGCTACTTGTTTGTTAAGTGCAGATAAAAAAATCCGTTTACAAGCAGGAAATATTTGGAAAGTAGCTGTTCCCACTCAACAAATTAATAGTGCCTTAATCGGTCAACTATTAGGCAAAATGGAGCGCAAGGCATTTGCCCCGCTCAAACGATTTACCGACTTAGCACAACAGCAATTATTTAATATTTCTACAATTCACAATCAAGCATTAGAAGCAATAATTGGGAATCTATTAGCTAAGTTACCTGCCATTCCTGTCAAAAACACCAAAGCATTATTAATCCTTTATCGGGAATTGTTGGCAAGTAATACCTCTAAAATAATCAATCATCGCTTAACAATTCTCTTAGAATTATGGACAAAATCTGCTAGTTTAAAAAAGGTGATTCGAGAATTGGTGGTGTTTTGCTAGGGAAGTTGTATTTTGGCGGTAGTGAGTTGGCAGTTGTCGGTTTGACAAACTAACTGACAATCGACAACTCAGGCTGACCGCAAACGCTCGATTTGCTAAATCTAGCAGATTTAGTAAATC
>CAZXYA010000077.1:0-22788 GCA_964644655.1 uncultured Saprospiraceae bacterium | reverse complement strand
ATTTTTCTATTAACCTTCTGGAATAAAGTCTGATTTATAGGGGTCTAAACCAATTAGAGAATTATTAAATTCCTCATGCGATGAGTAAGAAAAAATTATTAAAAAATATTGAAGAAGGATTATTGAATTTCTATTTAGAAAAAGACCATTCTATTAATGCTACAGATGATTTTTCCAATATTAAAGAGGACTATGAAGGACAGATTAGTCGTTATAGTAGATTATCTAAGCAAATACTGTTTAAGGCTAAAGCTCAAGTTCGGAAAGATAGAGTTGCAAAAGTGGTTTCTATTGCGGAGGCGTCAGGGCGTTTAAAATCCTTGAGGGGGAAAAATAGTGAAAATGTTTTTTCCATTTTTAAAAAGCATGTCGAACAATATGGATTAGCTGCGAATTATAGAAACTTTGATAAAATGACGAAAGATGAAATGAGCAATATTTTGGAACAGCTTGACTTAACTGCTCTATTCGATGAAATAGACGAAAGCTTAGATGATGAATAGAGGAAAGTTGGCAGCAATAAAATTAAGAGAAGAGATTGGCATCTTAGACCCTGATGATATTCCTATTGAGGATGTAATTGTTGGTAGAGGAGGAATAGTACAGTACAAATCTATGGGGAAAACTGATGGTCGGATTGTTTACGGAAGAAATTTTTCCACGATATTTATCAATTCAGATATTCAATATGAAGGCAGGAAAAGGTTCGCTTTGGCTCACGAATTAGGACACTTAGAAATGCACAAAGGAAGTGCCATGCACGATGATAATGTCAGCCTCGAATGGTTTAATAGTGCAGAAAAAAAATTGAAAAAGGGGCTACAAGAGTATGAAGCAAATCAGTTTGCAACTGAATATTTAATGCCAACTGATTTATTTTATGAAGCTGCCAAAGGCAAAAAATTTAGTCCTGACTTAGTTCGATATTTAGCTGAAAGGTTTAAAACAAGCCTAACCTCTGTTGCTTTTAAGTACTTTGATTCAGGTCTATACCCTCTTGCAATGTTTCATATTTTCGCTGGAAAAATTAGATACTGGAAAAAATCTACCGATTTGAAAGTATGGATTAAGGAATTTACAAAACTCCCTCCTCCCCAAGATTCCGTTGCAATGGAATATATTGATGCCAATTATAAACCAATATACAAGCGGGATGAACTCCAACAAGAAATTTCTAAATCAACCTATTTTAAATTAGGTGATTATGATGAGGATTCTGACTTTTATGAGTATTGTATTGTAACAGAGTCTTACAAAAACATTTTAAGTATTGTATGGGAAGATTGATTTATTTCTCTTGATTTCCCATCTGCTTCTTTGACATCTCCAAAAATTGGTGCAATTTCCTTCTTAGCAAATCTTTTGGCAGATGCTCCGTAATATATTGTGCCACTTTTACATTGGTTTTATCCAATTGTAGCAATTCGATTTGCTCATAATTCCCCTCTGCACATAGAATCAAACCAATAGGCATTTCCTCATCTGGTTCAGTTTCATTCTTTTCGAGCCAACGAAGATATAGTTCCATTTGCCCTTTATATTCTGCTTTGAACTTTCCAATTTTCAGGTCAATAGCAACGAGGCGTTTTAATTTACGGTGATAAAAGAGTAAATCTAATTTGTAATCTTCACCATCTATAATCATTCTTTTCTGGCGTTCAACAAAGGTGAACCCTCTGCCTAGTTCCAGTAGAAATAGCTCTAATTTATTTAATATAGCTTGCTCTAAATCTTTCTCTTTAAACCGACTCTTCAATCCAAGAAAATCAAGGACATATGGATTTTGAAAGACTAAATCTGGCGTAATTTGGTTTTCCTTCTGTAATGCTTCAAGTTCTAATTTTGCTAATTCTTCTGGTTTTTGAGAAATTGCTGTTCTTTCGAAGAGCATGGATTGAATTTTCCTTCGAAGTGTACGAACATTCCATCTTTCAACCCTACACATTTGAGCATAAAACTCTCTTTCCAAATCTGTCTTTAAAGGAATAATCGCAATAAAATGAGACCATGATAATTGTCGTGACAGCGTAACGACAATCTCAAAATCGGAAAATTCTTTGGAAAATTGCACCATTCGGCGTAAATTTTTTTCATTGAAATTATTCCCGTATTCTTCTATCAATTGTCGTGACAATGTAACGACAATTTCTTTACCGTATTCAGCCCTTTTATTTTTCAAAACCTCGGAATTAATCCGTTCCCCAATTTCCCAGTATAGAAGGGTTACTCCCGTATTGACGGTTTGACTTACCGCACTTCGAGCCTCTTCAATTAGGTGTTGAATGTCGTTAAATAAATTTTTATCCTGATTGGTGATTTGTTTATTCATAATAATATAGTCATTCTGATTCAGTTTTAGGTTTAAATTTCAACATATCCAAAACTCTACCTAATGTGTAGCGTTTCTATGAATTCAAAACTGCATCCAAGGCATCATCGGCATCTTTGTAAATAAATGATTTTTGATAATTAATTGTAGTGGTAATATCTGAATGCCTATATAGTTTTTGTAACATCTGAATTGGAATCCTATCACCAGATATACCACCAAAGGTATGCCTTGCAATGTGCATAGTCAACTTTTGTTCAATCTCAAGCATTGTTCCTAATCGCTTTAGCCACTTATTATTATTCTTAATGGCATAACTGGTCTTTCTCTGTACCAAATATTTATCACTAAAATCATCAACTACTTCTAAGTCTGGAAAAACTAACCCTTCATTCTTTTTATTTTCATTAGCATATTGGCTCATGATTGCCTGTGCCTTATTAGGAATTTTTAGAGACCCCATCTTATTATTTTTTCCCATTTGGTAATGCAATCTACCATCTTTAAAATCAGACCAACGCAATAACAGGACATCAGAAATACGCATCCCTGCAAAATAAAAGGAGAACAACCATAAATTTCTGGCATGATTCATTTTAAGATTTTCAGTAAGGTCTGCTTCTTCTAAAAGTGTTACCTCCTCTTTTGACAATCCAAATTTTTCGGAATCAGGAAATTTGATGACAATTTTATTCCTCCCAAAAGGATAATGTTTTCTGTCAACAATACCACTATTAATGGCACGATTATAAATTGTCCTAATTAAAATGAGATAGTTAATGGCAGAACGTTCAGAAACCTTATATTTGCCAATAAGGAAAGCCTTGAACTGTAATAGGAGCGAAACCGTTAGCTCCTGAAATTTGACATCTTTACCTTTAAGAAATTCACGAATACGTTCAATTCGAGGTTTATAAGAATTATACTGATTGTACTTACCTTCTTGTTTTAGATTATCAATATATTTTTCTGCTTCAACAAAGAAGGAATTTTTATCTCGTTTTTTCAGCACCTCTTTATGAACATCTTGAGCAGATTTAGACTTTTCCTCTAATTCATCAGTCAGCAATTTGGCATTAATTTCCGTTTGCTTCTTTAACAGGAAAGCATTTAGTCGTGATGAATTGGGATGGTTTTTTTTGACTTTCTTGGATTTCTTATCCCATTGGCTTTTATCAATGTATTGACCAAGGAAAACATAGGAAGATTTTCTGTTTTTGGTTATCCGAATAGCGAGTTGATGTTTTCCTTCCTTATTCGGTCGATGATATAAAGTAGCAGTTAGTGTAAACATACCTTTTAATTTTGTTCAAACATTGTTCAAACAAAGGTACGTTTTTTATGGTTTTAAATCATCTATTTTGATATGAAAATATTGTAAATAGCTGACATTCAATACATATAAGACCATATTAATTCAATAGTCACAGGATTCATAATCCTGAGGTCGGCGGTTCAAGCCCGCCTCGCGCTACTTCCTTAAAAGCCTCTAAGTACAATACTTAGAGGCTTTTTCTTTTCCCATCAAACTTTTTGAGAAAACACCTATTTTACTTGATTCCTAACTCACAAAAGAGATGTCTCCTCAAAAATTACTGTCTCCTTTTATTTTACTGCATTTCTCCACCATCTTGCTTAAACTCAATCCCATTCATTTCCAACAAAATCTGTCCTTCTTTGGCGGCATCATTTTTAAAAACAAAATAGACATGATGCTTGCCTGTCACCTCCGTTAATGGCACGTTGAATTTAGGCTTAAGCATTTCGCGAACCCACCAGTAGTTGGGTTCTGGTCCCTTTTTACCGCCTTTTTTCCATGCTGCTTGCATTTTTTTAAGCTCCCCTTGAATATCAACTTCGACATGAACTATTTTTTCTGTCGCCCCTATCAAAGTACCTGTTGGAGAATCCAATCGAACTTCGATAACAGCCCCCGTAGCATTTACTCTAGTCGATGCCTCTGCGCCAATAATGATTTCATTAATCCCTGTTAAATCTAAATCGTGATAGCCTAAATAGCCATTATGCTCAACAATATTAAACAATCGATTTGGGGTGGTGAGCAATTGCGTTCCTTTTGCTGCATCGTATTTTTCAGGATTGATGACTGGATTGCGCAAGGCTATAATCTTCTCCGCTGTCAATGCTTCCAATTTTTCCGTACCTTTATCTGTATAGGCTACTCTAAGCACATAGCCGCCTTTTCCATTGGTGCCATCTGGTGCATTCAAGGCATATTCACCACTCAGAGGTAGTTCTTTGGGGGCATTTATAGGATCGTTTAAGCCCATAATATAGTCAATCATAGCCGTAGCATCTTTTTTAGATAAATCGGGATGTGCACTCATTGCGTGTTCGCCCCAAATGCCTACACTTCCATTGATGATTCTATCCGCTAAAACAGGGCGTATTTTAGGATCATTTTTATACGTTTTGGCCACTTCCATATAACTTGGTCCAATTGATTTAATGTTCACTCGATGACAGGATAAACAGTCGCTTTTATCTATTAAATCTTTCCCTCTGGAAAATGTAATCCATTCATCGCTACTCACATGGTTTTGGGCAATTTCGATTGGGTCAAATCCCTCAGGAGCATAGTCAAAATTGACGGCGACCGCTTCCGCAGGAATATTACCTGCTTTGGTCGAGCCATCTTCTTTATCTGTTACCTGAATGGCATAACTAATTTCATTACCAGGAAAATAGAAAGACTGATTGCCGCCAGTAATTTCAATAGCTACTTCCGGAGGTTCATTACCTGCCGCAATTTCAAAAACTTGTTCATTGCTATTACCTTTAGCATCCGTAACGGTAAGATAGACATTATAGACCCCTTCCTCTTCTAGGGTTATGGTAGGATTGGTTTCCTTAAATACTTTATTCGTCCCATCTTCGGAAACTATGGTCCACTCGTAGGTTAGTTTATCCTTATCGAAATCATTGGTCCCTTCCGAACTCAATTGTACGGTTAAAGGAATGGCGCCTGCGATTTTATCTGCACTTGCTTGTACTACAGGCATTCGATTGCCGCCATTATAGCGTACTCTTTTTACATACGAATTATCGTTTCCTCTAAACCAAGCCGAACCGTATTCCAATACATACAAATCTCCGTCTGGGCTAAATTGAATATCAATCGCACTTTGAAAACTTTCCCTTGGTAAAAAAGGCTCCATAGATACATAATCCCCGTTTTCATCCATCGTCACCGACATAATCCAACCTCGCATAAAATCAACAATCAACCATTTACCTTCATAATAAGCTGGGAATCGTTTGGTCGATGCTGGAAAATCTGCCTGTCGGAATATAGGTCCACCTGTCGCATTTCTACCTGCACTTCCCAACATAGGAAACTCCTCCGAATTAGCATAAGGATACCAAATCATTGCTTTTTGAGGAGTAGGTAATTCCGTTAATCCGGTATTATTAGGAGAATTATTAATCGGCTGATTGACATCAAAAGACTCCCCATACGTCTCGGTAGCATAATCATAGTCTGTATAAGGTTGGTTATCGCCAATAAAATAGGGCCAGCCGAAAAATCCAGGTCCTTTGGCTTGGTTAAATTCATCATAGCCTCTTGATCCTGCTTCGGTATCTTTTGCCGCATCAGGTCCAACTTCCCCCCAATAGATATATCCCGTTTCATTATCAATAGAAATCCGCCAAGGGTTTCGATGCCCCATCGTATAAATCTCTTGTCGAGTCTTAGGGTTTTCTTCTGGAAATAAATTGCCTTCTGGAATGGTATAAGAACCATCATCTTCAGGATGAATCCGTAAAATTTTTCCTCTTAAATCATTCGTATTCCCACCCGTTCTTTGGTCGTCTGCATTTTTAAACCCTGGCCTTTCATCCAAATTGGACGTTCCTTGTGGTGGATTAATGGTATTATTGCCCGTTGTTAAAAATAGATTTCCAGCTTTATCGAAAACCATACCACCTCCAGTATGACAACATTCTTCTCTCTGAGTAGGATAGGATAAGACAATTTTTTTAGTATTTTCATAGAGGGAATCATTTCGATATTCCCATCTTGCCAGTACATGTTTAGGTTCATCAGGATCGGCATAAAGCATAAAAATCCAGTTGTTTTGTTTATAGTCTGGATGGGCAATAATCCCCATTAAACCTTCCTCTGCCGATCTTGACTTGCCTTCCTTATTTACATACATGATATTGACAGGTACAAAACCAACGCTCCGCATTTCTCTAGACTCGACATTAAAAGCCTTTACCCCTCCTTTTCTTTCCACAATTAGCATTTCTTCATTATCCAAAAACGTAAAAGCCATTGGTTCATTAAGCGAACCAGGTTGATTGAGATTAGTTGTGGTAAATCGATTGTCTTCGAGTGGAAGCTCGGCTGAATTTTCCTCACTTGGTTGGCAGGAGGCTATTACCATCATTAAAAAAATAAAAATCGCTAAATATGAAAAAGGAATAGGGAACTTTAAGTCAATTCTTCGATGCATAGTAAAATAATGTATAAAAAATAGCGAATATACAATCTATTTATTTTGCAATGATTTAATTGTAATGATTTTTAAGATTGTCCTTTAGTTTTTTAGGGTTTTTGTTATTATTTAACTCAAAATCCGACAAGTTTATCAGAGTAGTTGACGCATAAGCCCGTTGGACTAGAGCGTATCAACTACTTTTGTCACACCGAATTTATCTTTACAGGCGGGTTATTCCAAAAGAATCTTTAGACCAAGATTAAGAGATTTAAATCCATTTTTTAACATTCGGAATAACTTTAGTATCCGAACGGGTAATCCAGATTTGCAACCACAATTTACGGATGCTTATGAATTGAACACTATTTATATTGTTGGCAAAACTTCCATCAATTTTGGTATTTAATAGTTTTGTCGTTCGATTAAAAACTTTTAATAAGCTTTTCAGAGAGATTGAAGAAGCAAAAATGGCCGTGCCTGAGCAACATCATTTAATTATTGGGAAAAGAGGATTAGGAAAAACCACCCTTCTACTAAGATTGGCTTACGAAGTAGAACAAACCTCCAAATTAAATACTTGGCTAGTTCCTGTGGTCTTTAATGAAGAAGAATATGGCGTTCGGAAATTGTATAAATTTTGGATTAGAATTGGAGAATTATTAGAAGAAAAAGACGATTTATTTTATGGGATTTCTCAGGAGATGGAAAACCTGTCTAACCAATATTCAGACGATACCGCTTATGAGAAAGCTATTTTTGAGGTGTTAACTAAATGTTTAAATAAACAGAACAAAAAGATAATTTTATTTATAGATAATGTCGGTGATATGTTCACTAAATTTACGGACTTAGAAGCACATCGGTTAAGAAAAATTTTACAAACCTCTACCGACATTAGAATTTTTGCAGCCTCTTCCAAATACATTGAGTCATTTTTCCAATACAAACATCCTTTTTATGAGTTTTTTAAAATGACGCAATTAAATGGACTCAATCAGAAAGAAACAGAAAGTTTATTAATAAAATTAGGAGAACTCTATGGGTATAAAGATACTATTAAAGACATTATCAAAAAACAAAAAGGTAGGATAGAAGCTTTAAGAAGATTAACAGGTGGCGTTATCCGTACAATTGTTTTACTTTTTGAAATATTTATTGATGAACAAAAAGGTACGGCATTTATGGATTTGGAAGGTATTCTGGATAGAGTAACGCCCCTATACAAGTAAAAAAGGAGATAAAAAGGTATTTGTTCCATTGGCAGAACTATATAGGCATCAGTTTTTGAATAATAAAAAAGCTGAAAAATACTATAAATTAGGAGTAAAAATAAAGATGCTGATGCAGCTCATAAGCTCGCCCATTTTTATCAAGAGATTGAAGAGGAAGAAACAGAGAAAATCGAAAAATTATTTAAAAAAGCAATTAAATTTGGTAATGAAGATGTAAATGGTTGTTTAGGTAATTTCTATTATAGAAATAGTAAAATCAACGAGGCTATTATTTATCTTGGAAAAGTATCTTCTTATAGCTTAAATGCGAATTTAACTTTAGGAACTATTTATGTAAATGAACTTAATAAATTTGAAGAAGCGGAAAAAAGTGTTATTAAGGCTATTAAAATAGTAAAAGGAGATAAATATGATATAGAAGCGTACTTAGAAGAAATAACGGGAGCCTTTATCTTTTTACTACAAAGAGAAAAATACAAAGAAATTTTAGCCTTTTTCAATGACAAAGAATCGAATCTAAAAACCGAATTCCAACCCATCTACTACGCATTAATGTACTATCTCCAAGACGAATACCCTAACGAATACCTAAGAATGGGCGAAGAATTAAAAGAAACAGTTGAAGAAATAATAGCAGAAGTAGAAGAAATGAAAGCGACTTATCAATCATAAAAAGTACCAAGGGCATAGGTATAGAATAAAAGCAATTAATACTTACCCTGATGCCCTTGGTATTTTTCTATTCAACAACCGAAACCTCTAAAACGACGCAGCAAAAACATCGGTTTGCTTTTTTGCCTCAAAAAAGAGATGTCCACCAGTTATAATATTCATTCCTACCTTAATTTCATCTACACTATAATATTCAGTAGTATACCAATAAAGTATGATGTGCTCCAAAATCACTCCGTAACGGGAAGTTACGGGGTGATAGTAACCATATCACGGGGTAACTTCCCGTTACCCCGTGATTTAAGCTCACTTTTTCCAAATCATACTTTATTCGAACAGCTTTTAATATTCTTTGGAGACAAAATATCAAAAAGAAAATAAGAAATTACCACATACTTCTCCAAATTCCTTACCTTTCCAAAAAATATAAGACATGATTCGATTAACCACTTTCTTAATCCCTATCATTTTATTAATGAGTCTAGCCGCTTGCACCTCCAAAACAGCAACAACAGACAAAGCTCCTAAAAAACCTCCTACAGAAACCCCTAAAAAACTAAAAGCTTTAATTATAGATGGTGAAAACAATCATGGTGTTTTTCCATTGACGACCATGTTAATGCGAGATTACTTACTGGCAACGGATTTATTTACCGTAGACCATGCCCGAACCGCTTATACGTGGCAAGGACCACATTATGACCAAGAAGCATTGGGCGTAAAAGCAGCAGATGCCTCTATTTTAATCGAAAAGTATCCATTGCCAAATGGGCAAAAAACGACGGTCGTAGATAAACCAAAACCCGATTCTACTTTTAATCCAAATTTTGGGGATTATGATGTAGTCATTAGTAATATGGGCTGGCAAGCGTCTACTTGGCCAACTACTACCAAAGCTAATTTTGAAACCTACATGAAAAATGGTGGTGGTTTAGTCGTTGTTCACGCAGCGAATAATTCTTATGGTGATTGGGACGAGTATAATAAAATGATTGGCCTTGGTGGTTGGGGAGGTAGAAATACGGAATCTGGTCCTTATGTCTATTATAATGATACCGGAGAACGAGTAGATGACCCTTCTGAAGGGGCTTGTGGTTCGCATGGTCCACAGCAAGAATATGTGATGACCACTCGTAGCCCAGCACATCCAATTATGAAAGGGTTGCCAACGAAATGGTTACATGTCTATGATGAATTATATGATAGGCTGCGAGGACCTGCGGAAAATATGACGGTCTTGGCTACGGCTTATTCGGACGTAGAAAAAAACGGACCACCTTGGGATAAAAAAGTGAATGGAACAGGCAGACATGAACCCCTTTTAATGGCGATTGACTATGGAAAAGGGCGAGTATTTCACTCTGGTTTAGGGCACATGGGCACCGCTATGGAATGCGTCGGTTTTATGGCAACTTTTCAAAGAGGAGCAGAATGGGCGGCTACTGGCAATGTAACGCAAGCAGTTCCTGCTGACTTCCCTACGGAGACAGCAACTGCTACTAGAAAATGGGCGAATAGAAAACCTATTTAAATTAGTAGTAAGCAAAAGAAAATATGAGGAAGAACCAAATTAAACTATTGAAATACTTCAAGAAAGATTTTTCACTTTTAAAGCAAAGAGGAAGGTCGGTAAAGATTGTAAACGAAGAAATACGTAATGATGAAAGAAAAGAAATCAAACGCTCCGTTTACAAATGGTCATTAGAAAAGCCAATATTAATTTTTAATAAAGCTGAACAAATTGAGTTTAATGATTTCAGAATACACCTTATCAAAAAACATCTAATAACTTCACAAACAATTATCCATGACCACAATTATCAGAAATGGCTTATTCTTCGACGGCACAGGAACAAAAGGCAAAAAAGCGGATGTAGTGATTCAAAACGGTAAAGTAGCAGCCATTCACGATATAGCCCCAACTATAGAAGGAGCCAAAGAAATTGATGCAACCGATAAATGGGTGACCCCTGGTTTTGTAGATATTCATACGCATTATGATGCAGAAATTGAAGTGATGCCAGGCTTGGAAGAATCGGTGCGACATGGAACGACGACGGTCGTGATGGGGAATTGTTCTATTTCTGCGGCATTGGGGAAAGATGAAGATATTGTAGACTTATTTTGTCGAGTGGAGAATATGCCAGCCCAAGTATTGACCGAATGGATAAAAGATAAAATTACGTGGAAAAACTTAGCGGAATATTACGAGCATTTAGAAAGTGTACCGATGGGACCGAATGTAGCAAGTTTTGTTGGGCATTCTAATTTGCGGATAGCGGCAATGGGGGTAGAACGAAGTTTTAAAAGCCCGAATGCCACCAAGGCGGAACAGACCAAAATGAATGGTTATTTAACGGAGGCAATGGAAGCAGGGTATTTGGGTATGTCAATTGATATGTTGCCCTTTCACCGTTGGGGCGGTGTTTTTACAGAGGAATACAAAGGTACTTCTGTGCCTTCTCAACAAGCATCCGTCAAAGAATATCGCACTTTAGCCAATATTTTGCGGAAGCATAATCGAGTGTTGCAAGCGACCCCAAATGCTTTGGATAAAATGTCTGGTGTTCATTTATTAAGAATGAGTTCTGGGATTTTTAGAAAACCATTGAAAACGACGGTAGTCGCAGCAATGGACTTAAAGACGGATGAAAGTATCTATAAACTCGTTACTAGAGGTGCTATGATTGGCAAAAAATTGTTCAATGCAGATATGCGTTTTCAAGCCTTGGCGATGCCCTTCTTGAATTATGGAGAAGGCCCAATTACGCCTTTATTTGAAGAGTTTCCGTCGATGGTAGAAGTGATTGGTGCAACCCCTGCGGAACGAAAAAAAGCTTTTCAAGACCCAAAGTTTAGAGAACGATTTAGAAAAGATTGGAACCATAAGGGCACTTCTGTTTTTCCTCGTCTATTGAGAGAAATGACAGTCACCAAAGCGCCTGATTCCTCTTTAATGGGCAAAACATTCCACGAATTAGCTGCCGAAAAAGGCTTAGAAGGATTGGATTATTTTATGGATTTAATTATCCAACATGATACCAATTTAATTTGGAAATGTACCGCTGCCAATCATCGAGATAAAGTACGGGTACAATTATTAGCACACCCTTCGACGATTCCAGGGTTTAATGATTCGGGCGCCCATAATGTCAATATGGCTTTCCATGATGGGTCTTTACAAGCCTTACGTCAAGCTTTGGATTATCCTGAAATTTTACCCATAGAAACAGCGATTCATCGGTTGACTAAAATGCCTTGCGATTGGTTAGGTTTGGATGCAGGATCTCTAGAAGTTGGACGACGAGCCGATGTTTGTGTCATTGATCCTTCTAAACTAAATTCTAACTTAACGGAAGAACCGATTGAAGATTATCATCCTAGTTTAAAGGGAGCTTTTCGCTATGTTAAGCGTTCTGATGGAGTGGTGAATCACGTATTGATTAACGGGGAAGAAGTCTTTGGTTCTGCGAATGGGTTTGTAGCGGATTTAGGTCAGAAAAAATATGGGCGGTTGTTGCGGAGTAAGCATTAGGTATGGGAATGATGAATTTGGCAAATGGATAATAAAAATTTACCACTAAGTTTTTGGATTTTTAAAAAAAAAGCCAGTAATATACAACTGACAAACGTATCAACTAGGACGTATAGTTAATTATCTGACTCAGAACCTTATCAGCCCAACTGTTTTTACTGTTGTTAGATAGTTAGGAACGCCATTTTAATTTCCTTATATTTTGCTCAGCGGCCGCACCGCCTCGCAAAGGGATTTTAAGGGGGTATAAATTTAAGACCCCCTCTCCGAGTCGCCGAAGGCAACGAGGTGAAACACCAATAGACTTATTGAACGGTGTACTAATTCTAGTCAAACTAAAATAACTAGTCATGAAAAAATTTCACTTATCCCTTATAGTATTGCTTTTTATTTGCAGCCACTCTTTATCTGCACAAACGCAAGAAGAGCAGCCAATTGAAAAACCTCAAAAGGAAAGCCTCTTAGATGTCTTGACCACACAAGAATTACCAACGGTAGCCCTAGAAATGGACTTAAAAATGCTGTTTGATGACCGTCGGATGATGAATTATCAAAATGCAGTTGCTAAAATTACTTTTGATGATGGGGAGGTTTGGACGGATAATATCAAACTAAAAACTAGAGGGGTTTATCGCAGCCAAAAATGTGACAATCCACCCCTAAAACTGAAATATAAAAAGAAAGGGTTAAAGGCTAGAAACCTAAATAAAAATAACGAATTCAAGCTGGTTTATCCTTGTAAATTAGGAGACAATTTTCAACAATATGTCCTTAAAGAATATTTGGTTTATAAATTGAATAATGTATTGACGGACCAAAGTTTAAGGGTGCAATTAATTGATTTGGAAATAAAAGATTCCTTAGACAACATCGCCCCAATTGCGGCAAAAGGTTTTTTAATTGAACATCGAGAAGAATTGATTCATAGACTAGGTGCTAAAATGAATGATATGAGATGCTTGCAACCTAAACACTTAGTCACTTATGATTATACCCTATTTCAAGTTTTTCAATATTTTATAGGGAATACAGATTGGTTATTACCGGGGTGTAAAAACTGTGAAATTATTGATTTTGAGGACGGCACTATGATTCCAATTGCTTATGATTTTGATTTTTCTGGAATGGTAGAAACCGACTATGCGATTCCTAATAGTTCGTTACCTGTTAGAACGATTACTGATCGATATTTTCTAGGACATAAAAAGAAAATGGAAGACTTAGAACCTGTTTTTGCCTTATTTCAAGCAAAAAAAGAGGAATTAATTCAGGTTGTTAGCGATTTTGACTATTTGCCCAAGAGTGAACGTAAAAAAATGGTGAGATATATGGAATCGTTTTATAAAATATTAAAGAAACCAAAATTACTAAAAAAAGCTTTTATACATCCTATGGGAGATAATATGAAAGATGATTTTTAAATGGAGTGGTAGTGTAAACCCTAAAGCATAAATATTTATGTATTCAACGTTTAGTACACCATGAAATAAATACATCCGTTGGGAATTTGATTTGTTGGGTAAAATAATACCCCCAACGGATTTGCTTCCCAACGGATTTTATTTTTTAGCGAAAAAAGTTAAATTTACCATTAGTCGTAACTACTTGTACAAAATTAATCGACACTTTAGAAAATGGGTAATGAGTTGATGAGTTCCTAAGATAAATGAGGTAAACAAAGCGTTTTAGACCAAATGCTACCCTCATTAACTCATAAAGCTCATTAACTTAGTATCCTCAAAAAGTGTCGAACATTTCTGCTCAGGTACTTAAGATAAAAATAACAAGTACATGTTTTCAAACAAATCAAAGCGGGTAAAAGCAAAGTTAGCAGCGGCAGACAGTTATGAAGAATGGTTAAAATATGCAACGGAACAAGATAAGGTTACAGGCATGACAGCATGGAAGCAAGTAGAGCATAGCGATTTATATGATAATGCACAAATAAAATTGCGTTTAGAAAAATTACAAGAAGCTAGAGGCAACGAAAAAACATTGTTATTCCTATTAAACGAAGGCATTCACGGAAATATGGGCGGTATGGGCAATCCTAAATTGCATAATAAAGCCTTGAGTGGTACAAAGCAGTTAATTATAGATTATGTGAATGAAATTGCCGACGCTTTAAAATATTTAGCAGATTCTGATAATGAGCTTGTTTCCTTTGAAGAAAAATTGGATTTTTTCCATCGAGCGAGTGTTTGTTTTGGTCGGTCTGCATTGATGTTGAGTGGAGGTGGTCAATTGGGAAATTTTCACATGGGCGTACTAAAAGCATTAGCAGAAGTTGATTTAATTCCCGATGTTATCTCTGGTGCAAGTGCAGGATCCCTTTATGCTGCTTTGGTTGGTACGCATACGAATGAAGAATTACTCGATTTTTTAGCGGAAGATAAGCTACTAACCGTGCTACAAAAAGAAGCAACGATTTATGAAAAAATAGTTCGCAGTAGCAATAAGGATGCCGTTAAGGTAAGTGACTTAGAAACAATTGTTGATAATATAATTCCTAATTTGACTTTTCAAGAAGCCTTTCAGTTAACTGGACGGAAAATTAATATTTCTATTGCTCCTTATGGCGCACAACAAAAATCTAGGCTACTGAATGCGATTGCTTCGCCGAATGTACTCATTCGTTCTGCCGTTATGGCATCTTGCGCTATTCCCGGTATTTTTCCCCCCGTTACGCTTTGTGCAAAAAATAAAAATGGGAAGACCCAGCATTATTTACCTTCTCGAAAATGGATTGACGGTTCGATGTCTAACGATTTGCCTGAAAAAAGATTATCTAGATTGTACCAAGTCAATCATTTTATTGTTAGTTTAACCAATCCACTGGCTTTGCCTTTTGTGACAGACCCTTCCCGACAACAAGGTCGTTTTGCGCCCATTAAGCGATTTGGGATGAATGTAATGAAAGAAACGACTCAATTTAATTATTCTATTGCAAAGCGATTTTTTAAATATGCCCCTAACTCCGTCGCTTTAGCGGCTAATAATATCAATTCAATTGTTCAACAAAATTACCTTGGCGACATTAATATTTTAGCAGATTTTAGTGTACTCGATGCTAGAAAAGCTTTATCTGCTTTAACATATGAAGAACTATCGGCATTAATCCTAAAAGGCGAAAAAGCCACTTGGCCAAAAATAGAAGCTATTCGGGTGACGACTAAAATTGGTCGAGTATTGGATAGGATCTTGGAAACTTATGAACATCAGGAAATGACTTTGGCGACGAGTGCGTTAAAGAAGAAAATAGGTTAGTTACCTTAAAATTATTAAACAAGTTGCCTTTTGTAATATAGGTATTACTCCTTCCTTATTAAAAACACCCTTTTTTATTAGGTAGATCATCATAAAATCAACATAATAACTAAGTTTAAAAAGAAGATTAACCGATAATAATTTGTTTTCTAAAATATATTTATTAGTATTACATCCTACCTTTCATAATCAATCAAACTACTTTTTATTAGATTGAATTTCTTTTAAAGAAAAAGTGATTTAACAGTATCTATCCTTTATTACAATTACATCAAAACGAACGAAAAATGAAAAACCTTATCACACTTTTACTATTCCTAATTACTACCACCGCCCTTATTGCCCAAAATGTTACAGGAACTGTCTCTGATGAATCCGGAGAAGGCTTAATCGGCGCAAGTATTTTGGTAAAGGGTACGAACATTGGCGCAGTTACGGATTTAGACGGCAATTTCAGTCTAGACCATAGCAACTATCCCTTTACTATAGAAATCTCCTATACGGGATTTACTTCTAAAGAAATGGAGATTTCACAAGCAGTCAATGGCCTTTCCATTCAATTAGAAGAAGGCGTTTTAATTGGTCAAGAAATAGTCATTTCTGCTTCTAGGAAAAGAGAAAAAATACAAGAAGCACCTGCTTCTATTACGGTATTAACCGCTCGAAAATTAGCAGGCTCGCCTCAAGTAGACCCCGTTCGGAATTTGGTGAATGTCGCAGGCGTACAAATTCAACAACAAAGTGCCTCTAGATTCAATATCGAATTGAGAGGTGGAATTGGTTTGTTTAGTACCGCTACTTTTCCAATTATGGATTATCGAAGTTTAGTAGGGCCAGGTATTGGTACTTTCCAATCAGACCAGTCTGGTATTAGTCGAATTGATGTGGAGCGAATAGAGGTCGTCCGTGGCCCTGGTTCTGCTTTATATGGTCCTGGCGTTACCACAGGAGTCATCCACTTTATCACTAAAAGTCCTATTGACCATCCTGGAACAACCCTAGAAGTAGGTGGAGGTGAATTAAATACATTGATTTCTTCGGTTAGACATGCGACGGCTAATGCATCCAAAACCTTTGGTTTTAAAGTCAATGCTTCTTATAATCGAGGAGATGAATTTACTTTAGACCCCAATGACCCAACAGATGCAAGTCAAATTGCTTTATTTAAAACAGAGATTATAGACCCAGTTATTACGAATCAAATAGTAGATTTATCTCAGCCTGGTAGAGTGCTTTTGACACAGAGTGATTTAGATCCTGACGGTGACGGAAATGTGATGCAAGACCATTGGTGGAATGCCTCTATTAATACGACTTTGGAATTTAGACCACAAGATGATTTATCGGTTACGGTAGCGGGAGGAATGAATACAGGCTCTTCGGTTTTTTATAATGACTTAGGAGAAGGCTTGGCTCAAGCCTTAGAGTTTTGGGGCCAGGCAAGAGTACAAAAAGGAGGTTTATTTGCGCAAGTTTTCTATGTTAATAATAATGGTGGAAATGATGATAATCCTACTTTTTTATATCAATCTGGATTGAGAACTTCTTTGGCTAGAGACCAAATAGAGGGGCAAATACAGTATAATTTTCAGACGCCTAGCTTTTTAAATGCGGATTGGACGGCTGGTGTGGATTATCGAGAAGCCGTAAGTGACACGCGAAATTTAGTCTATGGTAGACAAGAAGACATCGACGATTTTCGCATTTTTGGTGGCTATGTGCAAGGTAAATTTCCTGTAGCCGATAAATTTGATTTATTTTTAGCTGGTCGCTATGATAATGTCAATTTTACAGACGAAGGGGCTTTTTCCCCAAGAATTGCCGCTGTTTATAAGCCAAGCCCAAAACATACCATTCGTGCTTCCTACAATCGGTCTGTTAACTTACCGTCTGCCTTAGATGTCTATATTGATTTTCCTTTAAATGTGCCAATACCTGGATTATTTGATTTATGGTATGCAGGACAGTTTGAACCACATCTTTTTGAGGAGAACCCTACTATTGATGTCACCCTTCCCGGTGTCCCTAATTTACCTTTCGGTACGCCAGGATTACCCTTATCTATCCCTTTCCAAGCTGTCAATGGTGGTGTTTTAGCTGCCTTATTACCCGCATTAGGGGCGGACCCTAATTTAGCGCCACTAACACCTGCCATCCAACAGTTTTTTGAAACTTATAACCCCACAGGTTTTTCTGGAAGTTTGGTTGGAGTGGATGTTTTTGATGGATCTCCATTTAATGACCTAACGCCCACTACTGGCCCTAATTTGGCGATAGGTAATTCGTACGAAATTGGCTATAAAGGTTTATTAAGTGATAAAATGGGTTTTAGTGCGGATGTTTACCATATCAGAACTAGTGGTTCTCGTTCTTTTACAGCAGTTGCACCTCTAATAACCTTACAAGGGGCGGATATTGCGAATGATTTAGGTGCGCAGGTAGGCGCTGATTTTAATAGCTTTTTTATTGATTTAGTCACGCCTCTTTTGGGGGCAGAAGCAGCAGCAGCAACGGCAGCTCAATTAACGCCATTAATCGCAGGAGCGTACACACAAGGAGGGCAAGGTTTTGTCGATGCAGTTCCCGCACCACTACTTAGTAGTATTTTTGGCGCAGTTGAAACTAGTCGAGTTCCACAAAACGACGGCATTGTCCATGTACCTATCGGCTTACGAGCCTTAGAAGATGCCACCTCTAACCGCTGGGGGATAGATTTAAGTACAGAATACCACATCAATAAAGATCTATCTGCTTGGGCTAATTATTCTTGGATAGGAGATGTTACTTCCAGAGCAGATGATAATGAGGCAACAAGGGCTGCCTTATCTTCTTTAGGTAATACGCCAACCAATAAATATCGTATAGGAATGATTTATGCTCCCGAAAAAGGATTTCGAGCCAATGCCTCTTTCCAACATAATGACGGATTTGTTTCAGGCTCTGGTCAGTTTTCTGGAGAGGTACAAGCTACTAATTTAGTAGATTTAAGTGTCGGTTATCAATTGAGTAATGGCATCAATATAGATGTTTCTGCCACCAATTTATTTGATTCGGAATACCGTGCTTTACCTAGAATGCCTAAGATTGGTAGACGAGTATTGGCGAAGTTGACTTATACTTTTGGAGATGGTAAGTAACTAACTAATATCCCAATAGAATAAAAATGATCCATTGAATTTTAATCAATGAATCATTTTTATTTATTGCTAATAGTAAACTCAAATTGTGGATAACCGCTAGTACCTACTTTAGTCTGACGGGTACAGCGACCTTTAAGTCGGCATATCTAAGCTTGCTATTTTTTAGGGTTTTATTGAGGCAGACAAGACCAAAAGGCCTCGGAATGAGAGGTAACCAATTTTTTATTATACGCTGTAAGTAGAATTGATTTAAGACTTTTTGGAAATTTATCAGCTAAAAAATCACCAATTATAAAAAACTCTATTTATAAGCACGATATTTGCATTTCCTTTTAAAGCAGCGTACATTTGTGTATCTAATCTATTCTAAGTTTTCCCAAACAATAAAAATACGAGAAATAGTTTTTCTATTTCTCCCCTTTCAATCCATTCATACCTTTGATAACTGAATAATCAAAACGATTACACTTTTACACCAAAACACTCTCCTAAAGGCTGAATTTAAGTATAAAATAAATGTTGAACACTGACTAATGCTTTTGTCAATTAGTAGTGCTATTAGGTCTTATTGCCGCTTAAAACAAATTCAACTGATGTTACGCAAAGTAAAATTAATCAGCACCAAAGGTGCAACCTAAAATATTATGTTTTTATGTCGCACCTTTGGTGCTTGTGCGTAACATCAAATTCAATATAACTATTAAGAATGAGTGTTCCTACTACTAGTAATTATTGCCTTCAGCTATTTTCAAAAACTAACTTAGTTATCAGTTTTAAAAAATGGATATTTTTTGCGTGTTTTGTTTTTATATTTTTTGGTATAATTCCCACTTTGAGTGCCCAATGCCCAGGTACGAATAATCAAGACAGTACTTATACTATGGATGGTACTTTGACCATTCCAGCTGGTGTGACTCAAGTTACTATTCTAGCCAATGGTGCTGCAGGAGGTACACGAGACGGAACCAATTCCCAAGGCAATGGCGCAACAGTAACAGGAATTTTTACCGTTGCCCCCGCAGATATGCTCAATATTTTTGTCGGACTGGTAGGTGAAAATGCTACTGCCTCCGATCAAGGTTCAGGTGGCGGTGGTGGCTCTGCCATTACGAATACTACCACCAATGAGCTTTTAGTCGTTGCTGGAGGTGGTGGCGGTGCTAGTCCAGGAGCGACTCAGGATGTTGGTGGAAACGGTGGCGCAAATTTTATAAATAATGATGGAATGACGAATGGAATGGGGGGAAGTTCTCCCTCTGGTGGTGGTGGTGGTGGATTTGGAGCCGCTGGTGCTGGTGCAAACGGTGGCGGTGCGGGAACAATAGGTAGTACAGGAAGTGCAGGAGCAGGCAATGTTAATGGTGGTGTAGGCTTTGGTGGTGGTGGTGCTTTTGCGAATCCAGGTACTGGTGGAGGTGGTGGCGGTGGATATAACGGTGGTAATGGCGGTGGCGGCGCAAATGGCGGCGGTAGCGGAGGTGACTCTTTTTATAATAATACTAAAGCAGTTGGTGTACCAACAAATACTGCTGGCAATAATAGTGGTGTGGGTTCAGTTAGAATTTGCTATACTATTCCATGTAGCATTACCGCTATCAGTACAGCTAACTTATCTAGTTGCTCTTTTGATGGCACCAATTCTACTTTTACAGCTGATGTAACCGTAACTTTTGCCAATGCACCTAGTACGGGAACTTTAAATCTTACAGGTGATGGAACGGCAAGTGTTGCCGTTGGGAGTCTTGGTAGTGCTACTGCTCATACTTTTACAGGTGTTAGCTTACCTGCGGATGGCGGTGCTATTAATTTAACGGCTACTTTTTCAGCCCTTACTACTTGCACTTTTAATCAAGTCAATGCGGGGACAGCACCCGCAGCTTGTCCATGTAGCATTACTGCTATTACTTCAGGGAATTTTTCTAGTTGCGTTTTCGATCTGGCTACTTCATCTGCCACTTTTACGGCGGATATAATGGTCACCTTTGCCAACCCTCCAAGCACAGGTATGTTAAATTTAACGGGCGATGGAACCGCCTCTGTGGACGTTGCGAGTCTATCCAGTTCAACTGCTCATACTTTTACAGGCTTATCTTTTCCTGCGAATGGAGGGGCAATTAATATAGCCGCTACTTTTTCAGCGAATACTACTTGTACTTTTAGTGAAAATGTGGGAACAGCGCTCAACTCCTGCGCACCTATCACTACCATTCAGGGCAATTGCGACCCTGCTCAACTATTCCTAAACTTTGGTTCTGGTAGTGACGGCATAGAGGCTGAGGATGTAGTTCTTTTTAACGATAAATTATTTTTTCAAGGTACTGAGGCTGCGCCTAATACAGGTGATGAATTAGCGTCTTTTGATGGTACTAACATTGTTTTGGAGGCGGATATTAATGTAGGGAGTAGCGGATCATTTCCTGAAGAATTAGTGGTATTTAATAATAAACTCTATTTTGAAGCGGATGAAGGTACAAATGACGACCAATTATGGGTCTTTGATGGAACTACGGCTTCTCTCGTTCAAATTATTAATCCAACAGGAAATGCAAGAATAAGCGACCCAATTGTCTTTAATAACAAACTCTATTTCATTGCCGATGACGGCACTAATGGAGATGAATTATGGGTCTTTGATGGGACGACCGCTTCTTTAGTGCAAAATATTGGCCCAAGTAATGCAGATGGAATTACAGCTAGATCTAATGCCTTTATCGTATTCAATAATAAATTGTATTTTGGTGCTAATGATGGTAGTACAGGGCAAGAATTATGGGTTTTAGATGGAACATTAGCCTCCATTGTGCAAGACTTTAACCCTACAGGTAATCTTAGACCAGGCAACTTTGTTATTTTTAATGATCTACTCTATTTTTCAGGCAACTTGGGAGCAGGAGCAGGAAATCAACTATTCTTCTTTGATGGAACGACCATTACCAATACAGGACTATCCGCAGGTAGGTCTCCAGATTTCACCATATTTAGAGATAAATTATATTTTAGAAATAATGATGTAGCAACAGGTAATGAACTTTGGGTCTTTGATGGAACCACTAGTTCATTAGTAGCTGATTTAAACCCTGGGCCTGCCGATTCTAACCCTCGTGACTTTATCGTCTTTAATAATCGCTTATATTTTGGAGCAGAAGACCCCATTCATGGAGAGGAGTTATGGTTGTATGACGGCACCTCCGCAGGTTTGTTATTAGATATTCTCCCAGGAACGAGGGATTCAAACCTACGTGATTTTATCCTTTTTCAAAACCGCCTATTCTTCGTAGCAGATGATGGTACTACTGGTGAAGAATTTTGGTCGGTTGGTGACAATTGCCAAACGGATAATGTGGCAGTTGCACCACCAATCCCTACCATGAGTCAATGGGGGGTATTGATTTTTGGGTTGTTGGTATTGAATCTAAGTTTATTTTTCGTTTATCAAATAAAGTACAGCGATTCATAAATTCCTTTGTAAGGCAACGAAGTAACCACAATTTCTTCACTAGCGTGTCAAAATATTATCTAATGGGCAAATAAATATAAATTTATTGCAATTATCAGGTAACTCAACTAACTTGCTGGCTCAATCTATTTCATTTTAGATTATTCAACATACAGCCCATTCTATGTCAATTGATTACAACTCCTACCCATTTATTATCCTGAAAGCAATTGCCTAATAAACATTTTAACCAATACTACTACTTTTTTTCGAAGGCTGATTAATAAGTATATAAATATTCATTAATTGTTGGCTCAATAGGTAACAACTTTATAGGTTATTGCCTAGCGACAAAATGTACATTATGAAACAATATTTATTTACGAAAGAAATAGTACACTGTAATAGGCATGTAAAGGGTTTTCTTATAAAATTAGAAATAGCCCTTGGTGAGCTTGATTTCTTTGGGCATCGAGCCCAAAGAAATCAAAAAAGGTTTTTCAAGGGTAGTCAAAAAGTAGATTTTTAAAAAATCTACTTTTTGACTACCCTTGAAATCCCTTTTTTACAAATATTGCCATTCGATATGGCAATATTTGTTATCCCAAGTAGAGTTCCAATGGCTATAATTTTTTATAAGAAAACCCTTTAGGCATGTATTTAGTTCTTGGAAGAAAACTCATAATCGACTAATAATCAGTAAAATAAGTT
>CAZXYA010000076.1:0-22857 GCA_964644655.1 uncultured Saprospiraceae bacterium | reverse complement strand
TAATAACAAGAAATACATTTTAGTAGAGTTTTATTACCGCAATTTGCTTTTTTAGTGAATTGCGGTTTTTTGTACTGTACATTTAATATATAATTCCTTAAATTTGTATTCATAAAAACATACATAACTCTAGAAATAAATAATGCATATTTGGTTGCTGATTGCGGTATAATAACCAGCAACTAGCAACAATAGAAATTACTTGTCAACTAATTACAAAAAATTTCATTAGAAACTCAAGATAATCCATAAATTACTTCCAGAGCTAACAAATAATTTGACTTCCTAGAACCCTATCAATATTGTTTAACATATCAAAAAATACTATAAAAGAACATTATGAAAAAGAATTTTATATTGATAGGCGTCCTACTTTTTTTATCGGTATCCTTATTTGCTCAAAAGGGAGTTGATTATATAGTAACCCTTAAAAAAGATACGATTTATGGGAAGGTAAGATTTAATCCCTACACAAATATAATTACCTTTGCTTACCATGGAGATAAAATGAATTTTCACGCCTCCACAATTGAACATTTTGGCATATTTCGAAAAGGCAAATCACATATTTACACCTCAATTGTGAATGATTGGAAGGAAACCGTTTTTGTCGAGGTATTAACGGAAGGCAAATTGAATGTCTATCTTTATGATACTTCTGGCAATGACCGCTATACGCGTCGAGATCCCTACCGTTATTATGTTGGGAAATCAAAATCAACTTTACTAAGAGTTAGTCCTAGGTCTTATAAAAATGCCTTAGAATTTCTTGTATCAGACCATCCTAGTTTATTAGCACAAGTAACACAATACGAAGATGTACCAAAAATTATACGATCTTATAATTTTCCAGAACTTAATATGCGGTAGTGTAGTAGGCAGTAAACAGTTGACAGTTTGCAGTTAGTTACATTTGCTAACCTATCAATTAGTTCGTTCCTAATACTATAGCATATTCCCTATATTTTAAATTTCTAGTGCAGTCCGTAGTAACCAGTTGACCCTTACTAAGCCAAATTCTATCAAAATAGCAGTCACAAAATGATAGTTTCATACACTTCTATTCATTTCCTTCCTGCATTATAATAAGCAAAAAAGAAAATCGGTTATTTTTGAATATAAGACTATACCCTAAAAGGCTTAGTGCTTCCAGAACTTAGAGTTCTGGAAGCACTATCTATCCGATTTTTTTCAAAACAAACACTATTTATTCCCAAATTCCGATTATACTAATGCGTAATTATCTCCTGATTTTACTACTATTCTTTTGTACCAACCTACTACAAAGTCAATCTACTGCCAAACAACAATTGGCACAACTGGAACAGGAACTTACTAAGGTTGAGATAGATAAAAAAATTCTCCTAGAACAAGTTGAAAAAACCAAACTCACCATCTACCATGAAGCCTTATTAGCGCATGGTTTACCTGCTTTAGAAAAGGACGAAAAGGTCATTCATCATGCTTTATTATCTCTAGTTTATAGCGAACCACATGAGCAAGCTAAATGGGTGGCACATGTTATTGCCCCAGATATTTTGAATGGCTCTGTTAGTAGAAGTAATGATTTTCGAACAGACCCAAAAGTACCTACTGGTACGGCTATCGAAGAAGATTACTTTTTACGCATCCCCAATGAAAAAGGAGGGATTACTTATGATGGTTTTGGTTGGGATAGAGGACATTTAGCGCCTTCTGCTGATTTTAGATGGTCAAAAAAAGCATTGTCAGAATCTTACTTTTATTCCAATATGTCTCCGCAAACGCCAGATTTCAATCGCAAAAGTTGGGCAGCTTTGGAGAATGATTTACGGGCCTATGTTTATCGAGAACAAGTACCGCTTTATGTCGTTACAGGTGGTGTTTTAACGCCTGATTTACCCCTTATTGAACGCAGTATTCAAAAAATAGCCATCCCCCAATTCTTCTGGAAAGTCGCCCTAGATTTGGAAAATAAACGAGCAATCGGTTTTTTAATGCCTAATCAATTAGCCGACTACCCTACCGAACATTATGCGGCTACTATTGATGAAATTGAGCAGTTAACAGGTATTGACTTTTATGCTGCTTTAGCGGATGATTTGGAACAAGTTTTAGAACAGCAAAGACAAACTAAAGATTGGTTTAAAGCAGTTGCCTTAGGAGATGTAGAACCTTTGGATTTTGCTAGTTTACCTACTAAACATTTTAATACCATTATTGGCAAAAGACAAGCGGGCCATAATAAAGCAGTGCATATCTGTGGGACCGTTGTTCGGGCTAGAACGACTCGAAAGGGCAATGTCCTATTCAATTTAGACAAGGCTTATCCCAATGAGATTTTTAACGTTTTTATCAACAAAGATAACTTACTCCATTTTCCGAATAATCCTGTTAAGGCTTATCTCAATCAACAGATTTGTGCTTATGGGGAAGTTGGTAAAATTGGAAAAACACCGACTGTTTATGTGGAAGATGGGAAGCAAATTAAGTTATTGGAAGTGATAATAGGTAGTTCTCAGTAGTAGGCTGACCGAAAATTCAAAGTAGCCGCCAAATTTATTGGCTGGCTCTATATCATATTTTGATTATTAGTGATTTAAACCTGCCATAAATTTGGCGGTTACGAAAAACGCATTTACAGTCAGTCTGAGTAAGTGGGAGGTAGGATTGATTGGTTCTCGCAAACCATAAATCAAGATTTATAAATCTTACCTTTACAAGAAATTCAAAAAATGAGTCAATCAACCAACCCCTATCAATTAGGTATCGCCTTAGCGGGTGGTGGCGCTAGAGGTATTGCCCATATTGGGGTATTAAAAGCCTTGGAAGAAAATGATATTTTTCCCGATTGTATTTCAGGTACTAGTGCAGGATCTATCGTGGGGGCGCTTTACGCAGCGGGTAAAACCCCTGATGAAATATTAGATTTTGTCGTCGAAAATAGCAATGTCCTAAAAGTGGTCAGACTTGGTTTGCCAACAGTTGGTTTAACTAAATTGACCAAACTAAAAGAGGCTTTAGCGGAAATTATTCCTGTAGATAGTTTTGAAGGATTACAAAAACCTTTGCATCTAGCTATATGCAATTTGACAGCGGGTAAATTGGAAATCAGAAATACTGGAGCGTTACATAATGTCGTCGTCGCTTCTTGCTCTATTCCCATCGTTTTCCAAGCCGTTAGAATGGATGGGGCAACTTATGTAGATGGTGGTCTAATGCTCAATTTACCCGCTGAACCATTATATGCTTGTTGCAATCAAATTATAGGCGTCAATGTGATGCCAAATGTAGCGGTTCGGAATAAAGATGTAGATAATTTAATGGAAATAGGCATGCGTTGTTTTGAAATGACTATTGCTGCTAATACAGAAATGCAACTCGCCTTATGCAATCAAATTATTGAACCTAAAAAACTCCATGATTACCACCCTTTTGCTTTTAATAAATACAAAGAAATTTATGAGATTGGGTACGAAGAGGCGATGAAAAACATGGAAGGAATTAAGGCTTGTATTGGGTGTTAAAATGGCTCCTTAAAAATTAACTCTTGTTACGCAAAAAATCTGAAGGATTTGAATTTGAATAGCCACCGATTGTATCGGTGGTTGAGATTAAATGGGATTCCCCAACTACGAAGTAGTTGAACTACGTTGTAGTTCTAAGCTTCCTGCAAAATTTTGAATCCTCAGCATTTCATACTGGGCTATTCAGGTTTGACTACTTCGTAGTCGGTAAGTGCGTAACATCAGTAATTAAATGATTATTCCACTTATAAGTCGTATAACTAGCCACCAAAAATAATAAAATGACCGTTACGATAGATCCCTCTAAACCAAATTCGCCACCTGTAAACCAATCTGCACCATTCATTTGCAAACTTAGCATAGCAGGTACATCCAAGCCACTCACATCAAAACCTAGAATATTGCCGTGATAATAATTCCAAAACCAATGCATACCGATTGGGAGATATAAATTTTGGTATTTTAAATAAAGAATACCTAATACATAACCACCAAAAAAAATACTCCCAAAACCCATCCATGTAAAATCAGCATTGCCAATATGTACAGCAGCAAATATTAGAGCGGAAATAATTAGGGCAGGAATAAAATGCATATTTTGAGCTAATAAAGAAGTCACATACCCTCGAAAAATTACTTCTTCATGAATAGAAATCAATAAAAACAAAGCCAAAAATCCTAGTAAATTAATCCAATCAAAAGCACCTATTTCTGCGGAAACCGCCCCTGTTAAATATAGTATTAGAAAAGCAATACTCTGTATGCCAATCGCCCAAGCGCCACCTTTCAGTAATTTAAGGGGAATACTTCCTCCACTCACGCCAACTGTCTGAAAGGCTTGTCTATCTACAGCAGTTCGAAAAATCCAAGTAGCTAGAATTGCACCAATGGTCATTCCAACATATAATAAAGTCATTGATTTCCAATCACTTAAACTACCTAACTGTAAATCTTCTGTGTTTAAGTTCGGAGCTAACAAACTCATTCCTCCTCCCAATAAACTGCATAAAATAACAACCACGAGAAAGTATCCCAGTAGTTTAGCAATAAGGATAAAAAATTGAAGATAACGAGGTAATTCCTTGGATTTAGGTAGATTCGGTATGCTTGGTTCGCTCACTTTAGCTGTTTTGTTTTGTTTGAAAGATACAAGTTATAAATAATAGACCGTTCTTCCAGATAATAAGTCACGAAAATCTAGACAAAGGAATTTAAAAGCTTATTTATCTTTCACACATCTTACTGCAAAACGTCGCCTTTTTCGGAAAGGGGCGTCAATATTATGGACATGGGCATGTTGGGTATATCCCTTATCTCCATAATGAATATGGAACCGATTGTTTTGACTTTTTTCATCGTAAATCCAAAGTGTTGTACTTTGCTTTTCTCGAATACTATTCCCTTGTACCCATCCAATAGATTGAAGATTTAGCCGCGTGGTATTATTTCCCATTAAAGCTAAACGATCGAATATGTTGATGACTGTTCCATTCTCTATAGTATCAATTTGAATGGTTTGAGCATCAATTTGCTGTTCTTCCATGATTACAGCTATCGCTTTTTGCCAGTCTGACAAACTCGCTATATGCCAATTAACTGGACAAACTTCCGATAGTTTTTTATTGGAATAATAATTGGTAATTTGACAATTCTTTTCTTTCGCTTTTTTGCCTTTACAAAAACAATCCTCTGTTTGAAACCGAAGGTATTCTTGAAACCAAGTATCCGTTCCTATTACTACCGTTTGGTAAGTTCTATTGTCTCGACTATCTATAAAGATAGTTGATGGCTGAGCTAGTATGATAATGTTTGATAGTAGAAAAATAAAGGTAAGGGCTTTCATTTTTTAATAAGATTTATCTAAAAAGTGAAGTTCAATTATAATAGATAAATGTTATAAAAAAGGAATAAGTTACCTTAAATATAAGGTAGGATATTCTAAAAAAATCTACTCCTGTAAAATCTATAGTTTATTTCTTTTGCCTACTCTTCTTAACTTTTTTCACTAATCCAATAGCACATTTTAGTTCTTTGCTAATCACTTTCTCCGAAAATTTAAAGGTCAATAATAATTGAATTAAGTCTAGTTTCAATTGCTCAATTGTATATTTAGGGGAGTTTTTTGTATCAATCTGCTTCATTTTGTTCAAAAATCGCTTCTTTTTAGGCGCAGTATTTATCAATTTAAAAAATTCAGTTACAAATAATTCATCTGCTAAAGCCATGACCACAATCGCCTCAATAGTCAATTTTACCTGTTTTCCTCTAATGATTGTTTGTACTTTATGATTAAATCCTTCAAAGTATTCTTTCTTTTGAGCTGCTAATTGATGTCCTTTTTCCATTCCTTGCTCTATTCCTTGCTCTATTGCTTGCGCAACGGCTTCTTCACTTCTATATTTGATAACTGTTTCTATAATACCCATACTCTTTTTATTTTTTGATAATTCTTCTGAGCGTTCATCAAATTTATGATAAAATTCTGGTTTTGAAAAGCGAATATACTCCTTTATAAAAGTCGCTAAACGCTGAATTTGTTCCTTTTTATATCTCTTTGCCAATAGTTTTCGGAATAACTGAATCTTTAATTCTAATAATTCTTCATCCTTTTTATTGCCCATAATTCCAGCCAAAGCTGTCTGGAAAATAATAGCAAAAGGATTATCCATTACCTCATATTCTTCTATAGTATGATCTGCGATTACATAAGTATCAAATTCATAAAGCAATCTAGTATTAAAACATGAAGCCTCATATTTGTTAACTCGATTTTTCTTATTATTATCGCTATAAATTACTATAGCCGCAATTGGCACATTAAAACGATCAGCCAATCGGTAATAATAGGTAAACATTCGGCGGGCAAAATTAGGATCCTTATAACCTTGAACTTCAACATGGATAATCAGCCATTGACTACCACCATCAATAAGAGGTACTTTTACAATTCTATCTGCTTTTCTGGCTATTTCTTCCGCCTCAGGGAAAAGTTTTGGTAAATCCTTATCCAAAAAATCAAATTCTTTTGTAAAATCAATCTGTGGAATAAGTGTTGGATAGAATAATTCCAAAAATTCAACAAAGAATTCTTCAATTATTGCTTTCCACAATTCATCTTGTCTGTTCATTTTCTCATAGTTTCCAACAATATACTGATTTCTACTAACAAATTACAAGCCCCAAGGCAAATAATCTGGTAGTACTTCTTCTTCCTCCCCATAATTTTCCAATAGTTGCCGAGTCAATAAAGAATATAGTCCCATGTGTCGCATAACGGTAAATTGCGAAGTATCTACTTTCATCCCTTCCGTAAAACCATGTTGGTGGAAGGATTGGACAAAAGTCGAATCTTTGCTAATGACGTGAATTGGGGTCGCCCATTTATTAAACTTATTATATAATTTATATTCCAATCCTGCAGGATTATGGTCACCAATAATGATGTACACACTATTGTCTTTCCCTTTATTTTTAATATAATGCGTCAACATTTTTAGTTGATATTCCATGGCGGTCCAGTAGCTAAAAATTCGCATATCTCTAGCTATTTTTTCTTCCCCAAACGGTTTTTTGAGATCGCTTAAAGTACGCCAATCATCTACGATTGGCGGCATTTTATAATGCCAAGGCCCATGAGAGTTCATGGTTATGGAGGTATAAAAAGTAGGTTTATTTGATTTGGCTAAAAGTTCATCGGTTGCCCATCCCAGCGTATATTGGTCGGGAATACCTCCATACAAATCATATTTATAGCCTTCATAAGGAATGTCTGGAAAAAAATAGCGGTGGTCAAATTTCCAAAACCTGTTAGGAATGGTTATCATACTCATCGTATCCATTTTTGCTCTTTCAATCTTCATGGTAGATACTCGATACGTTTCATAACCTTGTTGATTAAAGAAATCCACCATGTGCGGATAACTTGGTCTATTTTTAATCAATTCACTATATTGAATTTGATCTTCTATTCTAGCACCAATCATAGCTGTGGTCATCGCCAACCAAGAACGACCACCGATAACCGTTGATTTAGAATAGTTAGATGCTATAGACCAGCCTGCACTATCCAATTCCTGTGTCAATAAAGTAGTCAAAGAATCATAAGGCGCTTCACAATAATCCGCTAGAGACGCTACCCCACCGTAGGATTCTACAAATAATAAAAAGACATTCGGTTTTTGTACTAATTTCTTTTGGTTGTAAAAATCATAAATCCAACGTTTGCCCAAATGTTTTAAATGATCTTCTCTGTCTAATGTAGCACTCGTCTGAATAGCTGGATAGATCCAATGTACCCATTTTATGCTATTACTATCTATTAAACTGCTATCTACCACTATTGATGCGGCTCTATCCTCCGAAGACTTTTCTACTATTCGTTCTTCCAAGCCTTCTATTCTATCGGGTAGGCCTATAAATCCTAGCAACAACAAAATCATACCCATTCCCCAAAAAAGTGGCTTTTTTCTATGAGTAATCAATTGGTTTTGCACAAAAATCATCCCCATAAAAATGATTGTAGAAATGATTAAGAATCCTAGAAATCCACCTAAATAAGTACTTCCTTTGACCGATATTTCTCGTAAAAAGGTAGGCAATATTTCTTGAATAATGACCCTATCATTTTGAAAAATGGGGTGTACGGAATACATGCCCTTATATCCTTCTAAGTAAATATTGTAATACAACAATAGTAAGTAGCCTACTGCTGCAATCGGTAGGTATATTTTCTTTAACCAATGGTCTTTCTTTAAAAACAAAGCCGGAATTAATAAAAGCAAAAAATCTCCACATATTTGGTAAAAGACATTATAATTGCCCACTAAAAATGGTTGCCACCAAGTATCTGTTACATCACTAGTTGCTGTCGCAGGATGTAATTGGCAATCTACTCCATAGGCAGGAAAAAAAAGTAGGCTATTCAACAAAAAGAACAATATCCAACATAGAATAGCATAAAATAGATGACTTTTGTTTAGCATTGCCTTTTTTAAATAAATGAATGGTTATGCTGAAAAATAATAGAATTGAACAGCAAATACATTAAAGCTACTCTATGAAAATTATTTTTGCAGATTTCGCCGCTGCGCGGCGAAATCTGGAGGGAGTTTCTAGGGTGAATCGGATTTTTCGAGCCTAAAGCTCGAAAAAAATCCGATTCACCCTCAAGCTCCCGCTCGAGCTGCGAAACTTGTACCGCCGAAGGGAAACTTTAGTCGGTAGCAGCGAAGGGCGGTAATAATCATTTTTTATAGGGTAGAGTATATTAAAACCTAAAAATATAAAATAATTGGAACGAATAATACAGTGCTGGTTAATCCCTAATTCAATTGTAATGACCATTGCATTATTATTAGCCTTTACCACTAAATCCCTATTTTGGCTGCCGCTGACTGCCTTTTTTTCTTTTATTTTCCTTTTTTATAGCTATAAAAAAAATTCGACGACAGTTCATTCGCTCTTTCAAGGTAATTATGCTAACCAAATAACGGCTTTAAGGTTTATAATTAGCTCGATTACTGCCTTAGTAGTCTATCAAATACCTGAATTTATTAGTTTTATTTTATTTGGATTCGCCATTTTCCTAGATGGGTTGGATGGTTTTCTTGCCCGACGATACCAACAGACAAGCGAAATTGGTGCTTTATTTGACAAAACAGTTGATGCTTATTTTGTGGTATTGCTCTCTTTTGTCCTCGTATTCAAATATGATGTCCCATATTGGTTTTTAGGTATTGGTTATTTGCATTATGGCTATGAATTATTATTAGTAGGATTAGGTTGGCAAACTTTAGCGATTCCAAAAAACCCCATAGGCAAATATGCTGCAGCGAGTCTATTTATCAGCTTATTAAGCCCATTTGTACTCTCCTCTTCTTGGTATCTACCCATCATTTATATTGCCGCTAGTTTAGTGAGTTTTTCTTTTGGATTGTCTTTCTTTTACAAGTTTAAAGCCGCTTCCGTCAAAGTATAGACATAATCTATCAAAAAATGTATGATTTTATGGACTAGTCTTATTATAACATTGAATTAATCCCTAATTTGGCGAAAATTTATATTCATTAATTTAGCAAAGTGCCTCATTGGAAAATATTTGGAATGCCATCCTTAAACTTAAAAAAGCCATTAAAGCTTTTAAGCAACCTATTCATAATTGTTGGATGCATCGGGATACAGAAATAGTATCTATCAATGAGCCTCCTACCAACTTTCAAAATTTTATTCTCATTATTTGT
The DNA here is from genome assembly GCA_964644655.1 of uncultured Saprospiraceae bacterium. GTDB lineage: Bacteria > Bacteroidota > Bacteroidia > Chitinophagales > Saprospiraceae > JAFMDF01. The sequence continues at coordinate 13,112 of CAZXYA010000076.1, read as the reverse complement.
GATGGGAATACCTCTATAGAAACAACAGCAGTAGTCGCTACTTTTATCTTGACAGAAGTAGGAAATATTATTCCTTTCAATCAAAATGGATTAAATGAAGTAGAAAAACTCTTTCTAAAAAAATACTTGCCTTATTGCTTTCTTTCGCTCAAAGCTAAAAAATTGAAAAGAGCGGTCACTATTACCCATTTTGCGCAAACCTTAGATGCTAAAATTGCTACTAATACTGGCGATTCTAAATGGATTGGCAATTCCGAAAATCTAACACATGCCCATCGAATGCGCGCTATTTGTGATGGTGTATTAGTTGGTAGTAGGACGGTGGAAGCGGATAATCCTAAGTTAAATGTTCGGCATGTTTGTGGCAAAAATCCCGTTAGAATTGTATTGGGAAATCCTAAAAGTGATTTTAAAAGCCTACTGAATTGTTCCGATGAAAAGATATTAATATTTGGTAAAGAAAAATTGGATGTTCACCCCCCTTTATTTTCAATTGTACTTCCAAAAAATTGTACTAAAACGACTATAGCGCCTCTAGCAATTTTAGCTGAATTATTCAAATTAGGCATCCATACCGTTTATGTTGAAGGGGGCGCAACAACAACTTCTAACTTTGTTAATGCAAAAGCGGTCGATGTTTTACAATTACATATTGCTCCGATGATTTTTGGTTCAGGCAAAGCCAGTATCGTTTTACCTAACATTGAAGCCGTTAACGAAGCCATCAGTTTTACTGACTATAATTTTTTGCCTTTTGGCGATAGTATCATGTTTACTGGCTTTTTGAATTAAATGCTAATGATGCAAACTACTGCCCTATGGCATATCTCTCCGCTGAAATCTACCTTACAAAAAGAACAATTGGCAATGCCATTGCCCAATCAAATCACCATCAAAAGTCTTTATTCTTTGGTCAGCACAGGAACAGAAAGGCTCGTAGCTAAGGGGCAAGTTCCAAAAACTATGCACCAATTAATGCGTGTGCCTAGCATGGGTGGCGACTTTAGCTTTCCCGTTAAATATGGCTATTCTCTAGTTGGGGAAGTTCGCTCAAAAGGTCCCTTAGCAGGAAAAATAGTTCATTTATTGCATCCTCATCAAGACCAATTAATTATTGACCGTTCCACTATCAGTCTTGTTCCTGCTGAAATACCTGTCAAAAGAGCGACCTTAGCAAGCAATATGGAGACTGCCTTAAATGCCATCTGGGATAGTGGAGTAAGTATTGGAGACAAAGTTGTGGTTTGTGGATTTGGAATGATTGGCGGTTTGGTCGCTCGTTTGTTGTCGTTGATGCCTGCAATAGAAGTTGTCGTACTTGAAAAAAATGCTTATCGAATTGCTCAAGCTACACAAATGGGTTTTCAGGTAAACCCTAATAAATTGGAAAATTTTGATTACAGTTTTCATACTTCTGGATCTTCAGCAGGTCTACAAGCTTGTATCGAAACTGTCGGAATGGAAGGTAAGGTTATTGAATTGAGTTGGTATGGGACTAAAGCCGTCCAATTACAATTAGGTGCCGATTTTCATTATCAACGAAAACAAATTATTAGCTCTCAGGTAGGACATGTCCCTTTTGCTAAAAATGCTCGTTGGGATTATGCTCGGCGCAAAGCAGTCGTTTGGGAATTGCTCAAAAATTCCGTTTTTGATGCGCATATTACGCAGGAGATTGCATTCGCAGATAGTCCTGATTTTTTTGACCATTTGCGGACAGGAGAATTATTACAGGAAGGATTGGGATGGGTGCTTCGGTATGATGATTGAGTTGTAACACGATTTAGGTAACACAGCTCTCTGAGCTGTGAAAGTAACACGGATATGGTATAACACAGATGGTTTTTAATACGGATATAGGGAGTGTAGATTGATCCTTCAAATTACGACTATAAAAAAATCCATTGCAAATACCAAGAAGCGTCTGATAAGATACAACTCAAATTGTCGTTTATTGGAGATTTAGATTTACTAAATCTTAGCGATTTTAGCAAATTGGTGGTTATTTTTCTACAGATTTGCTAAATTTTCAGAATTAGTAAATCTCAGTTGCGACAATCTGGGATGCACCCGTTTGATACTACAGAAAATCTGTGTTATCTACCTATCCGTGTTATTACTCGAGCATAAATATCTCCTGAAGGGTCTTCTTTAGTATAAGTATCAAAAATAGCTTTCATTTCTTTAGCAGAAAGCCAAGTTTTGCTATTCATGACTTGCGACTCCCCAAAGGACCAATTGTACTCATAATCGCCTAAAGTGGCTAATTGGTCAATACATTCATAGACCCTTTCTAAAGTGGGCACAAAATATTCTAAAGACAAACAAGGAATCGGTTGAGTTAATCCTTTGAGTACCTGAACTTCAAAATCTTCTACATCAATTTTACAAAAATCGGGTATTCCATATGCTCGTATTAATTGATCTAACGTCACTACTTCTACTTCTATCGTTTCTTCCCAGTTGACTTCAAAAGAAGTCGCATCATTCATCTTTTTTTGCCAACCTTTATCCGCTAAGGTACTAATCGTTGGGGTTAATTGACTGATATATAAATTGGCTTTGCCCGGTTTATCACTAACTGCTTTTGGCAGAATGGTTACGCTTTTATCTTTGCCAAATTTTTGTTGTAAAAAAGCCAAACATTGAGGTTGGGGATCAACGGCGATTACCTTAGCCCCTAATGCTCGCCACGCATTGGTCCGATTGCCTAAATGTGCGCCAATATCAAAACATAGTGACTTTTCATTGATAAACTGTGCGTAAAAATTAGTTAGTCTACGCTTATTAAACGGCTTCCAATAATACATTGCTATTGATCGCAGTACACCTAATCTTTTTTTTATAGTTCCTGTCATATTTTTTGGTCTGAAGTAACTTAGATTGACCGAGAACCCCTGATTTGCTAAATTTAGCAGATTTAGTAAATCTCATTGGGAACCAATAATTTAGATTTACTAAATTTTGAAATTTTAGCAAATCACCCATTCTTAGTCAGCCTGCTAAGCTACTTTTATTAATTCCATGTTGTAGGTAACGGTCGATTTAAATATTCTGCTAATTGTTGATTGAACGGGTTAAAGAATGCTTGTAATTTTGTCTTTATGCCCTTACCCATTTCTGCTTTAGGAGCGACATTGTATCGTTCTTTCAAAATAGAGGTATATTCAAAAAAAGGTAGTGATAAATAGCTTTGAATGTTCGCCATCATTTTATTGGCTGCATTTACCTCTGCCAAATCTTCGGCAAAATAGACCCTAATTTGATCTTTTCCAAAAGTCGTCCTCCAATTTTTCAGCGTAGGCAAATAAATACTTGGTGATAAATAATGCCCTTGACCTCCTTTTTTAATTACCGCCAATTCTGATAAAATATCCGTCTCAAAATCATTTACTTTAAATCCTAAATCTCTCCCCTCTTCTTGAAATCGTTGAAACATTCGATGATGTGAAAAAGCACGTTCTACTGGATTTCTGAATAATACAATTAATTTGGTCGCAGGCAAATATTGTTGTACCAGTTGTGGATTGACATCATAGAAAGTATTCACACTCGCCTCGCCTGTCATATATTTTATGTCCACATTTCTAGCAACTTTTACCGTTTCATGGTATAAGACACCTGCTTTATTCAATTCCGGCCATTCAAATTGAATGGTTTCCGTTGTTTCTTTTTCAGGAAACAATTGCCAATACTCCGCTATATTTTTGTGGACATAGCTTGCTCCTTTTCCAAAAAAATTAGGTTCTTTTAACTGGCAAGGCAATACATTTGGATGTGCTATCAAATACCGATATAAAGAAGAAGTGCCACATTTTCGTTCCCCAATAATAAAGAAAGAAGGTCTTAAAAATTGCATTGTTTTAGGTTATTTAATTTTCAACTTTTTTATTGATAAAATTCTACTAGTTTTGCGGCACTTATAAGCTATACTAAAAACCACATCCATGTTTACTGTAAAAATAAGAGAACATATTATGATTGCTCATTCTTTGCCAAGTCCTGCGTTTGGACCTGCTCAGCAATTACATGGGGCGACTTATGTCGTTGATGCCGAATTCAAATCCAAAAAGTTGGACGAAAATAATATAGTTATGGACATTGGCATAGCGATGGACGTTTTAAAGGAAGCTTTGCGTCCTTTACAATACCAAAACTTAGACAAACTGAAACAATTTAAAGGAAAATTGACCACTACCGAATTCTTGGCGCATTATATTCATCAAGAAATTTCTAAAAAGGTAAAAGCAAATTTCAAAGGAAAACTTAAAGTTACTTTAGGCGAAAGTCATGTGGCTTGGGCTAGTTATGAAGGGAAGGTAAAGTAGTGGTTTATTATAAAAAAATTTAGAGGTAGATCGGAATTGGGATAAAGTTCTCTTGATTTTTGAGTTAGTAAATCTTAAATCTATGCGGGTTTTTACATGACAGATTTATGATTTAGAAATTGCAAGCCAACAAACCTTTGCCTTCTAATACTTAACTCTTTCAATCCATTCATTTGCCTAATTCTACGTCCATATCGGTCACTTTTATTATTCCTGATGTTAATGCTTTTCAATCAGGAGGAAATATCTATAATAAAAATTTAATCGCTGGTCTACGGAAAAATGGATATGTGGTTGATGTATTGGACTTAGTGGCTTTTCAAAAACAGGACATAAATCAACAAAAAGGATATTATTTTTTTGACACCTTATACTTTGCTCAATTAACTCAAATTTTTGCCAAAAAAAATAAACAAACTCAATTTTGGTTAATTGTGCATCATTTGGAGAGTTTGTATCCACCAAAAGATTGGACAACTACCGATTATTTTCTCCAAAAAGAACATCGCTTTTTAGTTCAATTTGATGGATTTTTGACGAGTAGCCAATTTACCGCTGATTATTTAAATAGTTATCATCTAACTCCTCCTAAAGTGGTTATTCTTCCTGCCATTGATTATATACCTACGAACCAATTTAATAGAAAAAGTCACCCAATTAAAGCAATAATGGTCGCTAATTTGGTTGAACGAAAAGGCATTCTACCTTTCCTAGAACAACTTCAAAAAAGTACTTTACTCACTCCATCCAATCCATTACAAATTCAATTGGTTGGCACCGCAGCTATTGAAAAAAGTTATGCACAAAAATGCTTGACATTGCTTGAAACAACTCCGCTACTTGGTCAAATAGTGCAATATCAGGGACAACTTTCTCCCAAACAATTGCACTTCTATTATCAAACAAGCAACTTATTCATCTCTACTGCTTTTATGGAAACTTATGGTATGGCATTACAGGAAGCCCGTGCTTTTAGGTTGCCAATTTTAGGCTTAGACGGTGGAAATGTCAAGCACCATATCATTGACGGTATAACAGGATATTTAGCGAATGATTTGACTATTTTGGTCAATCAATTAGAACAAATAGTTGCTTCGCCTAATTTATTGACGGCTTTACAACAAAATATTAATGATAGAATTGATGTTTTTTATAATTGGGAACATGCAGGGATACAACTCATTCAACAAATTTCAACTCTTTACTAGTGATAGCCTTTTAGAATGTCGGTATTGCGCCTAAAATGTTAACAACAAAAAAGCAGCTATAAACGTTTTTTTAAAAAACTATTGCTAATTTTCCCCTTATTTCCAGGTAAGGTCAAAAGAATAGGTACATCCGTTAGACATTTCAAGGCCTAAAAGACGCTTGGAAGTCAAAAATGATTAATAATGATGATGTTAAATTAATTTATTTTTTCATCGTTGCTAACTACAGTGTAACAAAAGTTTATTGATATTTCGCCTGCGGCGGCTCGGCGAGGAATTTTAAAAAACTTTTGTTATAGTGTACTAACTTATTTTTGCGGATTTTTAAAATTCACCTTATATGTTCAAATATATTCTCCTCTCTTTTTCTTTATTATGCCTAGTTGGTAGCTGTACCTATGTCCAGAAAATAAAAGATGGTACGACTGCTTTTGAGCGCAAGCAATATAAAAGAGCTATTCCGATGCTTAAATCGGAGTATAAACGTGCCAAAAGTCGAGTTGACCAAGGGCAATTAGCTTTTTTGGTTGGTGAAAGTTATAAATTGACCAATCAATCGGATGAAGCCATCGAATGGTATTTAACAGCTTATGATTATTCTTATGGCACAGATGCCTTAGAGGAATATGCTTATGCCCTGAAACGAACCCAGCAGTATGCAGAAGCGGTTCAAGCCTTTAAAGATTTAGGGAATGAAATTGGTAGTCCCTATGAATATAAGCGAGAAATTCGAAATTGTGAAATTGCAATGAAATGGCTGGAAGAAGGAGCCTATGAAGAATATACCGTTGGAAAAGTACGATTCAATAATCGAGCAGCAGATTTTTCGCCTTCTATTTATTTAGGTAATGCCTTGGTTTTTAGTTCTGATAGATCAGAAAGTATGGGAGAAGAAGAATATGCTTGGACGGGGAAGGACTTTATGGATTTGTTTATTGTGGATTTGAACACTAATGATGTTACGCCCTTTGAATCACCGATTAATACAGTGCATAATGAAGGCTCTGCTGTTTTTACCAAGGATTTTAGTGAAATGTATTTTATTCGTTGTTTTGGAGACGAAGATAATCAGGCTTTTTGTAAAATTATGGTGAGTGAAAGAAATGGGAATAGTTGGTCTGTTCCTCGAGTAATAGAATTTACAGAACCAGAAATCAATTACATCAGTCCTGCTATTTCTGACGATGGGAATACCTTATATTTTTCAGCAAATCATCCAGATGACGGCTGGGGTGGATTTGATATTTATGAAAGTAAACGAACACCTGCTGGTTGGGATATTCCAAAAATTTTGAGCAGAAGTATCAATACAATTGGGCATGAAAAGTTTCCAACCATTGATGCAGATACCCTATATTTTTCTTCTGATTTCCATGCAGGTATGGGGGGATTAGATGTTTTTAGAGTGTATAAAAGAGCTAATGGGGAATGGACTTCTCCTTTTAATCTAAAAGCACCGATTAATTCAGGTGCAGATGATTTTAATTATTTGGTAGATCATAGAGCGCCAATTGTTAACCCTAAAGTAATCCACAAAGGTTATTTTACGTCGACTAGAGACGAAGGCAATGGCTTAGATGATATTTATACATTTGAAAGACTCGTGCCTCCTCCTCCCCCACCGAAAGATACGACTAAGGAAGCACCACCTGTTGTTTATTCCATGACCTTAAATGGTTATGTTTTAGAAAAAATTTATGAAGATCCTAATAATCCTAATAGTCGCGTTTTAGGTCGAAAACCATTGGAAGGCGCCAATGTGCAAATTAATGTCAATGGCAAAAGTGAAACGGTAACTGTGGGAGAGAATGGTTTATTTGAATTGGAATTAGCAGAAGAAACCAATTATGACTTTTTTGCTTCGAATGAAGGATATTTGAATAATGATGAGCGATTTTCTACTATAGGGATTGCTAAAGATCCTTCGGATCCAGAACGTTTCTTTGAAATCGAGATTGTCTTAGATAAAATTTTCAAAAATCAAGAAATTGTTTTAGATAATATTTATTATGAATTTAATAAAGCTGCGATTCGTAATGATGCCAAACCTACCTTGAATGAATTGGCGGATTTATTGAGTCAAAATCCAGCTATTAAAATAGAATTAGCTGCACATACCGATTGTAGAGGTACGACAGCTTATAACCAAGATTTATCTGCTCGACGAGCAAAATCAGCCGTCGATTATTTAATATCTGCGGGTATTGAAGATATTCGCTTATCTTCTAGAGGTTACGGAAAATCTTCTCCTGCGGCAGATTGTGCTTGTAGTCGTTGTACAGAAGAAGAGCATCAAGAAAATCGACGAACTACTTTTAAGATTATTGACTAGCAATAAAAAACCAATCGCTTCCTCACCCAAGGAAACGATTGGCTATATTTTTTGCTTACTAGGCAATTCTTAGTAAGAAATGAGAAAGTTAATAATTCCAAAGTATCGCTTTCCAGCACTTTTTAATTTTTCAATTTCTTTTCTGTTGTAATCTATTAGTTAATCAATAGACGTTATTGCTAACTATTATTCCACTCGAAGCATTTTTTGAATCCGAGTACCAAACGCTGTCTCTAATTGATAGAACAATAAGCCTTTTTGGTCTAAATCAATCATTTCCACTTCATTGATACCTTTTTCAAAAGTCTGCTCGACGGATTTTAGTGTTCGTCCGGTGCTGTCTAGAATGGTCAATTTGCCCTGACTTTTTGCAGGTAAGGTAAATCGAATAGTGGTTGCTTGCTTAAATGGATTCGGTTGATTCTGGAATAATGCGTAATCATATTTATTACCCAAAAACACTAAGCCCATTTGATAAACCGTTCCTTGTCCATCATAAGCTTCGGCAGGGGTGAAAGCAGAATTAATACTAAATAATTCGCTTACTGCCACCGTTCTATTCGTTTTCACCTTTAATTGAAAACTTAAGGCTTCATTGGTGTTTGTAGGTGCCTCCCAACTCATAGTTAAGGCACCTCTACTTAAGAATCGAGTTCCAAAGTTAGCTTCACTCACTTGCTCCGATTCGGAAACATTGATTAGTTCGACTAAATTTGGATCAAAACTAAGCGTCATTTGTAGTGCTTGAATATCTGTTTTGTTTACATTAAAAATGATGGTTTCAATAGTGTTCTTAATAATTTGCCTGTCCCCTAAGGTAACGTCAATTGCAGGTCGAGTTCTAGATTGTGCCGTTGGATTTATTGATTTTCTACCAACAGCATTCCCATTTAAATCGCCTACTTTGATGGCTATAAAATCTAGTTTTACTTCTTCTGTTAACTCTGGTATGGTTGCATATTCTGGTATATTTTCAGCGAATGGATTCGCTGGATTGGCGAATTGATGATCTGCCTTAATAAAACGCCAAGAAGTATTATTTTTAAAGGTTTCGTCTATTTGTAGAATAACTTTTCTTAAAGCAACAATATCGGCTGTAGTAATAGCATTGCTTCGATTCACATCTGCCGCAATCATTTTATAAGGAGAATCAAGTTCTGCAAAACCTAGGATATGTCTTCTCAATTGTAGAATATCAAAGGTGGTTACTCCATTTAAAATATCGTCTTCCTTCTTCGGATTAATCACCACGTTAGCGCTTCTTTGGAATTCAAAAGCATAAATACCGCTATTATCTGTAATATGCATATCCATCATTTCAGAAAGGTGATTTTCTGCAATTACTGCTACTGCTTCTACTGCTTCCCCTTCTTCTTTATAAATCTTTCCTGCTATGCCAGTCATGCCGCCTGGGTCTACGGTTATTGTAGTATCTTGCCCCAATTCCGCACAAATTTCAGCCCCCTTAATCACAAAGCTTACTGGGCAGAAATTCTGGTTACCTGAGGCATCTGTTATCCATATTTGTACCGTCTTCAACCCTAAATCATCACATCCATAAAATCGAACCGTTTCGCTTGTATCTTGCGAAAAAGAAAAGATATAATCGCCACCTTCACAATCTTCACAATTATCAATAATTTCTTGATGGAAATCATTTGCCCAAACTTCGATAATTCCTTCATTATCTAAATTTAAGGTCAGCCCTGGAATACAAATAATTTCAGGTGCCTGGCAATCTTTAACAGTATAATCTCTTCTACAAACAGCTTGATTCCCACAAGCGTCGGTTGCATAAAAATCTACCCACAGTTGTCCGGGGCCAACTTCTGGTCCTATAAAACCATTCCCAGCATCTTCAATCATGCCCGTAGTTACTTCTCCTATACATATATCGGCTGGGGTAAAAGTCCATATAGCAGTTATGGTCACTTCATTACTACAATCTAATGCTACTACGCCCGGTATTTCAAAGGAACGAGCACAAACTCCTCCATCTAAACAAATATCAAAAAATTCTCCATTACAATTAATAATTGGTGCTTCTACGTCCTGAACGGAAATCATTTGAATATGCTCATAAATAGAATCGGTACAAAGATTATTAGCAAACCAAGTTCGATAGAAAGTAATACAAGATGGATCATTGCCATGAACAGGTGAATCTTCATAGAAAAATTCCACCATTTCACAGTCATTTCCAATAATCTCTAATGTTCCTGTTCTATCTGGTGTCAATGCATCTACATTCGTTACACAAGTGGTGTCCAAAAAGTCTGCTGGAAAGTTAAGCATTACAGGTGTATCATCTATGAAAGCAACCAATTGTTCACAAGTAGCAGGTCCATTTCCTGCTGCATCAAATACTTCCCAAGTATAAATAACGGCACCTACTCCACAGTTATTTCTAAAATCTTCTTTTAATAGGACATTAAAGGTAAGTCCTCCGATACAATCATCTTCGGCTATTGGTGGACTTAATAAACCATCTCTGATTTCTTCTAAACTTAGCCTACTTTTACAGGCAACCGTAATTGGGTCTGCACAGCTAATAATGGTTGGAGGAGTCTTGTCGTCAATCAATACTTCTATCATACAAATAGCACTATTCCCATTACAATCTGTAATCTGTAACATGACCATCAAAGGCTCATCTATTTGGGTGTCTTCACAACTAAATTCCACATAATCCATAAATATTGCCGAGTCGGTATCCATTCTTCTCACTTGGAAACTTTCAATACAACAATTATCATAACTGCCATTATCAAAAGATGCCGCATAGATGATTCCCTCGCCATTTCTATCTAAAGTTAATTTAGTTAAGCCATTACAAACTGGTGTTGGTGCTATATCGTCTTCCACCTCGATAATACAAGCATTGTCTAAATTATCACTAATATTTCCGCAGGCATCTGTTGCTTGGTAATAGACTTCATAGGTTCCATATTCCAATTCTTGCATGAACCCACCATTCGCATCCTCTACCCGAGCGACGACTATCCGCTGTCCCGTTTCTTCATCTGTTCCATAAATTTTTGTAATTACATGGATATTTTCTTGACTACTACAATCATCCGTAATAATCGCAGCAGGAATCATTACTGTTGTCAAACAAGAAAAAGGGGTTAATCTTGCTGAACCAGCCAGCCTAATTATATCATTTTCGCAGGCAATCAAAGGGGCTGTTTGGTCCGTCACTTCAATAATTTGAACCTGTTCTAGTGTTTCATTAGTGCAGTTATTACGTAGAGTCCACGTACGCTCAATAACATAAGCTCCCTCACATTTTGGAATAATATTGTCTTCCTGAAAGATATGAATGCTACATAAATCTTCTGAAATAGGCAGTTCATGTAAACTAGGAGTCCCCGTAAGGCTTAAGTCCTCTGCATTAAAACCTGTACAAGAAAAAGCATTTTCATCAGTAAAATTCGGTGGTAAATTAATTTCAGATAAGTCGATGCTTCTCAAAGTAATCGTTTGTACACAAGTACTACAATTGCCATTATCATCACAAGCTTTCCACGTTCGATAAATCGTCCTCACAATTCCGTTAAGGAATCCTTCATCTCCACAAGCATTCAATACTGTTTTATCTTCGTATTCATAGACTATCCCTCCGCATTCGTCCGCACAAACATCTCGTAAAGTAGGATTTAGTACACTTCCACCTTCAGAAACTGGTGCAGTATTTTGGTTGCACCACAATTCTACCGATTCACAAACAATTCTTGGAGCAATTTTATCTTCTACAACTACTCTTGACCAACAACTATTCCCCGAATACCAATGCTTTACTTTCACTAATAAAGTTCTGCCAACATATTCACAAGTAATAACAGGACTTGAGGGTATTTCAACTCCTGCTTCATCCATAATAATAACTTGATAAGCTGACGGACCATTTGGATTACAAACATTAGAATTATCTGGATCTCGTAGAATCATCCGATAGGTGATTTCGGCCTCACATTCATTATTTAGAGAGACTTGAATTTCATCATCACAGGACATAGAACATTGTCCATAACTATAGGAAGTAATGGAAAATATAAATAATAAAAGACTTAATAAACGTTTGTTAACCAAGAAATTAATTGGCGTAATTTTTTTTAATTGCATACTCATAGATGTTTAACCTTCCTTAGAACTGGCCATTCTTAATTCTATCAATAACAGTAATTGATTCGAAAATTGATGCACAGACAATCATCTGAGGATTACCACTTGGGCCTAAATTTTGATTGTAAAATGTTATTATAACCTATTTTCCCACTTCGTATTTTCAAATACAGATATAGCCTACCCTTTCGTAACTAGTCGTTTGATACTAATTACTATTAGGTATTACTATTTTAATAGTCCCTAATTATAGGAGCGACTAAGTGGAAATTTTTCTATTGTTGTATGTGAGTATGTAGGTAAAATGTTGAGTGTATAGACATAATTAAATACATCAATTAGAAATATTTATGCTACCTCAAATTTAATATAGGTGGTATGTGTTAGATTTGTCCGTATGTAAAGTTTATTGTGCGACTTATTAGTTCTATAGGATGTCTTGAAGAAATTTCTAAAATGAGGGGAATTTTAGTAAAAATGGGGGAATTTTGATGGTATATTTCGTTTAATTTTATGCAACATAAATAAATAAAATGAATTTGTCAAATTAAAATATGTAAATAATTAGGTGAGTTAATTTTATGATTTGTAAAGTATTGTTTAGGATACCTTTAAACGTTATGATAATTTTTCACAAACCAATAAAAATTTAGAAAGAATATATCTTGAGGGCTAAGGCATAAATTTCTAACAATTAAAATTATTGCCAAGTTACAATATTCTAAAGTGGTGCTTGGTTATTTTTCAAAGGCTATAAATAATTTGTAGAAAATTCAAATAAACAAAAATTATATATTACATTTAACAAAAGTAACCTCTGCAAATTACTAGAAGGATTTAAAATGGCTAACTATTAAAGTCACACCACAATGAGAAATAGTAGTAAGATACCGTTCTAATCTAAACTATTTTACAGGTATTTCACTTTACAATTTCTCTCTACTTATAAGTAAATTATGGCAATTTTGACACCCCTTCAGAATCAATTTTATGTAGTAGGAATAGGTGCATCCGCTGTCAATGAGGTAGGGGCATAAAAAAAGGGAGCCCCCCTTCCCAAAAGGAAGAGAGGTCATCCCTAAAACTGTTTCTTCTGTAAACCTATAGTACAGTCTGAAT